>USIH01000057.1 GCA_900554705.1 uncultured Eubacteriales bacterium
GTCCCAGCCCTGCGGTCTGGGCTTGCCGCAGTTCATGCAGAAATTCTTCGTATTTTCCGTCTCGCCGCAGGAGCACGTCCAGCGCTCGGCCTGCTGCGGGGCGGGCGCGCCGCTTGCGGCGGGAGAGAACACGCCGTCCATGCGGTCGACGACGCTTCCGGCGACCTTCAGTCCGGCCATCATGCCGACAAGGTCGGCCGTCAGATTGCCGCCGCCGCTTCCGCCGCTGCCCGCGTGGCTGCCCATCTGTCCGATGCCCTCGGCATAGGCCTTCTGCACCTCGCTTTGCAGCACGTCCTTCTGGCTGTAGCCCTTGGCGCGCATGACGTCCGCCTCGGCAAAGCCCTGCGCCTTCTGCGCCTCGGCCTCGGCCTGCGCCTGCAGGAGCTTGATCTTGGCGCGCGCCGCTTCCTCGACGAGCTTCTTTTCCATCTCCGCCTCGAGCACCTGCTGCTCGACCTTCTGCTTCTGCACGCCGAGATAGCGCTCGGAGGAGAGCCGCGTCAGCTCCTCGATGTTCTTGTTGTCCAGAGAGATCGCGGTGATGAAGAAATACGGGACGCTCAGGCCGTAGTCTTCAAAGATGGGCGCGATGCGCGCCTGCAGCGCCTGCGACAGCTCCGTCGTGTGCGCGTCGATCTCCAGAATGTTGATCTTCTGCTCCTTGATCGTGCCGGCAAGGCAGTCCTTCACGGCGCTGCTGATCGCGCCGCGGAAGAAATCGCGCAGGGCGCGGTAGCCGTGCTCGCCGCCCTCCTGCAATGCCTGACGCGTTTGCAGTCCCGCCGTGGTGCCGACGAGCTTGACGACCAGACGGCGCGCGTCGGCGGCGCACAGCTTCATCTCGCCCGAAGCGCCGATGTCCAGCGGGATGCCGGTCAGCGGGTCAATGAAGCGGACGCGCGCGTCCGTCCCCCACTTCATGTCCATGTGGACGGTCTTGTTGATGAAATAGACCTCCGCGTGGAAGGGGCTTTGCCCGCCGGTGGGCAGGGCGTAGACCCTGCGCAGCATGGGGATGTTTTCCGTTTCGAGCGTATACCTGCCCGGGCCGAACAGGTCGAGCGCCTGACCGTTTAAGTAAAACAGCGCTTCCTGCGACTCGTGCACGATGAGCTGAGAGCCGAGGTTGAAGTCTTCGATGGGGTGCTTCCAGACAAGCGTCGTGTTGTCGCCCTCATATTTGATGACGCTCACGCCGTTGACCTGCACCAGCCGCGCCTTTGCGATCTGCGCCGGCACGTCCGCGATGTGCAGGCCGCACACGGGGCAGTCGGCCTCCGGCGTCTCGCGGTCAAGCTGCATCACGCAGCCGCACTGCGGGCAGGGGAAGGAGGCGAGCTTGCCCTCGCCGATTGCGAATTTTTTGTGGCAGTAGGGGCATTTGCCCTTGCCCTTCGCCTCGTCGTAGAGGATGGTGTTGCCGCAGGAGGCGCACTTGCGGGAGGTGAAGCGGTTTGCCTTGACGTCGATGGCGCCCTTGCAGTGCTCGCAGGTGATGACCTTTTTTGCAAGCAAAAAGGTCGATGCGCTGTTCAGCGCCTGACAATGGGGACATTCTACCAAAAATTTAGCCATTGTGACCCTCCGTTGTGTAAAGTGATAGTTCCATTGTAATGGAGCGCGCGAAAATTGTCAATAGGACAGGGTGCCGCGGAAGCACTCCTGCGCGGGGCCGGTCAGGAAAATGCGCCCCTGCCGGACATCGACGGTCAGAACGCCGCCGTCGTTTTGGATGCGGACGCCCTCGCCGTCCAGCAGGCCGCGCGCCGTCAGCGCGGCGGCCGTCGCGCCGTTGCCCGTGCCGCAGGCGGGGGTGAAGTCCTCCACGCCGCGCTCATAGGTCAGCAGGCGCAGCGTGCCGTCGGCCTGCCGCTGCCAGAGGTTGACGTTCGCGCCGTGCGGGAAGGCGGGGTCGTGGCGCAGGGCGCGCGCCATTTGGCGCAGCGCGTCGCGGTCGCGCGACAGGTCGGCCTCGACGACCGCGTGCGCGATGCCGTTCTCGCCCAGCACAAGGTAGTCGCACGTCACGCCGCCTGCCTGCATCCCCGGACGCAGGATCGACGGCCGGTTCAGCTCCACGCGCCACAGGCCGCCCTCGACGGCCTCGCCGGTGACGATACCGGCGTCGGTCTCGATGCGCACGGCACCGCCGCAGTGCCGATGGGTGTGGCAGTACAGGCAGAGGCAGCGCGCGCCGTTGCCGCACATCTCCGCGCGGGAGCCGTCGTCGTTATAAAACAGGAGCCTGCCGTCGGCCTGCCCCTGCGGCGCGGCAAGGATCATCAGACCGTCCGCGCCGACGCCGTACCGCCGGTCGCACAGGCGGCGCGCCAGCGCCGGAAGATCGTCGGGCAGAACCTGCTCGCGCGCGTCGAGCAGGACAAAGTCGTTGCCCGCGCCGCAGTATTTGTAAAAGTCCATGGCTACCTCCAGTTTTCGATCCTGCTGCGCACATAGGCGTGCATCCGGTCGCGCTCGATCACGTCGCGGTGCAGCACCGGCTTTTTCTCCAAATCGCGCAGCCCTGCCGGAATGGGGACGCCCGTCTCCCGTTCGAGCCTGCGCATGGTCTCAAACTCGTCCGCGCTCCCCTCGCCGCCCAGCGCGCCGAGCACGGCGGCGGGGAATTTATAAGGAGAGGCCGTGGAGAGCACGACGGTGGGACGCTCGCTCGGCGCGGCGCTCCACGCCACGGCGGTGTGCGTGTCGAGCAGGTAGCGGTGCGTGCGCCAGACCTCGCCGATGACGCGCTGCGTCTGCGCATCGTCGCAGCAGCCGCAGGAAAACTCCGCCTGCAGGCGCGCCAGCAGCGCCTCCGAGACGCGGTAGCCGCCCTGCGTGCGCAGCGACTGCATATACCCCGCGACCTCCTGCGGCGCAAGCAGCCACAGAAGCCGCTCCAGATTGCTCGAGATCAGGATGTCCATCGAGGGCGAGAGCGTGCGGTAGAAGGGGCGGCGCGCGCGGTAGACGCCCGTGCGGAAAAATTCGGTCAGCACGTCGTTTCGGTTGGACGCGCAGACGAGCTTTCCGACGGGAAGCCCCATGCGCTTTGCAAGATAGCCCGCCAATATGTCGCCGAAGTTGCCGGTCGGAACGACAAAGTCGACCGGCTCGCCATAGCGCACGACGCCGCGCCGCAGAAGGTCGGCGTAGGCCTTGATGTAGTAGACGACCTGCGGCGCGAGCCGCCCGATGTTGATGGAGTTGGCCGAGGAGAGACGCACGCCGCAGCCCTCCGGCACGCCGGCGGAGAAGATCGCCTTCACGCCGCTCTGCGTGTCGTCAAAATTGCCGCGCACGGCGCACACGCCGACATTGCCGCCCTCCTGCGTGACCATCTGCGCCTTCTGCACGGCGGAAACGCCGTCGGCGGGGTAAAAGACCAGAATTTTCGTCCCCTCGACGCCCGCAAAGCCGCGCAGCGCCGCCTTGCCCGTGTCGCCGGAGGTGGCCGTGAGGATCAGGATCTCGTCGTCGATGCCGCAGAGCCTGCGCGCGGCGGTGATGAGCTGCGGCAGCAGGGAGAGCGCGACGTCCTTAAAGGCGGCGGTCGGGCCGCGAAACAGCTCCAGCACGAAGCGGTCGCCGACCTGACGCAGCGGCGTCAGCTCCGGCGTTTCGAACTTTCCCGTATAGGCGCGCCGCACCAGCGCCTCCATGTCCGGAAAATCGGGCAGCAGGAAGGAAAGCACGCGCCGCGCGATGGCGAGCGTGTCCTCCTCCTTTAGGGCGGCGCTCAGGTCAAAACCCTCCAGCCGATCCGTGACGTACAGGCCGCCGTCGGCGGCAAGTCCCTGCAAAACCGCCTGCGCGGAGCTTGCGCGCAGTGCGGGATTGGTCGTGCTCTGGTATTGCATGGTATTTTCTCCTTTGTTTTCCGGAAAAGAAACTTGCGTTTTCTCTGTTTCTATGATATACTGTTTCCCAGAAAATTGCAAGTGTTTTTCTCACATGGACATTTGCGCGTGAAGGAAGGCGTAGATCATGACACAGAAGAAGCCCATGGGCGTGGCGCTGCTGGGGCTGGGGACGGTCGGTTTCGGCGTTTATGAATTTCTCAGCCGCCGGTCGGATATGGAGATCGTCTGGGCGCTGAGCCAGAAGGTGCCGCAGGGCGTGCGCTGCCCGATCGCGGAGCGGATCGAGCAGATCCTCTCCGATCCGCGGGTCGACACGGTCATCGAGGTCATCGGCGGCCTGCACCCCGCCTACGAGTGGGTCTCCGGCGCGCTGCGGGCGGGCAAGAACGTGATCACCGCCAACAAGCTGCTCATCGCGCGGCACTATGCCGAGCTTGTGACCCTTGCGCTGGAGCGCGGCGTGGCGCTGCGCTGCACGGCGGCGGCCGGCGGCGGCATCCCGTGGCTGACGAGCCTGAAGCGCTGCGCCGATCAGGAGCCGGTCATCCGCGTCAGCGGCATTATGAACGGCACGACGAACTATATCCTCGACACGATGCACCGCACCGGCGCGAGCTTTTCCGATGCGCTTTCGCAGGCGCAGCGGCTGGGCTACGCCGAGCGCGACCCCGCCGACGACCTAAGCGGCGCGGACATCCGCCGCAAGCTCGTCATCTCCTCCAACATCGCTTACGGCTGCGTCATCGACGAGGCCGAGGTGGCGACCGAGGGCATCACGCATATCACAAACGCGGACATCGCCGCCTTCCGGCGCATGGGGCGCGTGTGCCGCCTGCTGGCCGCCTCGCGCGATCTGGACGGCGCGGTCGCCGCCTATATCGAGCCTGCGCTCGTGCCGCCGACGATGGCGGAGTCCGCCGTGCCGGACAACAATAACCTCATCTCCCTGACCGGTCGGCACATCGGCAAGCAGAGCTTCTACGGGCAGGGCGCAGGCCGCTACCCCACGGCATATAATGTCGTGCAGGACTGCGTGGATGTGCTGGGCGGCGCGCGCGGGTTTTATACCGACCGCCTGCGTCCGCTCCATGTGGACAACGGAAGCGTGCGCCGCAGCTACTACGTCCGCACGGGCACGGTGGACAAATGGCTGCAGGCGCGGGTTGACAAATTACTTGATTGCGGTATAATGACCAAAGCGGTCTCCGTTGCCGAGATCCATGCGTGGGTGAAGGAACACCGCGCGGTCGATCCGGCCTGCTTCATCGCCTCCGTGCGCTGAGCGGCGCTCCCGTCCATGCGTAAAAATAAGAAACAGGAGAACTCCATGCTGAAAGTTTTGAAGTTCGGCGGCACGTCCATGGCGGACGCCGGACAGTATCAAAAGGTCGCGGCGATCGTCCGCGCCGACCCGACGCGCAAGGTCGTCGTCGTCTCGGCCGCGGGCAAGCGGTTCGCCGAGGACAATAAGATCACCGATCTGCTCTATCTGTGCCATGCGCATCTGCAATACGGCGTGAGCTGCGAGAGCATTTTCGCGACCGTGCGCGAGCGCTATCTTGCCATTCGTGACGCGCTGGGGCTGAAGACCGATCTGGAAAGCGCGCTGGACGCGCTGGAGAAGAAAATGCGCACGGGCATCTCCCGCGAGGAGCTGGTCTCGCGCGGCGAGTACCTTTCGGCGCGCCTGATGGCGGATTTTTTGGACTTTGACTTCATCGACGCGACGCGCTGGCTCTTCTTCCGCTACGACGGCACGGTCGATCAGGAGCGCTCCTATGCGGCGCTCAAGGCGCTCATCACCCCGCGCGGCGCGGTCATCCCGGGCTTTTACGGCCGGATGCCCGACGGCAAGATCCGCACGCTGACGCGCGGCGGCTCGGACATCACGGGCGCGCTGGCGGCCGCGGCGCTGGACGCGGACGTCTATGAAAACTGGACGGACGTCTCCGGCATCCTCATGGCCGACCCGCGCATCGTCGACCATCCGAAGACGATCGAGCGCGCGACCTACAGCGAGCTGCGGCAGCTGTCCTACAGCGGCGCGCAGGTGCTCCATGAGATGACGGTCTTCCCCGTGCGCGAGAAGAACATCCCCCTCAATATCCGCAACACCAACGACCCGTCCCACCCCGGGACGCTGATCTCCGACGATTTCGACGATCAGCCCAACCCGAACCAGTTCATCACCGGCATCGCCGGAAAGAAGGACTTTTCCATCGTCACCATTTCCAAAAAGGGAATGGCGGGCGCGGTGGGCACGCTGCGCGCGATCGTCGAGGTGTTCGAGAACAATACCGTGCCCATCTGCTATACCCCCACGGGCATCGACTGCATCTCCCTCGTCGTGCCCACGGAGAAGCTCACGCCGCACCTGTACACGCTGACCGACGACCTGCGCAAGGAAGTCCGGCCGGACAGCATCAAGATCACGGACAACATCGCCATCGTCGCGGCCGTCGGCCGGAAAATGGCCTTCCGCGCCGGCACCTCCGGCAAGATCTTCGCGGCGCTCGGCAGACAGGGGATCAACATTCGCATGATCTCGCAGGGGCCGGACGAACTGAACATCTTGGTCGGCGTGGACGAGAAGGACTATGCCGCCACCATCCGCGTCCTGTACGACGCATTCGTGAAGTAAAGGAGCTGACCTTTATGAAAACTTACAAAGTAGCCATTCTGGGCGCGACCGGCGCGGTCGGGCGCGAGATGATGCGCATTCTGGCCGAGCGGGACTTCCCCGTTTCGGAGCTGCATCTGCTGGCGAGCCGCCGCAGCGCGGGCAAGGTGCTTGCGTGGAAGGAGAAGCCCGTGCGCATCGAGGAGGCCTGCGAGAGCGCCTTTGAGGGCATGGACATCGTGCTCGGCGCGGCCGAAAACGACATCGCGCGGAAGTTTGCCCCCGCCATCGTCAAGGCGGGCGCGGTATTCGTGGACAATTCCTCCGCCTTCCGCCTTGACCCCGACGTGCCGCTGATCGTTCCGGAGATCAATCCGGAGGACGCAAAACTGCACCACGGCATCATTTCCAACCCCAACTGCTCGACCATCATCACCGTCACGGCGGTCAACGCGCTCAATGCCATCGCGCCCATCCGCTCCATGGTGGCCTCGACCTATCAGGCGGTCTCCGGCGCGGGTGCGGAAGGCCCGATGGAGCTTGCCGAGCAGGTCGACGCGCTGCGGCAGGGCAGAGCCGTCAACCCCAAGGTCTTTGCCTATCAGATCGCCTACAACCTCATCCCGCAGATCGGCGGCGAGGAGCAGGCGGGCTACACGAGCGAAGAGATGAAAATGCAGAACGAGGGCAGAAAGATCATGCACCTGCCGGAGCTGACCGTCTCCTGCACCTGCGTGCGCGTGCCGGTCGTGCGCAGCCACTCCATTTCCGTCTGCCTGCATTTCGACCGCCCCGTCACTGTTGAGCAGGCGCGCCGCGCCATTTCCAAGGCGCCCGGCTGCCTGCTGGTCGACGACCTGAAGAACAAGCGCTACCCCATGCCGCTGGACACGTCCGATCAGGATCTTGTCTATGTCGGGCGCATCCGCCCCGACCTGACCGATCCCAACGGCCTGTGCCTCTGGTGCTGCGGCGACCAAGTGCGCAAGGGCGCGGCCACCAATGCCGTGCAGATTGCCGAGCTGCTGCTGGAAAAATGAGTACAGCTGCCGTGCAGGAGAGCCGCCGCGCTCTCCTGCACGAAAATAGCAAAAAAAGTACTTGACATTTTCGCCTTTCCTCGATATAATGATCGAGCTACGGACGATTAGCTCAGCTGGCTAGAGCATCCGCTTGACGTGCGGAAGGTCATAGGTTCGAGTCCTATATCGTCCACCAGAAGTCCACCGTGATCCCACGGTGGACTTTTTTATGCCCGAAAACCGCCTGATACAAGGCTTTTCGGCTATTTCGGCATATGATCGAGCCCCGCCGCAGAGCAATTCTGCGGCGGGGCTTCGTGTGTTTTACAATGGGGTTGCGGAGCGGTGCGAAAAAGTCAAGGCACAGCGGCCTTGCGCCGCAAAGGCAGCACCCAAGCAGAAGCCACCGGAGACGTTCTGTTCGAGGTGCAGGGACTGGATGCCCTCACTGATGCTTTCAGAAGGCTGGCTTTGATAAAAAGCGGCTGTTCTACACGCAGGGCGATTACGGACTGTTTCAGTGCAGCGAGCCGTGCTGTCAGGAAACCTTTGAGAACGAAGCTGCGATCCGTGAGATGGTCAAGCGGCAGGAAAATATGAAAATTCCGAAGGAGCTTCTTCCGACCTGCCCCCACTGCGGCAAGCCGATGACATAGAACGTAACGGAAAATTTTATCTGTTCGGCCTCTGCTCCTCACTATTCTAACCAAATCAGTTGACAATGATGATTAGAATGGTTAGAATACGGTTAGAATAGAGTTGAGGGGTGCGCAGAATGAGATTTCAGGAAACGGAAACAGTTGAGTTAAAGTCCATTGTGATGGATGACATCAAAAAGGAGATCATTGCTTTTGCAAACTGTGACGGCGGCACGGTCTATGTGGGTGTTGCGGACGATGGCACAGTGCTGGGCGTTGAGAATGCGGATGCATGCGCCTTGCAGATCTCCAATATGGTGCGCGATGCCGTAAAGCCGGATGTCACCATGTTCATTCACTACGAAACACTGGACTATGAGGGAAAAGCGGTTGTGGCTGTCAACATCCAGCGCGGCACGAACCGTCCTTATTATCTGGCAAAGAAAGGGCTCCGACCCGAGGGTGTCTATGTGCGGCAGGGCTATTCTTCCGTTCCGGCAACGGATGCGGCCATTCGGCAGATGATCAAGGAAACCGATGGGGACAGCTTTGAAAATATGCGGTCTATGAATCAGGCGTTGACCTTTGAGGCAACCAAAAAAGAATTTGAAAAACGAAATGTTGCTTTTGGTCAGCCGCAAATGCAGACGCTGAGGATCATTTCCGCAGACGGCGTATATACAAATCTGGGATTGCTTTTGTCTGAGCAATGCCCCCATACCATCAAGGCGGCCGTATTTGAAGGAACCGATCAGAATGTGTTTAAGGATCGCCGGGAGTTTTCCGGCTCCCTAATGCAGCAGCTCAATGAGGTCTACGACTATATTGATTTCCACAATCAGACCCATGCGACATTTCAGAAGCTCCTGCGGATTGATACGCGGGACTATCCGGAGGTTGCCGTCCGCGAGGCGCTGCTGAACTCGCTGGTGCACCGGGATTATTCCTTCCGAGCCAGCACCTTGATCAGCATATACGGTGACCGGATTGAATTTGTGTCCATTGGCGGACTGCTTCCCGGTTTGGAGTTAGACGATTTGATGATGGGTGTTTCTATTTGCAGAAATCCGCACCTTGCCAATGTCTTTTACCGTTTGCAGCTCATTGAGGCATACGGCACGGGTATGAAGAAAATCATGGGGGCTTATGCAGATGCCCCGGTGCAGCCGAAGATCACGACAACCAATAACGCTTTCAAAATTATTCTCCCCAATGTGAATGTTGTGCCAAAGGTAGCAGAAACGCCTAATGAAATCGAGAAAGCAGCAGTTCCTGCTTCAGAGCCAAACGAGGAAAAAGTTCTGCAATTTTTGAAGGAGCACGCAATGATCACCCGAAAAGAAACGCAGGCATTGCTGGAAGTCAGCCAGTCTACGGCTGGCCGTATTCTGAAGGCAATGGTGGATAACGGCCAAATCAAGCAGCTTGGTGGAAGCCGTGCTACGCGGTATGAGTTGCTAAAGAAGTGAATTCAAATAATAGTAGGGTGCGCAATCAACATACGGTCATCATCCAATACCCGTTCTGGCAGATGACGGCGAGGAACCCCAAAGCCACCTATGTCTGTATCAATCATGGTCAGGCGGTCTGCCCGCAGGAGATCGAGCGGCAGGCCATTTGCATTGATGCCGATGTTGGAAACATACTGAGTCCACCGTGATCCCACGGTGGACTTTTCTATGCCGGTGTGGTATACTGCACTTGACAGGAACGGAATTTACGGAGGTAATGCGATTGTGATTTTGTGCTTTTCCGGAACGGGCAACAGCCGTTATATCGCAAGGCGGATCGCGGATGCGCTGCGGGATGAGGTCGTGGACCTAAACGCGAAGATCAAAGCCGCAGACGGCGCACCGATGCAGGCGGAAGACAGGGTCATTGTTGTGACGCCGACTTATGCGTGGCGTATCCCACGGGTTGTATCGGCGTGGCTTTCCAAAACGGAATTGCGTTCTGCACAGCGTGTTTGGTTTGTGATGGACTGCGGCAGCGAGATCGGCAATGCGGCAAAATACAACCGTCGGCTCGCGGCGCAAAAGCACCTGCGCTATATGGGAACGACGCAAATCGTCATGCCGGAAAACTATATCGCGATGTTCGGCGTGCCGGAGGCGGAGGAAGCAAGAAAGATCGTGAAGAAGGCAGAGCCTGCGCTCGTGAATGCGATCGCCTGTATGAAGGCGGAGCGGCCGTTTCCCGCACCGCGAAACAACCTCTATGACCGTTTCATGAGCGGTTCGGTGAATCCGATCTTTTACCGATTCTTTGTGAAAGCGGCCGCGTTTCGGGCGGGCGACGCCTGCATTGGCTGCGGTCAGTGTGTCCGCAGCTGCCCGATGAACAACATTACGCTCAGGGATGGAAAACCGAACTGGGGAAAGCAATGTACCCATTGCATGGCTTGCATTTGCTATTGCCCTGCGGAGGCGATTGAGTACGGCAAAAAGAGCGCCGGAAAGCCCCGTTACCATTTTGAGGCTTTATGATCAGACAAAAAGGAGAAACCATGCAAGAAGGATACTACCGTCTGGCGGCGGTCTTGGTGCTGCTGCTGTTCTACGCGGTTTATTTCGGCAAGATGCTGGCGCAGCGGCGCAAGGGGATCCGCACCGACCAGATCGGGCGGCGCAAGGAAAAGCGGCTGCACCGCGTCGAGACGCTGATGAAGCTTGCAACCTACTGCGTCGTTCCGGTGCAGCTTCTGTCCGTCGGCCTTGGCTGGAGCTGGCTGCCCGCCGGTGCGCGGCTGGGCGGCTTTGTCGTCGGACTGCTGGGCGACGCGATCTTCCTTGCCGCCGTGCTGTGCATGAAGGATAGCTGGCGCGCGGGGATCCCCGAAACGGACAAGACCGCGATCGTGACCGGCGGGATCTACGCCGTCAGCCGCAATCCGGCCTTTCTCGGCTTTGACCTGATGTACCTCGGCATCCTGCTTCTGTACTGCAACCCGCTCACGGCGGTCTTCTCCGCGTTTGCGGCGGTCATGCTGCACTTGCAGATGTTGCAGGAGGAGCGCTATCTGGACGCGACGTTTCAGGACGCATACCGTGATTATAAGAAGAAAGTGTTCCGCTATTTCGGGCGGGCGCGGAAGGAGTGAACGGGAATGACAAAAATTCTGCTGACGGCCTTCGAGCCGTTCGGCGGCGAGACGAAAAACGTCTCGCAGGAGGCGGTCGCGCGTGTGCCGGAGACGGTGGCGGGCGCGCGCATCGTCAAGTGCCTGCTGCCGGTCGTTTTCGGCACGGCTGGGGAGACGCTGCGCGCGGCGATCGAGCGGGAAGCGCCGGACGCCGTTCTGTGCGTGGGGCAGGCCGCCGGACGCACGCACGTCACGCCGGAGCGGGTCGCGATCAACCTGCGCGACGCGCGCATTGCCGACAATGCCGGTGCGATGCCCGTCGACGAGCCGATCGTGCCGGACGGACCGGCCGCCTACTTTTCCAACCTCCCCGTGCGGGCGATGGTCGAGCGGATGGGGCAGATCCCGTCGGCGCTGTCCTACAGCGCGGGCACCTTCGTGTGCAACGACGTGATGTACACCCTCCTGCACCTGATCGACCGCCGCTACCGGCAGATGCGGGGCGGCTTTGTCCACATACCGGCGCAGATGCCGCCGGAGACGGCGGCGCGGGCGCTGGAGCAGTGCCTTGCGGCCGTTGCCGCGTTATATGCATAAAGAAGGAGAGAACGCCATGCAGGAATACATTGCCATTCTGCGCGAGGAGCTGATCCCCGCGACGGGCTGCACCGAGCCGATCGCGATCGCCTACTGCGCCGCGTTGGTGCGCAGACTGCTGCCGGACGAGCCGCAGCGGGTCGAGGCGGTGCTCAGCGGCAACATGATAAAGAACGTCAAGAGCGTGGTCGTGCCCAACACCGGCGGGCGCAAGGGCATCGCCGTGGCCGTCGCTGCGGGGATGACGGCGGGCGACGCGACGCGGCAGTTACAGGTCATCGCC
>USIH01000058.1 GCA_900554705.1 uncultured Eubacteriales bacterium
CCGTCGCGCCCGCGTCGACCGCAGCCTTGACCGCGCCGACATCGCCGCGCACCATGACGGTGACGAGGCCGGAGCCGATCTGCGTCTTACCGATGAGATGGACGTTGGCCGCCTTGACCATGGCGTCGGCCGCTTCGATGGAACCGATGAGACCACGGGTCTCGATCATGCCTAATGCTTCTTTCATTGTAAGATCCTCCGTTTTATAGAAATGTTATTTTTTGAACGATATAGCAGTGCAGCTCATTTGTCCCTCAGGGGAGCCGCATCAATACAGCGCGCGGATGAGATCCGGATGCGGCGACGGGATCACGACGCTTTCGGAAAGCATCCCCTTCGCCTCCGGCATTGCCTCCCCTGCCCCAACGGCGGCACGGACGGCCGCGACCTCGCCGGTCAGGGTAATGAAGCTCTTGCCGCCCAAGCCTCTGCCGAGGCGGATGTCGATGAGCTGCACGTCTGCGGCCTTGACCGCCGCATCGGCCACCACCACGGCCGCGCAGAGGCTGAAGGCCTCCATCACGCCGACCGAGGCGACCCTGCCGATCTCGTTGCAGGCGTTGATCGCCCTCGGAACCTGCGGGTGGACATGGGAGATCACCATGCTGTCGACCAGCCGCGAGCCGGCCGTCGCCTTGCCCGCCGCAACGCTCTCGTTGACCGCTGCGACCTCGCCGGTGACAATGGCGATATACTTGCCCGCGCAGACCGGCTGCGCCGCGACAAGCTCCACGGTCGCCGCCTTAAGCATCGCGTCGGCCGCATTTACGCCGAGCGGGATGGAATTGGTCTCGATCATTCCCAATGCATTCATTTGGACGACCTCCTGATCTCAATATAGTCGTCGGTGATCTGCGTCACCGTGCCGGAAATGCTCGCGTGCATCTTGACGCCGAGCTTCTTTTCGGCAACATCCGCGACGAGCTGGTTTTTGCGTACCTTATCACCCACGGCGACCGTCGGCACGCTCGCGGCGCCGACGCCCATCCGCAACGCGATGCGGACGCGGTCGGTCGCGAGCGGTTTGTCCTGCATCGGCGCGGGAACGTCATACGCGCTCAGTCCCAGCCGCGCGATCAGGCGGGAGACCGGAACCTTCTTGTTCTCCAGTCCGCCGTCCGGCGCGCCGAAGACCTCCTTGCGCGCCCGCGTGCCCTTGGAGGCGATCGCGGATTTCAGCGTCTGCATCACCACGGAGGGCTTCAGGCCGAAATTGCAGGCGTAGTAGGTGCAAAGCCCGCAGTTGCAGCAGGAGAAGATCCCGTTAAAGTCCCCCATGAGAACCGCGCCGTTTGCAAGGCTGCGCATCGCTTTGTGCGGCTGCACGTTCAGCCCCAGCGCATTGCGCGGGCACATCTGCGTGCACATGGAGCACTGGCAGCACACCGCCATGATCATCCGCAGATCCAGCGCATCGGACTTCTGGCGCAGCAGCGGATGCTCCAGCGGAATGGCAAGCAGCCCGCCGGTGGTCTTCGTGACGGGGATGTCCAGCGTGTCGACCACGCGCCCCATACACGGCCCGCCGATGAGGTATTTGCAGGCACAGGTCGTGCCGCCCGCCGCGTCCATCAGCTCCTGTAGGCTGATGCCGACCGGAACGCGCAGCGTCACGGGGTTCTTCACCGCTCCGCCCACGGTAACGTACTTCTCCGTCACCTTTTTCCCGTCGAGCGCGGCCGCGATGTTTGCAAGCGTGCTGACGTTGCAGACCACCGCGCCGACGTCGAGCGGGAGACCGCCGGTGGGAACGACCTTTCCCGTGACCTCGTAGACGATCTGCTGCTCGTCGCCGGCCGGATAGTAGGCCTCAAGCAGGTGCAGCTCCACGCCGTCGGTCTGCTTGAGCACTTCCTTCAGGGCGCGCACGGCAGCCTCATAATGCGCCTTTAGGCAGATGACCGCACGCTTCGCGCCGATAAACTCCTTCACGGCAAGAATGCCGCGCACGACATCCGCCGCGTAATATTGCATCACCTGCTGATCGACGCGCAGCAGCGGTTCGCACTCCGCGCCGTTTCCCAGCACGATCTCGGCCTTGCAGCTGATCTTCACATGGGTCGGAAAGCCTGCGCCGCCCGCGCCGAGAATACCGGCGTCGCAAACGATTTTATTCAGCTCCATCGGCTCAGATAATGCGGAAGTCGCCCTTGAGCACGCAGCGTCTGGCGCGCGTAAAGGTCTTCGCGCTGGTCAGTCCCTCGCCGGTAGGCGTGGCGATGGTCAGGGTCGTGAAGCCCTCGCCGCCAAAGCCCAGACCGGAATAGGAGGGCGCGTTCTTGACGAAGATCGTCGTGTTCATACGGCGCGCCGCACGGGACATATTGTGGATATTGGTCGAATGGATCAGCGCGGAGTGCTGGCAGCCGTGCTCGGCACGGAAGGCCTCCTCGAGCGCCTCGTCAAAATTGGCCACGCGGACACAGCCGAGCACCGGCATGAGCATCTCGACCTCCACGAAGGGATGATACCGATCGACCTCGGCGATGACCAGTACCGGATCGCCCGTGTAGGAAACACCGCTCTCGCGCAGGATGTAGGTCGCGTCGTGCCCGACGAATTTGCGGTTGATGACGTACTTGCCGTCCTTTTGGATCAGAACGGTCTTGACGATCTTGTCGATGTCCGCGCCGCTGACACGGTAAGCGCCGCAGCGCTCCATCTGGCGCATCAGCTCGTCGGCGACGGAGGCGACCATGAAGCACTCCTTTTCTGCGACGCACAGGATGTTGTTTTCAAAGCTCGCGCCGTCAACGATCTTCTTCGCGGCGTCCGGAATGTTGGCCGTCTCGTCGACGATAACGGGAGGATTGCCCGGGCCGGCCGCGACACACTTCTTGCCGGACTTCATTGCGACGGCCACAACGGCCTCGCCGCCGGTCACGGCAAGCATCTTTACGGCCTTGTGGCTCATGATGACGGCGGAGGTGTCCATGGTCGGCTCCTTCGGCGCGGTAATGAGGCCGTTCGGTCCGCCCGCGTCGATGATCGCCTGATTGAGCAGCTCCATGGTGCGCTGAGATGCGCGCTTGGCCGCCGGATGCGGATTGTAGACCACGGCGTTGCCTGCGGCGATCATGCTGATGGAATTGTTGATGACCGTCGCGGTGGGGTTGGTCGAGGGGGTAATGGAGCCGATAACACCGTAGGGCGCGGTCTCCACAAGCGTCAGGCCGTCGTCGCCGCTGTAGGCGGTGGGGTGCAGATCCTCCACGCCCGGCGTTTTGTCCGCAGCAAGGAGGTTCTTTGCGATCTTGTGCTCCACCTTGCCGTAGCCGGTCTCCTCGTGCGCCAAAACGGCAAGCTCCTCGGCGTGCCGACGGGCACAGGCGCGCATGGCTTCCACGAGCTTGCCGCGCTGCTCCAACGTCATCTCCGCAAGGCGCTGCTGCGCACGCACCGCGGTCTCGATGGCGTCGTTCACGTCGTCAAAAAGGCATTGCCCTTTCGTGCCGCCTCCGACGGGATCCGTCAAAAGGCTCTGACGGGTCTGCTCGGCGATCTGCCGGATCTGTTCTTTTGTCAATGCCATATGCTACCCTTCCTTATTAAATTTCTCAAAAACACGGGTTCCGCTGACGTCAACGGAATCAATGATCGCTACGATGGTTTGATCGACCGGCTTATTCTCGGTCACGTTGGTCTGGCGCGACGAGCTGCCGCCCACCAGCATGACCACCTCGCCCTCTCCCGCACCGACCGCGTCGATGGCAACGAGGAGGCCGCCCTTTTCCTGCCAAGTCTCAATGTCGATTGGTTTGACGATCAGGAGCTTCAGCCCGTGCAATTTTTCGGCCTTGTTGGTGCTGACCACGGTTCCCTTCACTCTTGCTAATTGCATTGTGCTCCTCCTTCATAGTGCAGTATCACGCCGGTCGCGTTGAGCGCGTCGCGTGCGGCGGGCGTAACGATCGCCCCAACGCGCACGCAGATCGTCTTTTTCGCCGTCTGCGCCGCCGCAAGGACATCCGCCTCCGTGACCAGTGTCGCCGCAATGCTCTGCGCCGCGTCGCCGGTATAGTAGGGGCAAACGGCGACATTCATCTGCCGCAGCGTGTCGATGGAGGCTGCGACGCCCTCCAAAAATGTATTTCGCCGGAATTTCGGCGGTTCAAAGTCCAGATAGAGCCGCACGTCCTTTTTCCAAAGCACGCTGCGGATGAGAAGATAAGCCAGCGGCGCTTCGTCCCGACCGCGCGCGACCTGCTCCAAAAGCGTCAGCGTCGGCCCGACCAAGATCACCGTCTTTGCCTCCGTCACGCGCCGCAGAAGCTCGCGCTCCCCCAGCGCCTCGGCGGAGAGCAGCGCCTCGTCGGAAAAGCCGCACGCCTGCGTGAAGCTCACGGGCGTGTAGCCCTCGCCGAACTGCGCCGCAAGCAGCTTCTTTAGCTCCTTCGGGTAGGCCACGGGGGCGGACAGCAGCACGAGCACCTGCTCCGGATGCTGCGCCTGTCGCTCTGCAAGGCGCACGCGGCGCGCTACCTCGGCAACGATCTGCTCTATCAACTTGTTCAGAAGCTCACGGTTCATAGCGTTCCTCTCTCGGATCAGCGGATGACCTCCATCATCGTCGTGCCGCTCATGGCGATGGCGTTTGCCTCGTCGGTGTCGATGTGCGCCTCCATATCATGGCCGTCGCCGCAGCGCACGATCACATTTTCCAGCACACAGGCGCGCTCGCCCGTGCTGCGGAGGCTGACGCGCTGCCCGTCGGTCAGGCCGAACAGCGCCGCCTGACGCGCGGAAAGATGCAGATGCCGCGCGGCCGCGATCAGGCCGGAGGTAAGCTCGACGCTCCCCGCAGGGCCAAGCAAGCAGCACCCGGGCGTCCCCTCTAACTTGCCGGACATACGGATCGGCGGTCGAACCCCGAGGGCAAAGGAGTCCGTCAGGGCGATCTCGACCTGCGTCTGCGCGCGCTCCGGACCGAGCACGCGCACCTTTTTCAGCTCTCCCTTCGGGCCGACGACCGTCACCTGCTCCTTGCAGGCGAACTGATCCGGCTGAGAAAGGTCGCGGAATTTTTGGAGCCGGTAGCCCGCGCCGAAGAGCCTCTCGACGTCGGCACGGCAGAGATGCACATGACGCGCCGAGGCGGCAACGGGAACGTAGATGCGCCCGCTGCTGCGGAAGACCGTCTCGCTGACGGAAAGCTGGACGGCGCGCTGCACCGCGTTCTTATCCATTCGGCTTCACCTTCTTCAGGACGATGCCCTCATAATAGGTCTTTGCAAGGATGGTCTTCACGTCCTCCACGGTGGGGCGGACGATATTGGTCTGCGTTGCCGTGTCGGCAAGCGCGTTTTTGGCAAGCACGTCGATGTCCTCCATGCGGAACTTCGTCTCGCACAGGGGCGGGATGTGCACATCCTGACACAGGCGGCGCACCGCCTCAATGGCCTTTTTCGACGCCTCGTCGACCGAGCAGTCGTCGACCTTCTCGCCCATCGCCTGCGCGACCTGCGCAAGGCGCCCCATGCAGTAAGGGCGGTTATACTCCAGCACGCGCGGCAGCATCATGGCGTTGGCCAGTCCGTGCGGAATGTTATAGTAGCCGCCGAGCTGGTGGGCAATGCCGTGCACCAGACCGAGACCCGCGTTGGAGAAAGACAGGCCTGCCATATACTCCGCCCAGCACATATCGGTGCGCGCCTCCATATCGGAGCCGTCGCGCACGGCGTTGCGCAGCGCGTGGCAGACCAGACGGATCGCCTCAAGGGCGAGCGCGTCGGTGTAGGGCGTGTGAATGTTGCAGATATAGGACTCAATGGCGTGCGTCAGCGCGTCGATCCCCGTCGCAGCCGTCAGGGAGGGCGGCATGCCCACCATGAGCATCGGGTCGTTCAGCGCCAGATGCGCAAGGCAGTTCGTGTCGACCATGAGCATCTTCGACTTGGTCTCTTCGTCCGTGACGACGTAGGCGCGCGTGCACTCCGAGCCGGTGCCCGCCGTCGTGTTGACGGCGATGACGGGCGCGCCGTGGCGCATGGATTTGTTGACGCCGTTGTAGTCTTCGATCTTCCCGCCGTTGGCCGAAAGGATGCTGACCGCCTTTGCCACGTCGATCGGCGAACCGCCGCCGATCGCGATCAGTGCGCCGCAGTCGTTCTTTTGATAGAAATCGAGCGCTTCGTAAACGATGCGCGTCGTCGGGTTCGGCTGCACGCCGTCATAGATCAGGTATTCGATCCCCGCCTCGTCGAGCACGGAGGTCACTTTTCCCGCCGTGCCGAGCTTGATCAGTCCCTTGTCGGTCACGACCAGAACCATCTTGGCACTCAGGCGGCTTAAAAAATGCGGGATCATCGTAATGCCGTCGCGTCCGATCAGGGTGTGGCGCGGCTGATACAGCTCGATCATTCCACTGTTCTTCATTTATTCCACCTCGCAAAGCGCTCATTTTCGCTCATTCCGAGCGTCATTCTCTGTTTAGCTGCATCTTCTCATAAAACGGAAAAAATGTCAACCGTCTGGCAGACCTTTCTCCTGATTTTGTCATTTTGTCCAAACAGTACCTCTGTATTTTGTTTGTTTTATGCAAAACGAGCGCAAAAAAGCCGCTGTGCAGCGCAAGCGCTGACAGCGGCAAGAATAATTTCGCTCATTTTCGCTCATTCAGTTGGCAGCCGTGTGAACGGGATCCCCTGTTTCCGGTAAAAATCGGCGTATTTCTGCGGCATTTTCTCCGTCGTGATAATGCGGCAGGTCTTATCCGGCGGGAACATCGTGGCAAATGCCCTGCGCTCAAATTTCGAGCTGTCGAGCAGCATATAAAAGCGGCGCGTCATGCGCGAAAGCTGCGTGTAGAGCGCGGTGCGGTTCTTATCCTGCACGGTATAGCCGCGCTCCAGATCGACACCCTCCACGGTGACAAACACCTTGTCAAAGTAGTATCCGCGCAGGACGGCATTCACATCGGGATCCAGCGTCTCGATATAGTTCTTCCCGATGTGGATGTCACCGCCCAGCAGCGTAACGGAGATGCCCGAACACTGCGCAAGCTCCAAGACCGCCGTCACAGAGGTCGTCACGACCGTCAGTCGCTCCACATCGCGCAGCATGGAGGCAAAGAAGTTGCACGTTTTGCCCGCGCCGATGAAAATGGATTCCCCCGCGCTCACCTGCCGCGCGGCCTCCGCCGCGATGATCTGCTTTTCGCGGTCGAACGCGTCGCTGACCTCGGTGCCGTCGATGCCGCAGTGCCGCGCCTTCTTCCGGCGCAGACCACCGTGCGTGCGCTCGGCAAGTCCCTTCTTTTGGATCTCGTCAAAATCGCGCCGCACCGTGGCGACCGAAGCGCCCGTTTTCTCGCAGATCTCCGTCAGCGCGACGCTGCCATCCTGCTCCAAAAGCGTCAAAATCAGCTTTTCCCGTTCCCAGTATCGCACAGGTGTTACCTCCGTTTCGTTATCGCTCATGTTCGCTCATAAACAGAGTATAACACGTTCATTTCGCCCCTGTCAAGCAAAATCGGCTACTTTTTCAGCCACCCGAACAGGCCTTTCTTTGCCTCCTGCGGGGCGCAGGCATAGCCCGTCATGGTATAGCCCGTCTCGGCGATCACGCGCTTCAACCGCTCCTCCGCGATCGTCTCCTCGCTCAGGATGACCGTCTCCCCCTTCTGATGAGAAGACGTGACCTTTTTGACGGGGAAGCTGCGGCGAATGGCGTCGTTGATGTGCGCCTCGCACATACCGCAGGCCATACCGTCGACCTTCAAAGTGATTTGATACATTGTTATTCCGCTCCTTTCAGCGCTTCGACCATGTCGATCTTCCGGTTCTTGCGGGACACCAGCAGGCCGACCAGCAGAGACATACCAAATGTCAGCAGCAGGCTGAAGACGTAGGTCTTCCACCCGAGCATCAGTTTCATTTCATATTCGCCCGCGAGCTTGTCGAGCATATACGACAGCACGCCGATACCGGCGGGCAAGCCGAGCGCCGCGCCAACGATGCTCAGCCACATATTCTGACCGATCAGGAGTCTTCCGATCTTTGCGTCGCGGAAGCCGATGACCTTGAGCGTCGCCATTTCGCGGTAGCGCTCAGTGTAGCTCATCACACCGAGGTTATAAAGAACGATCACGCCCAGCAGCAGCGCACCGGCGACAAACAGCCAGATCATCGTGTCCATGATCTCGGTAAAGGTATCAAAGGAATCCATGACCGCCTGCCGCGACTGGACGCTCTTGATCGCGGCGTCGGCCGCGACGCTCTCCGACTCCGTGTAGATCGTATCCGGATACACCGGAATGCCAACGGCGGCGGCATACTCCGGCGTGATGACCACGCTCTCGGAAACGCTGCGGATCAGACCCGCAACACGCAGCGTGTATTCCGCGTCGCTTCCATAGGGACTGACCGTGAACCGGTCGCCCACGGACAGGCCAAACTCGTCCGCGATTCGCAGACAGACATACGCGCCGTCGTCCTTCAGATCCGTGTACTTTCCGCTCTTGGCGGGGAAGCGCACCATGTCGTGCGGCAGCTCGTAGATGTCCAGCGAGACCGTCTTTTCCTCCAGCTGCACGCTGACGGAGGCGCTCCAGTCGCCGTCATAGCGTTCGAGCAACGCTTCCTTCTGCTCCTGTGTCGCGTCCTCGGCGAGGTAAATGCGCGAGTTATAGCCGAGCGCGCCGTTGTAGTACAGGTCAAGGAAGCCGTCCATGGTGTCGCGCATACCGAAGGCGCACACAAGGATGATCATGCAGCCGATGATGCCGACAAGGCTCATGGCCGTGCGGGATTTATGCCGCATGACGTCGCGCAGATTCCAGCGCGTGCCGAAGGAGAAGCGGTGGAAGAGCTTCGTCCGCTCCAGCAGCAGGGCCTTCATTCGCTTCGGCGCATAGGGGCGCAGCGCATCGGCCGCGTTACCGTGGAGGATCTGCCGCACGGAAAGGTAGCCGGTGAGCGTCAGCAGGGCGAGCATGGCAAGCAGGATCACAACGCAGAACCACGGCAGGTAGAGCTTCCATGCCGGCATATCGAAGTAAGTCCCCATCATGCCGTCCGGATTCATGATATACCACGCGACGCCGTAGCCCAGCGCGACGCCAAACACGGTGCCGATCAGGCCGACCGCCAGCGCATAGGACGTATAGTGCCGCGCGATGCGGCGATCTCGGAAGCCCAAGGCCTTCAGCGTGCCGATCTGCGTCTTTTCCTTCGCCGTCAGGCGGTGCATCGTCGTGACCATGGTCAAGACGGCAATGAGCAAAAACAGGGTGGGCAGTACCGCGCCCATTGTCTTGCCCTCGTTCGCTTCGCCCTGCGCCTGCACATAGGATGCGACCTCGTTTCGCGTCAGGATGAGCGGCGTAACGGGAAGCACCTGATCGACCCGCTCGATAAAGTCCGCTTTGCTCAGGGACGAAAGCACATGGATCTGCGGATAGAAAGCCGTGCCGACGGCCTTTTCATAAAAGCGCGGAGAGAGGTAAGCAAAGCCGTAGGTCGTGAAATCCGGCATAAGCTGGCTTTCGTCGCGCACGCAGATCAGATACTCGCCGGATTTGACAAGGCCGCGCACCGTACCGCTCAGCTCCAAGCCCTTGTATATCAGCGTCAGCGGATCGCCGACGGAAATGTCGTTTTCCTTTGCATAGCGGTCGGAGAGCCAAATGCCGTCTTCGCTCTCGGGGTCATAGACCGCGCCGCTGATATACTTGCAGCCGGAAACCGCCGGATCGGTCGTGACGGTCATGGCAACGCTGTCGCCCGCACGCTGCTTGACCTCCGCGTTGACCGCAAGGTAGCGCGCCGCCGCGTCCACGCCGTCAAGCTGCGCGATCGTTTGCAGCTCCTCTTCGGAAAATCCGTTCTCGGACACCAAGCGATAGTCCGCAAAGCCGGTCTCCGTAAAGAAGTCCTCCGTGTTGCGCTCGATGCTGACCCATTCCATCTGGAAGCCGACGAACATACCGATCCCAAGGACGATCATTAGGATCATGGAGATAAACTGCGCTTTATACTGCCCCATCGTCCTGATTAGTTTACGTTTCAGCATAAGCGTTACCAGTCGATCTCATCGGCAGAGGCGGGGTTGGGCTGCTCCGTCTGCGAGACGATCTTTCCGTTCTTTACGCGGATGACGACATCCGCCATTCTTGCGATGTTCTGGTTGTGCGTAACGATCACGATGGTCTTTCCGTGCTCACGCGCCATTTTGAGCAGGAGCTTGAGCACATGGACGCCGGTCTCGGAGTCGAGCGCGCCGGTCGGCTCGTCGCACAGGAGGATCTTCGGATTCTTGGCCAACGCACGCGCAATGGAAACGCGCTGCTGCTCACCGCCGGAAAGCTCTGCGGGGAAGTTCTTCAGATGGTCGGACAGGCCGACCTGTTCGAGCATCTGCGTCGCAGAAAGCGCGTCCGGCGCAATCTCCTTGACCAGCGTCACATTTTCATGCACCGTCAGCGTCGGCACCAGATTATAAAACTGGAAGACAAAGCCGACCTTCTGCGCGCGATAAGCCGCAAGCTCGTCGCCGGAGAGGGTGGAAATGTCCTTGCCCTCGACAATGATCTTGCCGCTCGTCGGGCTGTCCAGGCCGCCCAGCAGGTTCAGCAGCGTGCTCTTGCCCGCGCCGCTCGGCCCCAAGATCACGATAAACTTTCCTTCCTCCAGACGCAGGTCGATCTGATCGAGCGCCTTTAGTTCGTGGTCGCCGCTGACATATACACGGCTGACCTTTTGAAATTCCACGATCGTCATATCTTAAAACTCCTTATTGATAAAAAGCGGAGGGGCTATTCGGCTCCTCCGCTTTTCCCTATTTCTGATGGTTATGGCAGGAGCCTGCCATCGCGCAATGCGCGCAGTTGCACCCACAGGATGACTTGCCTTTTTTGCGGTTTTTCAGCAGGCTGACAACGATCCAGACGACAAGCGCCAAAAGCAGCAGGGAGATCAGGATCGTCGTCCAATTTTCAGCGATCCAATGGAACATGGTTGACTCCTTTCTACGCGCTACGCGTTAAACGCGAACCTTACGGGTCAGCTTCGTTGCTTCCTTATACGGACGCACAAGCATGTAAACCATGAGCGCCAGCGCCGCGATTGCGAAAAGCAGACCGACGACATTTGCGCCGCTCGTCTCGGCGAAGAGGCCGCCGAACTGGTTGATCATCAGCGCCACCAGATAGGCAAAGCCGCACTGGTAAGCGATCGCGAACCACGTCCACTTGGGGCTGTTCATCTCGCGTCTGATCGCGCCGATGGCCGCGAAGCAAGGAGCGCACAGCAGGTTGAAGACCAGGAAGGAGTAGCCGCTGATGCCGGTGAAAACGCCGGAGAGGGTCTGGTAGACATTGCCGGCAGCACCGTACAGGATGCCCATCGTGCCGACGATGTTTTCCTTCGCGACAAGGCCGGTGATGGAGGCGACAGCCGCTTCCCATTCGCCCCAGCCGAGCGGCTTGAAGATCCAGCAGATCGCGCCGCCGATCTTGGCAAGGATGGATTTGTCAAGCTCATCCTCCGCCAGCATACGGAAGCCGTCTTCCGCCCAGCCGAAGAAGGAGGTGAACCAAACAAGGATGGTGGACAGGAGGATGATCGTGCCGGCCTTCTTGATGAACGACCAGCCGCGTTCCCACATACTGCGCAGGACGTTGCCCAGCGTCGGCATATGGTAGGCAGGCAACTCCATGACGAACGGAGCAGGCTCGCCGGCAAACATCTTCGTCTTCTTGAGCATGATGCCGGAGACGATGATCGCGGCCATGCCGATGAAGTAAGCGGAGGTGGAGACCCACGGAGAGCCGCCGAAGAGGGCGCCCGCGATCATTGCGATGAACGGAACCTTCGCGCCGCAGGGGATGAAGGTCGTGGTCATGATCGTCATACGGCGGTCACGCTCGTTTTCGATGGTACGGGAGGCCATGATGCCCGGGATGCCGCAGCCGGTGCCGATGAGCATCGGGATGAAGGACTTGCCGGACAGACCGAACTTACGGA
>USIH01000059.1 GCA_900554705.1 uncultured Eubacteriales bacterium
GCGTACTTACCGGCATAATCGGTGTGGCGGCCCTGATCGTCCACGGGCACGACCATCTCGATGCCGTAGCGCATACAGGTCTGATAGTCGTCCGCGCCGAAGCCGGGGGCGGTGTGGACGCAGCCCGTGCCGGAGTCCATGGTGACATACTCGGCGTTGAGCAGGCGCGACGTTTTATCAAGGAAGGGATGCTTTGCGAGCATATTTTCAAAGAAGCTGCCCGCGTGCGTCTCGACGATCTCATAGTGCTCAATGCCCGCGACCTTCATCACCTTCTCGGCCAGCGCCTCGGCAACGATGTACATCTCGCCGTTCTCCGCCTTGACGATCGCGTAGCTCTCGCGCGGGTGCAGAGAGATGCCCATGTTGCCCGGCAGCGTCCAGATGGTCGTCGTCCAGATGACAAAGAAGAGCTTGCTGTGGTCAAGGTGCGTGAGCTTGCCCAGATCGTCGTGCATCGGGAACTTGACGTAGACGGTGGTGCAGGGGTCGTCCTGATATTCGATCTCCGCCTCGGCCAGTGCCGTCTCGTCCTTCGGGCACCAGTAGACGGGCTTGAGTCCCTTGTAGATATAGCCCTTGCCGTACATCTTGCCGAACACCTTGACCTCTTCGGCCTCGAAGTGGCGATCCATCGTGCGGTAGGGGTGCGCCCAGTCGCCCAGCACGCCCAGACGGCGGAAGCCGCTCATCTGCCGCTGGATAAACTCCTCGGCAAACGCCTCGCAGGCCGAACGGAACTGCGTGACGGGCATGGTCTTGTGGTTGAGCTTGTTCTTTTTGATGATGGCCGACTCGATGGGCATACCGTGGTTGTCCCAGCCGGGGCGGTAGGGCGTGTCGTAGCCGCGCATGGCATAAGAGCGGACGATGAAGTCCTTGAGCGTCTTATTCAGCGCGTGCCCCATGTGAATGTCGCCGTTGGAGAACGGAGGGCCGTCGTGCAGCACGAACTTCGGCTTACCGGCGTTCTTTTCGCGCAGGAGCGCGTAAACGTCGATCGTGTTCCAGTGCTCCAGCATGGCCGGTTCGCGTGCGGGAAGCCCCGCGCGCATGGGGAAATCGGTCTTCGGGGTGATGATGGTGTCCTTGTAGTCCATGAAAAACCTCCTAATGTAACAAAACACCTCCGTCTCCCTTTCAAGAGACAGAGGCGTTCTCTGCGGTACCACTCTTGTTCCCTGCCCGCGGGCAAGGCACTCGTCGCGCGGTAACGGGCGCTGGCCGCCCCGCCCTACGGAACCGTTCAGGCGGGATGCTCCGGGGTGATCTTCCGCCGCCGCCGCATCCGCCTTGCACCAACCGGCGGCTCTCTGCCTGCGACGCCTCGCGGCGTACTGCTCCCCATCTTCGCGTTTACTTTCTCGGATCGTAATTTCTGCCGAACTGAAGATCCTCAAAGATCTTCTGCTTTTCGGGCGGCAGGTGCAGCTCCTCCAGACGGCGCGTCGCGTCGTCCTTCGGGGAGGGGATCTCCACGGGGACGGCGGGCGGCTCGGGCTGCGCCATGTGCTCTTCGATGCTCGCGCCGATCTCCTCGATGAGCGCGTCGGCCTTCTCCTGCGCGGTGGGCGCGGAGGGCGCTTTGTCAAAGTCAAACGCGCGGCGCGCGTGCTCCTCGGGTTTTTCCGGCTTTTCGGCCTTCTTCGGAAGCTCGCGGCGGCGCAGCTCGTCCATCAGCTCCAGCTGGCGCTTCAGGCGTTTTTCCATGCCGTCGAGGAACTGCGCGGTCGCCGCCTGCGCGGCGTCAAGGCGCTCCTTTTCCTCGCCGATGAGCACGTCGGCATTCTGCGCCTTCTGCTCGGCTGCCTGCTCCGCGTCACGCAGGAGCTTGGCACATTTCTTCTCCGCCTCCGCCGTCATCTGCTCGCAGGTCTTCTGCGCGGCAAGGATCGCATTTTGCATGGACGACTCCTGACGGCGGTACTCCTCCAGCTTTTCGACCAAAATGCGCATCTTGCTCTTGAGAACGGAATTTTCCTTGTATAGGGCAATGTAGTCCTCCGTCAACGGTTCCAAAAAATCGTCGACCGAGTCCATGTCATAGCCGCCGAAGATCGCTTTTTCAAAGCTCACTTCCTGAATTTGCTGCGGGGTCAGCATGGTGTATCAGCTCCTGTCTTTCTGTTTGGATGGGATCAGAAATACATCCCGCTGTGCTCCAGCTCCTCGACCAGATCGCCCACGACGTCAACATTGTAGGGGGTGATGAGGTAAGTGGAGATGGCGACCTTCTTGATCTTGCCGTCCAGCGCGTAGGCGCAGCCGGAGAGGAAGTCGACCAAACGGCGCGCGACGTCCTTGTTCGTCGACTCCAGATTGAGCACGACGGCCTGCTTGTCGCGCAGGTGGTCGGCGATGTCGGAGACCTGATCGAAGCGGTCGGGCTTGACCAGAACGACCTGTAGCTGCGTGGTGGCGTTGATGTTCACGACGCGGCCGGCCGAGGGGCGGCTGTCTTCGACGGGAGCGGCGGCCTTGGCAAAGCTGCGGCGCGGCGCGGTGTTGCCCGCGGGGGCGGGATCGGCATCCATCATTTCATCGTCGTCATAATCATCGTAATCGTCCGTTTCAGAATAAGGGTGAGTCAGCTTTCTGATTTCATCCATCAGTCCCATGGGTAATTTCCTCCGTTATCTATTCTGCCCCTGAGGGCCGTAATCTCGCGCCCCGAAGATCGCAGTCCCGAGGCGAATCATGGTGCTTCCGCAGGCAATGGCGTCCTCAAAGTCGTCCGTCATGCCCATGGACAGAATGTCCATGCTGCTATTATGATGTTTTTTGGTCGTTATGTCAACAGCAATCTGCGAAATTTGCGTAAAAAATCTGCAATTATCGCCTGCTTTTTCCGAAATCGGCGGCACGGTCATCAATCCGCGCACGCGGCAATGGGGAAATGCTTCCAACTGATCGACGACCTCCGGCACCTGTGACGGCGCAAAGCCCGACTTGTTTTCCTCGCCGCCCACATTCACTTCCAGCAGGATGTCCTGCACGATGCCCTGCCGCGCGGCCTCCTTTTCGATGCAGGCAAGCAGCTCCATGCGGTCGACCGACTGGATGAGCGCCACGCGCCCGACCACCTGACGCACCTTATTGGTCTGCAAGTGGCCGATGAAGTGCACGGGGCAGCCTTCATAGGCGCCCTCGGCGCTCTTTTTGACCAGCTCCTGCACGCGGTTCTCCCCGCAGCAGTCCACGCCCGCCGCGATGGCCTCGCGCACGCGCGCCGTATCGTTCATTTTCGTTGCCGCGCACAGAAGAATCTGCTTGGGATCCCTACCCGCGCGCAGCGCCGCCCGCTCCATTCGCTCACGCAGCGCCGCGATATTCTCCGAAATCATTTCATCACCTTCCCGTTGTCTATCTCGCCGGAGGTCAAAATGATCTCGTCGCCCGGCTGTAGCTTGTCCGTATCGTAAGGGTCGTAGCGCACCACGTAGCTCTCGCCGTTTTCGCGCACGATCTCGATGGGCTTGAAGTTCGCACGCCCCGCCTGTAGGACAAAGACACCCGTCTGCTCCCTATAATAATGCACGGCGCGCTTCGGCACGCGGATGCCTTCGTCGGAATTAAACACGACGTCGGCGCTCTGGCGGCGCAGGGCGGTCACGCGCTGGAGCTTGCGCTCGCAGGAGAGCACCAGCACACACTCGCCGTCCTCCGGCTCGCTGATGCGCTCGACCTCCATGGAAAGCCCTTGCAGCTCCTCGCCCGCGAAGCTGACCTTGACGTCGTAGCCCACGCGGCAGTAGGACGCCCACTGCTCCGAAAGCTGCGCGACAAAGTACCATTTCTGGCCGACGACCAGTCGGCCGATCGCACCCTGCGGCGCGGTCGCACGGTTTTTCATCAGCGCCTTCAGCTCCGAGACGCCGACGGTCATGATCGAGGCTGGCGTCAGGAGCGTTTCGTAGCCGTCGGCGCGCTCGGAAAAATAGCCCGAGGCGCTGACGGTAATGCTCTGCACGCCGCTTCCCGTCTCCTGCTCGAGCGCGGCGATCTGCTCGGTGAGCTGCGCGATCTTCTCTTCGACGACCGTGCCGCCCTCGACGCTGCGGCGCAGCACATAAGGCTCCAGGCGCGCCGTCAGAGAGGACGCCGCCGCGTAGTTGCGCTGCGCGGTCTGCGCGGAGAGCGAGACGATCAGCTCTGCGATCTCCGTGTCCAAAAGCTCGCCGGAGTCGGCGCTGTTGCCCGCATTTTGCAGCTGCGTCAGCTGCGCCTTGAGCGCCTCAAGCGTCTGTCTGCGCGCGCGTTCCTCGCTGCTGCGGTAGGCGGTGGCGACGCTCTGTCCCGCGCCGACGCGCGCGCCCTCGGAAAGCTCGTCTACCACGATGGTCTGATCGGTGACGATCGCGCTCTCGGAACGCACCACAAAGCCGGAAACGGATACCCCGTCGCCGACTTCGCAGTACACCGCAGTCTCCAGCGAGTACGTCTGGCCGTCGTGTCCGAAGACCGACACCAGCGCGTAGACGCAGATCAAGACCGCCAATAAAATTGCCGTGATCTTTAAGTAAACGTCGCCCTGCTTTTTCATTCATGTACTCCGTTTCCGCAGACACTGGGCAGGACCGATCTTTCTTTTACAGGGGGAAACGCACGGGCTGGAGCGGCACGAGGGTGGAGATCGCGTGCTTGTAGATCATCTGCTGCTTCCCCTCGGAGCTGAGCACCACGACGAAGGGGTCAAAGCCCGTCACGATGCCTTTCATCTGAAAGCCGTTCATCAGAAACATCGTCACCGGAATGTGCTCCCTGCGCACTTCGTTTAAGATCAGATCCTGCAAGTTTTCCGTATTTGTCATTTGAATACCTCTTTTCTTGTTTTTTGGTGATCGCGGTATCCGTATTGTAGCCTGTCCGTCCGGTCGAAAAAAGGCGAAATCCACCGGCAGGCAAGATTTTTATCCCACGCCGAAGCGCTCGGAGAGATTTTTCTTTCGGGCGCGGATGCGCACGGTGTGCGCCGTCACCCAAAGATTCTCCACGCCGTCGACCAAAAGCGCCAGCGCGACGGCGGTGCGCTCCTCGACCAGCGCATAGAGCAGCGAGCCGAGCGCAAAGCCGCCCGTCAGCAGCAGGATGAGCGCCGTCAGGAGCATGATGATCCAGCTTTTCATGCCGAAGCGGCGCGCATCGAAGGCCATTTGCAGCTTAAACAGCGCGTCGAGCACGACAAAGGCGGTGATGACCGTCGGCAGAGAGTGAAACGCGCGTTCCGGCGTGATGACGAGCATCAGCGCCAGCAGTCCGCAAAAAACGCCGATGGCAAAGTCGAACTGAAACGCGAGGCGGTACAGGTCATTTGTGAAATAGCCGAACACCTTGGCCGCGCACATCAGGAAGAACAGCACGCCAAAGACGACGCGCTGCGTCGTGACCGTTTGCAGATCCGGCAGGCACAGCAGCAGCACGCCCGACAGCGTCAGCAGCACCGCGCAGACAATATTGACGATCTTGGCGGCGATGACCGCGTTTTCCTCTCTTCTCATCGGACGTCCTCCTTGGTTTGATCGCAGGCGCGCAGCAGCGCCCGATGCAGCGAATCCTCAAACAGTCGCGCCACACGGTACAGCTGCGTTTCAAGCGGCGGTGAGGCGGGCTGGGTCAGCCACTGCTCCAGCAGCCCGAAGAGCGCGAAGCTGCACGTGTCGCAGATGAGCCGCTTATCCTCGACGCTCGGCGCAAGGCCGCGTCCCTCCTGCTCGATCTGGCGCTCGAGCATGGAGAAGATCAGGCCGCGCAGGTACAGCCGCATCGACTCACGCTTGCGCGAGAGGAAAATATGCCGCCCCATCTGCGGCGTGTCGAACACGCCCGAGAGCATCCGCACAAGCACCTCGTCCCACGGGGCATCCTGCGGCACGCTCTGCCAAGCCGTGCGGAGCTGATCGTCGAGATAGTCGTCAAACAGGTCGTAAATATCCTCATAGTGATAGTAAAAGGTGTTTCGCGTCAGGCCGCAGTCCTCCACGATGTTGCGCACCGTAATGCGGTCAAGCGGCTTTGCCGCCAGCAGCCGCCGAAACGAAAGCCGGATCGCCTGCTTTGCCGACTGCTTCATTCCGCCGCGCCTCCTTCCGTTCCTCACTATAATGATTTATTGTATCACACTTGTAATCTTTTTGCAATTTCCGTTTTTTGTTTTTTCCGTTGACAAACCGTCCCGCGCGCGCTATACTGTCGGGGAATACAGGGGTGCTGGATGCTTCCGGCTGAGATTGGGCGAAGGACGCCCTGACCCTCGAACCTGATACGGGTAATGCCGGCGTAGGGAACCTTACTTGTGCCGTCCGTATCGGGACGGCACTTTTTTCTATGTAAGGAGGAACCCCATGACAAAGCAAAACACCCGCAGGCTGGTCACATCCGCCATGCTCATCGCCGTTTCGACGGCACTCGCGCTTCTCTCCGAGACGATCCCGTTTTTGCAGCTCCGCTTCGGCGGCACGCTGACGCTCGCCTCCATGCTTCCGATCATCCTCATTTCCTATATGTACGGCGTGAAATGGGGGCTCGGCAGTGCGGCCGTCTACGCGGTCATCCAAATCTTCATCGGCTTTAAGACCGTCGCAGCGCTCTTCACCCCCTCCTCCGACGACTATATGCCGCTGAAAATGTCGATCTTCGTCCTCCTGTTTGACTATCTGCTGGCCTACGCCTCCCTCGGTCTGGGCGGCATCTTCGCCCGCAAAAAGAAGAGCTGCCTGCGTCTGGTCGCCGGCGGGGCGGTGGCGCAGCTATGCTGCTACCTGTTCCATGTGCTCTCCGGCTTCCTGTTCTACGGCGCATGGGCCGACTGGTTCTTCAGCGAGAGCGCGTTTAAGGAGCTTTCGGTCTCCGCGTATATTCTGGAGCATTTCTCCGGCCGCGGGCTTGCGCTCATCTATTCGTTTGTCTATAACGGCGTATACATGATCCCCGAGATCATCCTCACCGCCACTGTCGCCGCCCTGATCTACCGCATCCCCGCCATCACGCGGCGGCTGAACGGGCAATGAGCGGCACGCTCTGCCGCATCGTCGCCGCAGGCGATTTTTCCGCGCAGCGCTTTCTTGCCTGCGCGGCGCAGCGCCCGCACGCGCTGCTCATCGCCGCCGACGCGGGCTACCTTGCACTGTCGCGTCTGGGGCTGCATCCCGATCTGTTCCTCGGCGATGCCGATTCGCTGGGCTTTTTCCCGACGGACGTTGTGTGCGTCCCGCTGCCCGTCGAGAAGGACGACACCGACACGCTGGCCGCCGTGAAGGAAGGGCTGTCGCGCGGATATGCCGACTTCGAGCTGTTCGGCGCGCTGGGCGGCAGACGCTTTTCCCACAGTCTTGCCAATCTGCAAACGCTGCTCTACGCAAAGCGGCACGGCGCGGCCTGCCGCCTGATCGACGAGAGCTGCACCGTCTTTGCGCTGCAAGCCGAGCGCTGCCGCATTTCCGGCGCGTTCTCTCTCTTCGCGGCGGACGGCGCGGCGCGGGTATCGGTGCGGGGCGCGAAATACCCGCTGGAGGAAGGGCTGCTGATCCCCGATTTCCCCCTTGGCGTGAGCAACCGCGCCTTAGCGGGCAGCGCAGAGATCACGGTGCACGCAGGCAGCGTCTTCGTTGTCACCGAGCCGGAATAAAATACAGGCAGGAAGCATCTCCCGCACAAGGGAACGCTTCCTGCCTAATTTTTCGGGTTTACAGCGCGCGAAATTTGTAGTAAACTGTGAGTAAGTAAGGAAGGGAGGGCGACCGTATGAACTGTATTCGCTGCGGCAAGCACATCCCCGCAGGCCGTCATTTTTGCGACGAGTGCGCGGGCGATGTCAGCACGCCGCTCAAGGACAGCCCGTTTCTCAACACCCATGTCCGCCTGACCGGTGCGCCTCCGGAAGGGGCAAAGAAGGACGCGAAAGAGCCGCAGACCGCACGGAAGAAAAAGGCGCGCAAGCCGTTTCGCAAGGGTCGCTGGATCGCCGCCGTCAGCGCGCTGGCGTGTCTGTGCCTTCTGCTGGGCGCCGCCTGTTTTTACTGTCTGTCCTCGCTCTACAGCGACAAGGCGCAGCGCGAACGCAACCGTCTGAGCGTGCAGGCCGAGCAGAACGAGCGTCTGCGGTCGGACTACGACGCGCTCAGCGCGCAGTTTGACGCCGCGCAGGAGGACAAGGCAGCCTTGCAGCAGAAGCTCGTGGAAAAGGATCAGGAGCTGAAGACCGCGCAGAATGAGCTGACGCAGGAGCGGCAGAAGCAGTCCGTCTCCACGCAGTCCGCACGCGAGATCCAGACGAAAAATCAGGAGCTTTTGAAGGAAAACGGCGAATATGAGAAGAAGGTGCAGGAGCTGAACGATTCGGTCGCCGCACTGGAAGGAAAGGTGCAGTCGCTCGACGACACCGTTGACACGCTGACAGAGAAGAACAAATCGCTGCAAAAGAAGTCCGATTTTATCGACGCGCACGTCGTCTTTATCGAAAACGACGGCACCGGCTACTATCACACCTATTCCTGCTCCCGCTTCAAGCGGCAGAGCTACTGGGCCTACAGCACGAACCTTGCCATTCATCAGGGCTACAAGCCCTGTCCGGATTGCGATCCGTGAGAAAGGAGACTGGTCTCATGAAATTCAAATGGGAGCTTCCCGTCAAGCTGACCGCCTGCCTGACGCTCGGCGGGTTTGCGGCGATCCTGATCATGTGCTTCTTTATCGGCTTCGGCTTTGACAGCACTGTCGGGAAAGAAGCGCTGTACGTATTTTTGTTTTTGGAGAGCATAAACGTGCTGACCGTCTTTCTGGGCGGGCGTCGCCTGCGCAAGCGTGCGGACGTCCCCGCTGAGGCGACGAAAATGCGCCGCTTCCGCCGGATCGCGGCAGGGCTTTGGCTCTTCGGCGCGGCCGCGATGCTCTTCTCCCTTGTGCTGGTGCTGCTCGGCCGACGCTACGGCGACCTGCTCGTACTGCTGCCGTGCCACGGCGGGCTGCTGCTCACTTGGCTGACGTGGCCGGCCATCCTGATGTCCTACCACCGTCGGCTACTGGCCGCGCAGTGCGCCGCCCGTCCTCTATAACGACCCGAGGCCGCCGCAGGGCTTTCCTGCGGCGGCCTCTTTTCTATTCATAAAGATTTCACAAATTCCGCTCTTGACAAAACGCGAAAGGGTGGTATGATGTGGTCAAAAGGAATTAGCACTCTCATGCGAAGAGTGCTAAAAGAGCAAAGGAGGTCACAAAAATGGACTTCGATCGTTATACGCAAAAATCGTTGGAGGCCGTCCGCGGCGCGCAATCGCTGGCGGCGGAGCATCAAAATCAGCAGATTGAGCAGGCGCATCTTCTGCTTGCGCTTTTGGAGCAGGAGAGCGGCCTGATCCCGCAGCTTCTGAAAAAAATGGATGTCAGCACGGAGAGCTTTGAGGCGGCGACGCGCGCGGCGGTGGAAAAGCTGCCGTCCGTGACCGGTTCGGGGCGGGATGCCGACCACTTCTATATCTCGCGCGGAATGGATGCGCTGTTTGCCGAAGCGGAGCAGACGGCAAAATCCATGCGCGACGAGTATGTCTCGGTCGAGCATCTCTTCCTTGCAATGCTGAAAAAGGCGGACGACACCGTAAAGCCGCTCTTCTCCGACTACAACATCCGGCAGGAGGCGGCGCTCAAGGCGCTGCAATCCGTGCGCGGCAGTGCCCGCGTGACCACGGACAACCCCGAGCAGACCTATGAGGCGCTGGAAAAGTACGGCGTGGATCTGGTCAAGCGCGCACGCGAAAAGCAGACCGACCCCGTGATCGGCCGCGACGAAGAGATCCGGAACGTCATCCGCATCCTGTCCCGTAAGACGAAGAACAATCCCGTTCTGATCGGTGAACCGGGCGTCGGCAAGACTGCCATCGCCGAAGGACTGGCGCAGCGCATCGTGCGCGGCGACGTCCCGAAATCCCTGCAAGACAAGACCGTCTTCTCGCTGGACATGGGCGCGCTGATCGCGGGCGCGAAATACCGCGGCGAATTTGAGGAGCGTCTGAAGGCCGTTCTGAACGAGGTCAAGGCCTCGGAGGGGCGCATCATCCTCTTCATCGACGAGCTGCACACCATCGTCGGCGCAGGCAAGACCGAGGGCAGCATGGACGCGGGCAATCTGCTCAAGCCCATGCTGGCGCGCGGCGAGCTGCACTGCATCGGCGCGACCACGCTCGACGAATACCGCAAATATATCGAAAAAGACCCCGCGCTGGAGCGCCGGTTCCAGACCGTGCTCGTCTCCGAGCCGACGGTAGAGGACACCATCGCCATTCTGCGCGGTCTGGAGGAGCGTTACGAGGTCTATCACGGCGTGAAGATCACCGATCCGGCCATCATCGCCGCTGCAACGCTCTCGGATCGCTATATCACCGACCGCTTCCTGCCGGACAAGGCGATCGACCTGATCGACGAGGCGTGCGCCCTCATCCGCACGGAGATGGACTCCATGCCGACGGAGCTGGACGTCATTCGCCGTCGCATCATCCAGATGGAGATCGAGGAGGCGGCGCTGAAAAACGAGACGGATGAGCTTTCCAAGGGGCGTTTGGAGGAGCTGCGCAAGGAGCTGGCCGAGCAGCGCGAGAAGTTCAACGCCATGAAGGCACAGTGGGAAAACGAAAAAAACGCCATCGGCAAGGTGCAGCAGCTACGCGAACGCATCGAAAAGCTCGGCGCGCAGATCGAAAAAGCGGAGCAGAGCTATGACCTCGAGACGGCGGCGCGCCTGAAATACGGCGAGCTGCCGGAGGCGAAGAAGCAGCTTGCCCATGAAGAGCAGCTTGCGCAGAACGCGAAGCACAGCAGCCTCCTGCGCGACAAGGTCACGGAGGAGGAGGTCGCGCGCATCGTGGAGCGCTGGACGGGCATTCCCGTGGCAAAGCTCATGGAAGGCGAGCGCGACAAGCTCCTGCATCTGGAGCAGACGCTGCATGAACGCGTGATCGGACAGGACGAGGCCGTCAAGGCGGTCTCCGAGGCGATCCTGCGCAGCCGCGCCGGTATTCAGGATCCCAACCGCCCCATCGGCTCCTTCCTCTTCCTCGGCCCGACCGGCGTGGGCAAGACGGAGCTTGCCAAGGCGCTGGCACAGGCGCTCTTTGACGACGAGAAGAACCTCGTGCGTATCGACATGAGCGAATACATGGAGAAGTTCTCCGTCTCGCGTCTGATCGGAGCGCCTCCCGGATACGTCGGCTACGACGAAGGCGGCCAGCTCACGGAGGCCGTGCGCCGCAAGCCTTACTGCGTCGTCCTCTTTGACGAGGTGGAGAAGGCGCATCCGGACGTGTTCAACATCCTCCTGCAAGTGCTCGACGACGGGCGCATCACCGACTCGCAGGGCAGAACGGTGGACTTCAAGAACACCATTCTGATCCTGACCTCCAACCTCGGCTCGCAGGCGCTTTTGGACGGCATCGCATCCGACGGCAGCATCCGTCCGGAGGCAAAAGAAGAGGTCGAGCAGCTGCTGCGGCGCTCCTTCCGTCCGGAATTCCTCAACCGTCTGGATGAGATCGTCTTCTACAAGCCGCTGACGCGCGAAAACATCGTCGGCATCGTCGACTTGCAGCTTGACGCGCTCAACCGCCGTCTGAAGGATCGCCAGCTCAGCTGTGCGCTTTCGCCGGAGGCAAAGCAGTTTATCATCGACGCGGCCTACGACCCGCAGTACGGCGCGCGGCCGCTCAAGCGCTACCTGCAACACACGGTCGAAACGCTGCTCGCGCGGCGTATCGTTGAGGGCAGCGTCGCCCCCGGCAGCACCCTGCACGTAGATGTGAAGAACGGCGCGCTGATCGTCCTGTAAATCAAGCAACACCGGTGAGAGCCCCCAACTCCCACCGGTGTTCAGACTGTCAAAAAAGTCCGTAACCGTCAAAATAGATTAACTTTTTAAGAAAAT
>USIH01000060.1 GCA_900554705.1 uncultured Eubacteriales bacterium
TGCAGGTGCTGTAGAGCAGGACACCGCCCGCGCGGACGTACTGCGCCTGACGGCGCAAGATGCGCTCTTGCAGTTGGGGAAGCGACGCATCGGGCGTCTTATAGCGGATATCCGGCTTTTTGCGGATCACGCCGAGGCCGGAGCACGGAACATCGGCAAGCACCAGATCAAAACGCCCGTCCCACTCCGGCTGCGGCTGCGCCGCGTCTTGCAGGCAGGTGCGCAGCACGGTGATGCCAAGGCGCTGCGCGCCCTTTTCGATCAGCGGCAGCTTGTGCGGGTGGATATCGCACGAAAGGATGCTGCCGGTGTTTCCCATGGCAATGGCGGCGGCAAAGCTCTTGCCGCCCGGTGCCGCGCAGCAGTCGAGCACGCGCATCCCCGCCTGCGGCCGCGCAGCAAGCACGGAAAGGCGCGCCGCAGCGTCCTGCACATAGAACAGTCCCTGCGCGAAGGCGTCGAGCCGTTCCAGACTTCCCGTCGCGCTGACCTCCAGACAGTCCGGCAGCCACGGATGCGCGCAGACTTCGACGCCCGCCTGAAGTAACATATCCTTTAGCGTTTCCGTATCGGTCTTGAGGGTATTGACCTGCAAAATCATCGGCGTGATCTGATTGTTGCTCTGCATCAGGCGTTGCGCCGTCTGCGCGCCGTACTGCGCCCGAAGGAGTGCGGCAAGCGGCTCCGGATGGCTGTAGCGCAGCGCGGCATCCTGCGGCATCGGCAGCGCACCGGCACGCAGGACGGAACGCAAAATGCCGTTGACCGTTCGCGCGGCGGCAGGGTTCGCAAAACGCTTGGCCTGCTCAACCGCCTCGTGAACGGCGGCGGAGGCAGGGATCTTATCCAAAAACCGGAGCTGATAGAGCGCAAGGCGCAGGATGTCGCGCACGACGGGCTGCAATTTTCCTCTCGCGAAGCCGTCGATCCAGTGATCCAGCAGCAGTCGATTCTGCTGCACGCCGTAGCACAGCCTGCTTGCCAGCGCCGCCTCGCGGCGATCCATATGCAGCTCCTTCAGCGCCGCCTCCGACCACGCACCATTTACACGGCACGCGATCAGCACGCGCAGCGCGGCATCGCGCCCGTTCACTGCGGGAGCGGATGCCCGCGGAAATAGTCCGCAGCGGCCATCCGCTTGCCGCCGTCGGCCTGTAGAACGGAGATGACGACCGTGCCGTCCCCGCAGGCGATCTCAAGTCCCTGCTCGGTCAGACCAAGCACGGCTCCGGCCTCCCACTGTGTTCCCTCCCGCGCGGGCAGCGCGGCATAGACCTTAAAGCGGGTCTGACCGAGCTGCATGGTAGCGACGGGCCACGGGTTCAGGCCGCGCACCTGATCGACGATCTGGCGGCGCGTCTTCGTCCAGTCGATGGGGCAAAGCGCCTTGGTCAGCATCGGCGCGAAGGTCGCCTTTTGCGCGTCCTGCGGGGTGCGCGCGGCACGTCCCGCCTCAACGGCGCGCAGCGTGTCGCATAGCAGCTCTGCGCCGATCTGCGCAAGGCGGTCAAGCAGCTCCTGCGCATTTTCCTGCGGCGCAATGGGGGTGCGGCGGATCTCGATGATGTCTCCGGCGTCCATTTCCGCCGCCATATACATCGCCGTCACGCCGGTCTCGTCCATTCCGTTCAGGATCGCCCACTGCACCGGCCCCGAGCCGCGCAGCTCGGGCAGAACGCTCGCGTGGATGTTGATGCATCCGAGCTTCGGGATGTCCAGAACCGCCTGCGGCAGGATCTTGCCGTAGGCAACAACGGCGATCACGTCCGGCGCAAGCGCGCGCAGCGTTTTGATCACTGTCTCGTCGCGGAAGGACACGGGCTGGTAGACGGGAAGCCCCGCCGCCAGCGCGACCTTCTTGACCTCGGACATTTCTATTTTCATGCCGCGGTTTTTCGGCATATCAGGCTTGGTAAACACACCGACCAGCGAAAAGTGCTCGTCGATCAGACGTTTCAGACAGGTCGCCGCAATATCCGGCGTCCCCATAAAAACTACTCTCATGCTTCCTCCGCCATTTTCTCGATCTCCTCGTCGGTGAGCTTGTGCGAGGCGATCTCCGTGTAAATATGACCGTCCAAATGGTCGTTTTCATGGCACAGGCAGCGCGCGATCAGATCCTCCCCTTCGATCTCGAACCACTCTCCCTTACGATCCTGCGCGCGCGCCTTGACGTGCTGCGGACGCTTGACCATCCAGTACTCGCCCGGAACGCTGAGGCAGCCTTCCATGCCGTCCTGCTGGCCGGACGTTTCCAAAATTTCGGGGTTGATCAGCTCGATGATCTCCTCGCCGGTGTCCATGACGAAGATGCGGCGCAAAATGCCCACTTGCGGCGCGGCAAGACCCACGCCGTTGGCGTCTACAAGGGTCTGCTTCATGTCGTCGAGCAGGGTGAACAGGCGCTCGTCAAAGCGGGTCACGGGGCGGCAGCGCTTGTGCAGCGCGGGATCTTCCACGGTCAAAATCTTTCTCAGTGCCATGTAATTCTCCTAATCATCAGCGTTCACGTCGGCATAGAGCCAGACGCCACGGTTTCGCGGATCCTTCGCAATGGATCGTATATGGTAAGCAAGCAGCTCCCGCAGGCGGCGGGTGTTACGGCAGCTTATCGTCAGTGTGCAGCGGTAGTGAAATTTAATGCGCGCAACGCGCGCGGGCGCAGGGCCGAGCAGCACGGCCTCCTCCTGCGCATAGTCCGGCGAACGGAGGTGGGTTTGCAGCACCTCGCGGAAGCGGCGCGCCGTCTGCCACACCTGCGCCTCCTGCCGCCCGTGAAACGTCACGGTCAGCAGCGCGGCAAAAGGCGGGCAGCGGCGGAGCTTTCGCAGGGGCAGCTCCGCTTCGTAAAAGGCGTCGTAGTCCTGCGCTGCCGCAAGCTCGATCACCTGATTTTTCGGTGTCACGGTCTGGATAAGGGCGGTGCCGGCGCGCGCGCCTCTGCCTGCCCGACCGATCACCTGCGTGATCATATTAAATGTCGTCTCGGCGGCGCGGTAGGAGCCAAAATAGAGAGAGGCATCCGCGTCTAAAACGCCGACAAAGGTGACGTTCGGGAAGTCCAGCCCCTTGGCGACCATCTGCGTGCCGAGCAGGATGGGTATGTTCTCCTTGCGGAAGCGCGAGAGTAGCTTCTCGTGCGTGTTGACGGCGGAAAGCGTGTCGGCATCCATGCGCAAAAGCGCGCTGTCCGGCAGAAGCGCCTTGAGCTGCTCCTCAGCCCGCTGCGTCCCGCAGCCGATCTGCTTCAAATGTCCGCCGCAGACGGGACAGCACGGCGGCAGCGGCTCGGAATGGCCGCAATAGTGGCACATCAGCCGCTCGTTTGCCTGATGGTAGGTCAGGCTCACGGAACAGGCGGGACAGGTCGGCACGTTGCCGCACTCCACGCAGACAAGCATCCTGCTCGCGCCGCGACGGTTGAGCAGCAGGATCGCCTGCTCGCCGCGCCGACGCGTCTCAAGCAGCGCCTCTTGCAGCGGTGCGCTGACGATCGTCGCATTGCCTTCTTTCAGTTCGCGCTTCATGTCGACGATCCGCGTCGCGGGAAGCGCCGCGCCGTTATAGCGGGTCTTTAAGCAATAGAGCGAATAAACGCCGGTTTTCGCGCGGTACATAGTCTCGATGCTCGGCGTCGCAGAGCCAAGAACGACCAGTGCATTCTCCTGCGCGCCGCGATAGATCGCGACCTCCGCCGCATGGTAACGCGGCGCATTTTCCGACTTATAGGTATGCTCCTGCTCTTCGTCGATCAGGATCAGTCCTAAGTTTTGCAGCGGCGCAAAGATCGCGCTGCGCGTGCCGAGGACGACCCGCGCCTGACCGCTGCGAATGCGCTTCCATGTGTCGTAGCGTTCCGTGATGCGCAGGGCGCTGTGCAGCACGGCGACCTCGTCGCCGAAATGAGAAGCGACAAGCGAAAGCAGCTGCGGCGTCAGGGCGATCTCCGGCACAAGCAGTGCGGCCGAACGACCGCGCCGCAGGCAGTCGTCAATGAGGCGCAGGTAGACGGAGGTCTTTCCGCTCCCAGTCACACCATAGAGCAGCGCAACGCCCGCCTTCGGTCGGCGTGCCTGCGCGCAGAGGCCTTCGAAGGCCGCGCTCTGCTCCGACGTCAGGCGGATCGGCTGCGCGGGCGGCACGTCGGTCAGTGTCGGCAGACGGAAGATTTCCTCCTCGCTGTAGCTCAAAAAGCCCAGCTTCTCCAAGCGGTTGAGCGTCGCCATGGTCGCGCCGGTGAAATAGCATAGCTCCTTCGCCGCGCACTGCCCCACCGTGGCAAGCAGCTCCAGCGCCGCCGCTTGCAGCGGCGCGGATTTGCGCTTCGTCTGCGCGTATTGCAGCGCTTCCTGCGCGCAAACCTCGAGCGTGACAATGCGCTCGGTCTTGTCGGCAACACGGCGATAGCTGCGCGCCGTGGAGGAGATCAGGCGCTTGTTTTGCAGATAGCGCAGCGCCTTGCGCAGCTCCTCTTCCTGAAACTGCTTCCTCAGCGCCGCATACTCCGCGCTGCCGCCAAACTCGGAAATGGCAAGCAGCACGGCGCGCGCCCCTGTCGAGCGAAGGTCGGGCACGCCGTCTGACAGGATGGTATAGGTCTCCTGCGCACGGAACCAGACACCGGCGGGCAGGATCGCTTTGATTGCCTCGTAAAAGGTGCAAAAATATCGTTCTCGCAAGAAAGCCGCCATTCGCAGCGCACGCAGATCGAGCAGCGGATCGGCATCCAGTACCTCCAGCAGCGGCTTGAGCGACGTCTCGTCGCCCTCTTCCAGCGTAAGCACGACACCCTCCGAACGCCGATTGGCGCGGCCGAACGGCACCATGACCCGCGCGCCGACACGCACCGGCATGGACGCGCGATAGCTATAGGGCTTGTCAATGGCGTAAATCGCCGCTGATACGGCAATCTTTGCGATCATTTTTTACTTGTTGATCGTCGCTGCGAGCTTTCCCTCGGCGACCTCACGAATCGCAAGCGTCACGGGTTTGTCCGTCAGCGGCGTGTGGAAGGTCTCGGACTCGATCGAGAGCTGGCGGGCGCGGCGGGCGATCACATTGACCATCAGATAGCGGCTGTTGATATGCTTCAAAAGATCAGCCATTGCAGGATAAAGCATTTTCGTTTTCCTCCTTGAGTCGAATGGTTTTATATTGAGAACGGCAGGATTCCGCCGTCAGGATCGCCTGAAACTCGGCGACCGCACGGTCGATATCGTCGTTGATCACGGTATACTGGTACTTTTTCGCAAGCTCGCACTCCTGGAAGGCAATGCGCAGGCGTCTGGCGGCAGTGGCGGCGTCGGTATCGCCGCGGCCGGCAAGTCTCCTGCCAAGCTCCTCAAAGGAGGGCGGCGCGATGAAGATCGTAATGGCGTCCGGCCGCCGCTGCATCACTTGCAGGGCGCCCTGCACCTCGATCTCGAGCACGACGCTGATCCCGCTTGCAAGCGCGGCATCGACTTCTTTTTCCGGCGTGCCGTAGTAGTTTCCGGCATAGACTGCGTGCTCCAGCAGCGCGCCGTCGCGGATCATTTCCTCAAAGCGGGGCTTATCGACAAAGTGATAATGCACGCCGTCGATCTCCCCGGGGCGAATGGCGCGTGTCGTCGCGGAGACGGAATAGCGCAGCGAGGGGTTGCTCTGCATCACGCGGTGCAGCACCGTGCCCTTGCCGACGCCGGAAGGGCCGGAGACGATAATGATTCTTCCCTCTTTCATGCGTCCTCCTGCGTCTCGTCGAGCCGTTTTGCGATCATTTCCGGCGTCAGCGCCGAGAGGATCACATGATCCGTATCCATGACCAAAACGGCACGTGTTTTTCTGCCGAAGCTGGCGTCGATGAGCATTGCGCGCTCCTTCGCCTCCTGCACCAGCCGCTTGACCGGCGCGGAGTCGGGGCTGACTACCGTCAGCAGGCGGCGGTCGGAAACAAGGTTTCCGTAACCGATGTTGATCAGTCTCATATGCGCCTCACTCGATGTTCTGGATCTGTTCGCGGATCTTTTCCAGCTCCGCCTTGATCTCGACGACGCTGCGCGTCTGCTCTAAGTCGTTCCCCTTTGAGCCGATGGTATTGGCCTCACGGTTCATCTCCTGAAGCAGGAAATCGAGTTTCCTTCCCACCGCGCCGCCGGAGGTCAGCAGCTGCTCCAGCTGGCTGAGGTGACTGCGCAGACGCACGGTCTCCTCGTCCACGGCGACCTTATCGGCGAAGATCGCGGCCTCCGTCAGGATGCGGCTCTCGTCGATGTTGCGTCCCTCCAGCACCTCGCGCAGCTTGTTTTCCAAACGCTCGCGATACTGCGAAACGGTCACGGGGCTGCGCGCCTCGACTTTTTCCACGTAAGACAGGATGACCGCCGCGTGCGCGCGCAGGTCTGCGGCAAGCGTCTCGCCCTCCGTGCGGCGCATGGTATTGTAGCCCTCCAGCGCCTCGCGCGCAACACTGAGGATGTCCTGCGTGTTGCGCTGCTCATCCTCCTCCGGCTTTTCCACAAGGAAGACGTCGGGCAGACGGCTCAGGCCGACCGCGCCAATGTCGTCGCGCACGCCGTAGTCGCTGACCAGCGTCTTGAGCGCCTGCAAATAGCCCTCCACCGCGGGGCGGTTGAGGTTGACGCAGACATTCTCCCCCGCAGTGGCGTTGACGGTGACAAACACGTCCACCTTTCCGCGCGAAACATACTGCTTGACCGCCTGCTTGAGCGACTCCTCCGCATAGGAGAAGGCGCGCGGCAGGCGCACGGAGCAGTCGAGAAAGCGATTGTTGACGGAGCGCAGCTCCACGGTGATCTCCCGACCGTTGCACGTCTTTACGGCGCGTCCATAGCCGGTCATGCTGTAAATCAAAGGGATCCTTCCTCTCGTTGAGATTATCGGCAGCCGTTGCAGAGGCACTGCATACACATCATCGTGCTGCACAGTCTGCAACATTCGTCGGTATCGTCGTATTGTTCCTGTCGATAGGTGTAGGCACCGGTGCCGCTCGCACCGTTCATCGCGCTGCGATACTCCATGTTGGACGGATCCATACTCGCCGCGATGCGGAAATTCTGCATCGCCTCGTCCATCCAGCCGCGCCGCTGCGCGATCACGCCGCGCAGATAGTACCACTCGGCGCTGTGCGTGGAGATCCCGTCGAGCATTGCCTCCGCGCGGTCGAGCTGGCCGCGCTGGATCAGCATCCGCACCTGCGCAAACTCCGCACTGCCGCCGCTCGTCCCGCGAGAAGAGGAAGTGCTGCCGGAGGAAGCGGGCGCGCCGCGCGTGAGCGTGTCGTAGGCCTCGTTGATCTCCTTCATTTTCTCCTCGGCAAGGTCTGCCAAGGGGTTGTTTTCATAGTTGTCCGGATGATACTTTCGGGCAAGCTCTCGATATGCCTTTTTGATCTCTTCCTCCGACGCGCCGTGCGGCACGCCAAGGACTTCATAGGGATCTTTCATTTGTGTTTTCCTTTCCTGAACGTACCCTCGGCAACGCTGTGAAGAACGGAGGGAAGGCCGAAGTATACGATATTGTGTACGATCGCGCCGTCCGGCATGGGCGGCATCAGCTCGAGCGCGGAGGCGGCAAGGCTGATGGAGGCCTCCACCGTGTCGATCAGCGCCTCTCGATCCGCTTGTGTCAGAGCGCCGTCCTGCAATTCATAGCGGTATCTCAGCGGGTTATAGCTCCCTCTTTGCAGATCCTTCGGCAGGTCCTCCAGCGCGTCGGCCAGATAGAGAAAGCGCCCGACATGATAAAGCAGTTGTTCCGCCACACGGCGCTCCTCCCGATCGGGGACGGTCGCGGCGCAGGCGCGCAGGAGGCTTGCAAACGCGTCAGCCGCGCGGTCGATGCTCGCGCAGTGCGCCTGCTCCAGCACACGCAGCGTTGCCAGACGCGTCTGAAACACCTCGTTTGCCTCCGGCAGCCGCCTGGCGGCCTTGCGGTAGGCTCTGCGATAGAGCAGCAAACCCGCGCCCGCCGCGAGCCGGTGCATCCCGCCGCCGTCGCTGCGCGCGTCGCGCAGCTTCCAGTAAGACAGGAGCACGCTCAGATCCGCGCACGTGCGCATCACCTCGTCGGCAGGCAGGCATTCCTTCCTGCAAACCACCCGCGCGGGGCAGAAGCAGCGCTGCGCACACAGTCCCTCCTTTCGCTGCAAGAGGAAATAGAGGAACGTCATGTCGTAGTTGACCAAAAAGCGTGCGCGGAAGCCGTAATGGAGCCGAAGGCTGCGGCACAGGCCGCAATAGGCGGCGTGATAGCGCTCTTTCTGCTCCGGCGTCAGGCGGTCGTTGCGGGGCAAGACGTAACCGAACATCAGCCGTTACGTTCCACCTGCACGGTGTACGGCCCGCCGGTCACGACCACATCGAGGTCATCCACCAAAACGGTGAGCGTAGCGCCGCGCTCCGGCTCGTTCGCGTCATAATCCTTGGAAAGATCCACCGCGACGGTGAACTGTTCCTTCGTCAGCGCCTCAATGGCGCTTCTGACGCCCTTAACGGTGATCGTGACCGTCTGCTTTTTCAGGCGGTAGCGGCTGAGATAATCCTGCCGCTGGATCTCCGTTTCGCTGAACGTGAACTCCTTGGTGATGACCTCATCCTTGCTGTCGATGACGGTCACGCGGTAAGGTCCGCCGACCACGCCGACCTGCGCCCCGTTCGGCAGCACGAATTTCAGCTCCACGGTATTCTCACCGGTCTGCGAGAGCGTGAAGTCGCGCAGATTGACCGAGGCCTTGATGTCGGAGGCGGTGAACTGCTTGAGCTGCGAGGCGTGGCCGCGCAGCGTCACCTTGATTGTCTGACCGCTTTGCAGTGCAAGGTCCTGCCGATCGTCCTCCCGCAAAATGGCAGACGTGGGGATCGTCACGGTCTTTCTGGACAGTGCGTTGAGCTTCACCGTCGCGGAGACGGACACCGTATCTTTCAGGAAGGTGACGCCTCCGGGAAGCTCCGGCGTAAAGGCAGGCAGTTCATAGACCACGTCCTCGGAAACGTCGGCAAGATCGATCTCAATCTCGTGATATGCCTGTCCGTCCTTGCGCGGCAGCGCCGCAAGCGCAGCTGCGCTGCCTGCGACCTGATAAGACGAGGGTGTGGAAAAGCTGTAGTCTACGTCCGCTGCGGTCGCGCCGCCGCCGTCTTTGAACTTCAGTTCGACCTTCACCGTCTCGCAGAGGACGATGGGGATCGTCGTTTCGATCGACTCGGCAGAGACCGTCGTGTAACCGTCCAGCGGGATCTCATTTCCGTCCGCGTCGATCATATGGTATTTGAGTCTCGGCTCCAAAATGCGCGTATCCGTGATCTCGTCGAGATCGGAGTAGTCCTTGAGATCGAGCCGAACCACGGCGTGGTCGATCTGCTCAACGACCGCCTCCGGCCCCTTGACGGAAAGCGTCGCGGGCGAAAGCACCACGGCGTCTTCGTCGATAGTCACGCCGTCGGGAAATACGCCCTCGTATTCCAGCGACACCGGTACCTCCGGTTTTTCCTTGACGCGGCTGATCGGCAGCGACAGTTTCACACTGCTGCGGTCGAGAATGCGGATGTCGCCGGCGGCGACCGTCTCCGGATACTCCAGCGACCAGCTCACCTCAGCCTCACCGTCGGTCAGGCTCTCTTCCGTGATGCGGCTGACGTTGCAGACGGCGGTCAGGGTGCTGTTATTGAGCTTCTTCAAATCCGAACGCTTGCCGGAGAGCTTGACGTTTACGCGGAAATTATCGCCGCCCACGAGCATCAGTCCACGGCTCTCCAGCTCGGTAACGCCATCGTAGCGCACCTTGATGGAACGCACGTTGATGGTATCGTCGGGGTTGACCACGGTGACGGCATAGACCCACAGGCCGATGGAGATCACAAGGGCAAGCAAAAAGGCAAGTATCTTATTTTTCAGCATCGGTATCATCCTTCTTCAGGTTCTTCCAAACCTTGTTCCACAGCTTGCGGGGCGCGCTCGTCTTTTCCTCGCGCTTCGGCGCAAGCTCCGTCATCAGGAGCTTTTCGAGCGTCTGCGGTGCAAGATGGCGCTTAAGCATCCCGCCGATGGCGACGGAGATGGTCCCCGTCTCCTCCGAGACGATCACCACGAGCGCATCGGACACCTCGCTCATGCCGATGCCTGCGCGGTGGCGCGTGCCAAGGTCAGAACTGATGTTATGATTCTCCGTCAGCGGCAGAACGCAGCCCGCGGCGGCAATGCGCTCGTTGCGAATGATCACCGCGCCGTCGTGCAGCGCCGCCTTGATGAAGAAAATATTGCGCAAAAGCTCGGTGGATACGATCGCGTCGATCACCGTTCCGCTTTTTTGGTAGTCCATGAGCGAAGTCGTGCGCTCAAAGACGATCAGCGCGCCGGTGCGCTCCTTCGACATGATTTCGCAGGCATTCACCGTCTGTGTGATGACGCGGTCGATATCCCGTTTTTCCTCTTTGGTAGAAAGGATCTCGCGGAAGGACTTGCCGCCCAACTTTTCCAGCATCCTGCGAAGCTCCGGCTGGAAGATCACGACCAGAACGATCAGACCGATCTCGACCACCCGGTCGAGAATGAAGTTCGTCAGGTACATATTGAGCAGCTGCGTCAGCGCCGTCATCAGTAATATGATGACGACACTCTTCAGGATTCTGGCGGCACCGGTCGTGCGCAGCATGAAAAACAGCTTATAGATCAGATATGCCACCAAGAGAATATCCACCACGTCCATCACCTTGATGATGGGAAGCATGGAGATCAGATCTTTAAAAAAGTTCAGGATAGCGTTCATTCGTAAAAGCCCCATCTGTCCATCGTATAATTATTCGTCTAATTATACCCGATTTCCCCGTCAATAGCAAGTGCCAATCCACGAAAATTCTGCGCGGACTTAAAATAGTTTTTCGCAGGCCGTCAAAAAGCGCCGCACCTCGGCGGTCGTGTTAAAATAGCCGAAGCTGGCGCGCAGCGTTCCGGTCTCCAGCGTTCCAACGCTGCGGTGTGCCTCCGGCGCGCAGTGAAGTCCGGCGCGCAGCGCAAAGCCGTGGTCGGAAAGACGCTGCGCCGCCTCCTCGCAGTCGACACCACGCACGCGGAAGGAGGCCACGGCGCTCTGCCCCTCTCCGAAATAGCTCTCGATCGCCTGCATTTTCTCCATACCCTGCCGGAACCGGTGAAGGAGCTTGCGCTCGTGCTGCGCGATCCGTTCCCTGCCGATCCGACGGACAAAGCGCATTCCGGCGGCAAGCCCCGCGATGGATGTCACGTTCTGCGTGCCCGCCTCCAGCGGCAACACGGAACGGCAGATCAAGCTCATGCGCGACTTCCGCGTGAAGGGCTTCTGCTCCGTCGTCTCCTACGTGCCGCGCATCATCGAGAAGCTGGACGCGGAACCGACGGGCGACCACGACATCCCCTCCCTGCGCGTGGGCATCTTCGGCTCGGAAACCTTCTCGGACGAGATGCGCAGCAAGATCGAGAAGCGCCTCCACATCGAATGCTTCGACATCTACGGCATGACCGAGACGGGCGGCATCGGCACGACG
>USIH01000061.1 GCA_900554705.1 uncultured Eubacteriales bacterium
GGACGGAGGTATCCAGCCCGGCGATGTCGCCGTCGGGGATGTAGGGCGGGTTGGAGACGATGCAGTCGAACTCCCCCAGATGCGCCGGGGGCTTCTCCCTGGCGTCCAGCTGGAGGGACACCACGCGGCCGGTGAGGTCGCTGCGGCGGATATTCTGGCGGCAGATACGCAGCGCGCCCTCGTCCAGCTCCCCCAGCACCGCGTGGGCGGCGGGGGTGTGCTTCGCCACGGCAAGCCCGATGCAGCCGGAGCCGGCGCAGAGGTCGAGAACGCGGGGCGCGTCCAGCGTTTTGAGATAGAGCAGCGTCCGCTCCACCAGCACCTCCGTATCCGGGCGGGGGATGAGCACGCTCTCGGAGATGTCCAGCGGCAGACCGTAGAACTCCCACTCGCCGATGAGGTACGCCACCGGCTCGCCGTCCAGATGACGCTGCGCCAGACGGCGCACCTGCTGCTCCACCGTGTCGGGCACGTAGAGCCGCCCGTCGCGGCTCAGCTCCTCGCGGCTTTTGCCGGAGGCGCAGCAGACCAGCTCCCGCGATTCCAGCGTGGGGTCGGGGAGACCGGCGCGGAGGAACTGCTGGCGGACATCTAAATACAAATTGTTATAAGTGATCGCCATAATACGCACCGTTGTTACTTTCTTTGAGGTTTTTCGCGCCTGCGGCGCGGGGACGGATTCCCACGCCAGTGTGAGCACCGGCTCGGAATGACAGGAGCGGGAGTGCCGCGCCTACACTATTACCACTCGTCGGTGCCGTGCTCCTCGGGAATGACGAGCTTCATCGCCTCGATGGCGACCTCGATCATGGAGTCGTCCGGTTCGTGGGTGGTGAAGTTTTGCAGCCACATACCGGGGGCGGAGAGGACGCGGGTGAGGGCGTTGTCGTGCGCGCCCACCAGACGGTTGAATTCATAGGTAATGCCCACCACGGGGATCAGCAGCAGCAGCTTGACGCCCACGCGCACCCAGACGCTCTGCCAGTTGATATAGGGGAACACAAGGCTGGAGACGATGACGGAGACGATGAGCACCACAAACAGGAAGCTGGTGCCGCAGCGGGGGTGGTGGCGGGGCTGGATGCGGACGTTTTCCACCGTCAGGGGCAGTCCCGCCTCGTAGCAGAAGATGGTTTTATGCTCCGCGCCGTGGTAGCAGAACACACGGTAGACGTCCTTCTGCTTGGAGCAGAGGATCATATACAGCAGGAGGATGAGAATTTTCACCACGCCCTCGATCAGATTGTGAACGGTGGGGCTGGTGGCGTGGAACAGTCCCGCCAGAAACGTGGGCAGCAGCATGAACAGCATCAGCATCAATCCGAGACTGAGGATAACGGAGAATGCCACCAGCAGCGTTTGCAGCTTTTCGGCGGAGACGTGGTCGGTGAGCCACTGCTCCACCTTGCCGGGCTTCGTGCCCTCGTCCTCCGGGAAGTAGTCGGCGGAGAACATCAGTGCCTTGACGCCGGTGATCATGGAGCCGATGAACGTGACTGCGCCCCGCAGGACGGGGACACCCAGAATGGGATAGTTCGCCTTGATGAATTTGCGCTCCGTGACCTTGGTGACCAGACCCTCCGGAGAGCGGACGACGATAGCGTCCTTTTGGGGGCCGCGCATGAGGATGCCCTCGATCAACGCCTGACCGCCGATGCTGGTACGGAAGGTGGTTTGTTTCTTTTCCATAGACGTGGTAGATTCCTTTCTGTGGCAAGCATAGCACAGCTTGCGGAAAAATGCAACACTTGTTCGAGTTGTTTTTGAATTTTTGGGGGTGCCGCGCCTGCGGCTTTATTCCAATTCCCCGTCGGTCTGCTTTTTCAGCGGGAGGTATACGGTGACGACGGCACCGCCGCCCTCGGCGTTGGCGACATCCAGTCTGCCGCCGTGACGCTGGATGATCTCGTCACAGACCGCAAGTCCGATGCCGCTGCCCCGCGCCTTGGAGGAGCCTTTATAGAATTTCTTCTTCACATAGGGCAGCTCTGCCTCGGGGATGCCGGGGCCGAAGTCGCGGATGGTGATGACGTATTCCCCGTCGCGCTGGGTCAGGTGGACGGCGATGCGCCTGCCGCTGCCGCCGTGCTTGGCGGCGTTGTCCAGCAGGTTGCAGAACACCTGCTTGAGCCGCTCCGGGTCGCCGGAGATCAGCTCCTCGTACTCGGCGCGGTCCGCGGAGTATTCCAGCGCGATGCCGTCCTGACGGAACAGCTCGCGGTAGCTGTAAATGGCGTCCTCCAGCTCCGCTTGGAGGTCGGTGTCCTCCACTTGCAGGGTGAAGCGGCCATCCTCCAGGCGGGAGAATTGCAGCAGCTCCTCCACCATATTGGTCAGGCGGCGGGATTCCTTCACCATGATCTGCACGCCCCGCTTCAGCTGCTGAACGTCGCCGGAGTCGTCCGCCAACAGCGTCTCGCCCCAGCCGTTGATGGCCGTCAGAGGGGTGCGGAGCTCGTGGGAGACGGAGGAGATGAACTCGGATTTCATGCGCTCACTCTCGCCGATCTTGCGGGACATATCGTTGATGTTGGACACCAGCTCCCCCATCTCGTCGGAGTATTTGTTGGGGATCTGGACGCCGTAGCTGCCGCCGGAGATGCGCTTTGCCGCCTCGGACACGGCGGAGACGGGTGCCACCACGTTGTTAATGAATATCATACTGGACAGGACGATCAGTCCCACCACCGCCAGCATGACGCCCGCCACCAGCATGACCGTCAGCATGACCTGACGGTCGATATTGCCGAGGGCGGTGACGTAGCGCATGACGCCCACCACCTGCCCGTTGAATTTCAGCAGGCTGGACACCGCCAGAATGTGCTCGCCGGTGACGCTGTCGCGCCCCACGTAGTCCTGCACCACGCCGCTCTCCACCGCCGCCAGAATTTCCGGCGTGCCGGGGTAGGTGCCGGCGGTGACGCCGCGGGTGGTGACCTCCACCCTGCCGGCACTGTTGAGGAATTGCAGCTCGATGCGGTCGCTGTCGTCAAAGGCGGCGGCGTAGACGGTGGCACTGCGGTAGTATTCCCGGTAGCTGGTCATCACGTAGGTGTTGAAGTAGTCCGCGCCGGCGGCGGCCTGCGCCCGGAGCGTGGAGCGGGCAGTGTTGTAGTAGTTGCTGGCGAAGCCCACGGAGATGAGCACACCCACCAGCAGCAGTATGACCAGCACGGGACCCATGCTGCCGGTGAGCCACCGGCGGCGCAGTCCCTGCACCTTGCGTTTTTTTGCCGCCATGGGGTCATCTCCTTTCGTAAAATGGGGTGAGGGGCTGCGTTACAGACCCCACTTGTAGCCGAAGCCCCAGATGGTGGTGATGTAGGTGGGGTTGGTGGCGTTATCCTCGATCTTCAGGCGGAGACGGCGGATGTTCACGTCCACGATCTTCAGCTCGCCGAAGTAGTCGTGTCCCCAGACCTTGTCCAGAATCTCCTCGCGGGAGAGTGCCTTGCCGGGGTTCTCCATGAACATCTTGATGATGGCGTACTCCACCTGCGTGAGCTTGATGCGCTGGCCGTTCTTCTCCAGCGTGCGGTTGCGGGTGTTCAGCAGGAAGGGCGGCTGGTCGATCTCCCCCGCCTCCACGGCTCCGCCGCCGGAACGGCGCATGAGGGCGTCCACCCGGGCGGTCAGCTCGGCGGGAGAAAAGGGCTTGGTGACATAGTCGTCCGCACCGGTCATCAGTCCGGTGACCTTGTCCATCTCCTGTGTACGCGCCGTCAGCATGATAATGCCAATCGTCTTATTGGTCGCGCGGATGTTCCGGCAGACCTCAAAGCCGTCAATATCCGGAAGCATGATGTCCAAAATGGCGACGCCGATGTCCGGATTCTCCTTAATGCGCTCGAGTGCCTCCATTCCGGTTCCCGCCTCGATCGGGTCATAGCCCGCGCGCTTAAGGTTGATGACGACAAAGCTGCGAATGCTGACCTCATCTTCCAGAATAAGTACCTTTTTCATATCTTCTCCTCCCTGCGGCGGACGCCGCAGTTTGCTTATTTTCGATTGATCTCGCCGGTCTTCCACTCGACGCGGATATAGCGGAAATCCTCCCGCAGAATATCCAGCGACAGTCCATAGCGCTCCGCGCCCGCGTCCAAACGCGCCGCGTAGGTCGTGTCGCCCTTGGTCGAGAGCACACTCCAGCCGCTGTCCTCCACGGTCTGCCGGACATTGCTGCCGGAGATGGCCGTGAGGGAGAACAGCGGGTAGCGCGTCTCACCCGCGCGATAGTAGAAACGGTAGCAAAGCGTCTTTCCAATGTCCAGCTCGCGCGTGACCGTGAGCCTATCGCGCCACGCCGTCGGAACGGTGAAGAACCAGCCGCCAGAATAGCTGTGATAGGTCAGGAGCTTTTCTTTCTCCGTGCCGTCGGCAGAGAGATTGTACCAACTGATGAGCTTCTGGTCGACCGAGTAATCGTCCCCTTCTACCGCAGGCAGATCGACAAGGCGCGGCAGCTCGATCAGGCCGTCGCCGTCGATGTCGCAGCAGTAGACGAAGTAGCCTCGAACGATCTTCACGCTGCGGTCAATGCTGTCTCCCGCGCAGAGGTTGACAAACTCCTCGCCGCGCAGGGTGAAAATATCCGTCACCGTGCTGTCTTCTCCGTACTGTGAGGCGACGAAGACCGCCGGAACGTCTGCGGAGAGCGCGCCATAGATCACGCGCTTGACCGAGCCGACCGGCGTGGTGAGCTTTTGCTCCTGACTGCGGGTCAGCTCGCCGTCCTTCCAGCGATAGAGCGAGGCTACGCCGTTGGTCGCGTTGCCGTCCGCATTGAGCAGGAAAATATCCTGCAAACCGTCCGCGTTGAGGTCGGCAGTCATGTAGGTCTCATAGCCCGTATTGAGCAGCTCGCAGAGCGCGCCGTCGCGCATCGTATAGACGCACAGTAGCTGGGGCAGTTGGTCGCTGATCTGCCGACCGAAAACGATCTCGTTTCCGGCCTCGCCGTCGATCTGCACATACTGCACCTGCGTGAAGGCGCTTCCGGCCAGCTCAAGGCTCGCCATCAGCTCAAACGAACCGTTTTTGTTGTCGAAAACAGCGATCGTCAGGGGCTTTTCGCCGTCCGTCTTCCAGAACGCGACGGCCTCGTCCTCCGGATCGTCGTCCAAATTGACCCGCTGCACCGCAAGCTGGTTTTCGCCGCGCACCGGCGCGCTGTAGGACGCGCCCTGCGGCATGGCGCTCTCGATGGCGCTGAGCAGGTTATAGTAGTCCACCGACTGTTTCGGCGGCGCGTAGAGATTTTCGGCAGGCTCCAACAGGCAGCCGCCAAGCATGGCGCAGAGGAAAAGCAGCAAGAGCGCCAAACAGACCTTTTTCAACTCCACGCCTCCTTTTCTCCCTATTCTCCAATGTTACATTATAGCACAGTTCGTTACAAAAGTGTAGTGGGAAGGTTACAAAAACAAAAAATTTACAATTCTATTTCAGCACCACGCCGTCGTCCCCCAAGAGGCTGCGCAGCTCTCGCAGCATATCCTCGCGGATCGCGCAGGTCGTTCCCCTGCGCAGGCGGGTATCCGCATAATACAGGATCGCCGTCAGACTCCCGGGAAACATCCCGAGAATGGCGCGCACCTTGCGGTCGGCAAGACTGTCCTCCGAGGGCAGCTTCAGGTAAAGCTTCTGCGGCTCCGGCGTTGCCATATCCGTCAGCAGATACAGGCGGTTTACCACCATCTGCGGCGCTTTTTCGTCACGAACGGACAGACGTCCCTCCGCGATCACCGGTACGCTCTCGCGCAGCAGCGTGCCGCTCTGCGCGATAACGTTGGAAAACACAAGCAGCTCCATATCGGCGCTGTCGTCCTCCAGCGTCACATAGGCCATCATGGAATTGTTGCGGGTGGTCTTCATTTTGACCGCCTCCACGATGCCCGCGATGCGCACGACCTGCTCGTCGCGGAACGCGCCGTCTGCATTTTCAAAGGACTGCAAAATGCGCAGCATCGGCACGACACGCAGCTTTTGCAGTCGGCCGCGATACTCATCCATCGGGTGGCCGCTCAGGTAAAGACCGATGGTCTCCTTCTCCATCTGCATCAGCTCGCGCTTTGGCAGCTCCGGCAGGCCGGTAATGAGGTTGGGCGACGGCTCCGGATCGTCGAGCATATCAAACAGGCGCAACTGCCCCGCGAGATTCCGCTTCTTTGCGTCGGCCGTGCCGTTCATGACCAGCTCATAGCTGTTGAGCATCTCCGCGCGGTTCAGCCCGAGGCCGTCCAGCGCGCCGCACTTGATGAGATTTTCCACCGCGCGCTTGTTCAGATCCGTCTCCTGCATCCGCTCTATGAAGTTTTCAAGCGAGGTAAACGGGCCGTTTGCCTCCCGCTGCGCGACCATCTGGCGCAAAAGTCCCCTGCCGATATTCTTCACCGCACCGAGGCCGAAACGGATGCCATCCGGCTCGACGGTGAACTTATCCTCGGAGGCGTTGACGTCCGGATGAAGGAGCCGGATGCCCATATCGCGGCATTCGGCGATATAGCCCGCCGCCTTCGCGGTATTGTCCAGCACGCTGGTCAGCAGCGCCGCCATATACTCCTTGGGATAATGACACTTCAAATAAGCCGTGTCATAGGTGATCTTCGCGTAGCAGACCGCGTGCGCCTTGTTAAAGGCGTAGTTTGCAAAGTCAAGAATATCCTTATAGATCGTCTGGGCGGCCGCCTCGCTGACGCCGTGCGCGATCGCGCCCGCAATGCCGCGTGAAGGGTCGCCATAGATGAAAGCTTTCTGCTCGGCAAGGATGACCTTTTCCTTCTTCTTGGAAATGGCGCGGCGCATATTGTCCGCCTGACCGAGGCTGTAGCCGCCGAGCTTGCGGAAGATTTCGATGACCTGCTCCTGATAGACGATGCAGCCGTAAGTGACCGAAAGGATCGGCTCAAGCTGCGGGCACAGGTAGGTGATCTTTTCCGGATGCAGCTTATTGTCAATGAAGCGCGGGATGGAGTCCATCGGGCCGGGACGGTAGAGCGCGACGATCGCCGTCAGATCCTCGATCGACTGCGGCTTCATGTTCACGCACACGCCCGTGATCCCTGCGGATTCCAGCTGGAAAACGCCCGCCGTCTTGCCCTCGGAGAGCATACGGAAGCTCGCCTCGTCGTCAAGCGGTATCTTCTTTAGATCGAAGTCCGGATGACGGCGGCGAATCTCCTGCTGCGCGTCCTCCATGATCGTCAGGTTGCGCAGACCAAGGAAGTCCATCTTCAGAAGGCCGAGTTCCTCGATGGTCGTCATCGTATACTGCGTGACGATGGTGTCGTCGTTCCGCGCAAGCGGCACGTAATCCGACACGGGGTCCTTGGTGATAACGACGCCTGCCGCGTGTGTTGACGTGTTGCGCGGCATTCCTTCCAGTGCGCGCGCCGTATCGACGAGCTTTCTCACGCGCTCGTCGCCGTCATAGCTCTCCTTCAGGCGCGGCGAAACGCGCAGCGCTTCGTCGAGCGTCATGTGAAGCGTCGTCGGAATGAGCTTGGCCACCGCGTCCGTCTCGGCATAGGTGAAGTTCAGCGTGCGGCCGACGTCCCGAATGGCGGCACGTGCCGCCATAGTACCGAAGGTGACGATCTGCGCGACCCGATCCTTGCCGTATTTGCGCGTCACGTAGTCTATGACCTCGCCGCGCCGCGCTTGGCAGAAATCCGTATCAAAATCCGGCATGGAAACACGCTCCGGATTGAGGAAGCGTTCAAAAATGAGGCTGTACTGCATGGGATCCATCTCCGTGATATGCATACAGTAGGCCACGATGGACGCAGCGCCCGAGCCTCTGCCCGGGCCGACGGGAATCCCCTCCGCCTTTGCCCAGCGGATGAAATCGGCGACGATGAGATAGTAATCTACATATCCCATCTTTTCGATCACGCCCATTTCATAGCGCAGCCGCTCCCGATATTCCTGCGGTGCGTCGGGGTAGCGCTCGGCAAAGCCGTCGGCACACATTTTGCGGAAATACGTGAGCGAATCAGAGCCGTCGGGCGTCGCAAACTGCGGCAGGTGGTAGTGGTTAAACTCAAACTCCACATTGCAGCGCTGCGCAATGCGGACGGTATTTTCAAACGCCTCCGGCACATTGGGAAACAGCAGGCGCATTTCCTCTTCGGACTTGAGATAAAATTCGTTCGTTTCAAAGCGCATTCGGTTGGGGTCATCGACGGTTTTTCCCATCTGGATGCACATCAGGACGTCCTGAATATAGCTGTCCTCACGCGTCAGGTAGTGGGCATCGTTCGTTGCGACCAGCCCCAGCCCCGTCTGCGCCGCGATCTTGAGCAGGTCGCGGTTGACCTGCTGCTGTTCCGGAAGACCGTGATCCTGAAGCTCAAGGAAAAAGCTGTCCTTGCCGAAAATGTCGGCAAGCTCCAGCGCATAGGCCTTCGCGCCGTCAAAGTCCCCCATGCGCAGGCGGCGCGGGATCGCACCGGCAAGGCAGGCGGAGAGCGCAATGAGCCCCTCGCTGTGCGCGCGCAGCAGCGCAAGATCCACACGCGGCTTCACGTAAAACCCGTCGAGGAAGGCGCGCGAGACCATGTAACACAGGTTTTTATAGCCGGTCTCGTTCTCACACAGGAGGATCAGGTGCTGTGCCTCGTTGTCGATGCCGTGCTCCTTGTCGGTCATTGAGCGCGGCGCGACGTAGACCTCGCAGCCGATGATGGGCTTGATCCCCGCCGCCTTGGCAGCGCGGTAAAAGTCGATCACGCCATACATGACCCCGTGATCGGTGATGGCGACCGCCTCCTGCCCCAGCGCCTTGACGCGCTCCATCAGCGCGCCGATGCGGCAGGCGCCGTCGAGCAGGCTGTACTCCGTATGCACATGAAGGTGGACGAAGCCCATAGTTTTTTCTCCTTACTCCGTTTCGTCCGCAAGTGCGGACAGTTTTCTCAGCCGGTGGTTGACGGCAGATTTCGTGCACGGCGGGTCATGCAGTTGCGCAAGCTCACTGAGCGTCATCTCCGGATGCTCGCGGCGCAGGCACGCCGTCTGAAGCAGGCGCTGGGGTAGCTGCGCAAGTCTCCCCTGCGTCTCCAGCTTGCGAATGGCAGCAATCTGATCCTGTGCGGCCGCCACCGTCTTATCCACGTTCGCGGAATCGCAGTTGGTCTTGCGGTTGGCGTCGTTGCGCCAGTCCTTCTCGATCTTGGCCTCCATGACCTTCATCGCGCTCAGCGGCGCGCCGATCACGGTCAGAAAGTCCTCGATCGACTCGCTCTGCTTATAATAAAGGACGCTGCTTCCCTTGCGCTCGGTCTCCTTCGCAGTCAACTGCATTTCGTCGAGCAGCGACGCCGTCTCGCGGCTGACCTTGAGGTGCGTTGTGGAAAGCTCCAAATGGTAACGCTTTTCCGGATCGGTCACGGAGCCGCCCGCCAAAAACGCGCCGCGCAGGAAGGCGCGGCGGCAGCAGTCCTTCTCCAGCAGCGCCAGATTGACGTGCAGCGACAGGCTTGTGCTTGCGGAAAAGCCGCAGAGGGAAAAGACGCGCCGGATCTTCTCCGGCTCGGAAATGCCGAAGGTGAGCTTGCCGCCCTCCCCTTCCGGCAGAAGATCAAAACGGAGCCCCGCGCCCTTGCGCAGCAGGCGCGGGAGCCGCTGTGCAAACTCGCGGCTCTCCGTCACGATACGGATATAGTCCGGCGCAAACGTGTTTGCAAAGAGCAATGCGCCCATCAATTCGGCAAGCGCACAACAGCCGCGCGTGATCTCGTCGCGGCACAGCTCGCCTTTTACCGCACCGGAAAAAGAGACGGTGCGCATCGGTTCGGTCATCTTTCTTATCCTTTCTCAATGTCACGGTGCATAAGCGTCACCGGAAAGCCGCGCTCCTCCAGCGCACGCGCCAGAAGGATGCCGACCGTGACGCTGCGATGTCGGCCGCCGGTGCAGCCGACCGCGAACGTGAGCTTTTGGCAGCCGCGCGCGCTTGCCAGCGACGCCTGAAGACAGGCAAGGCCGCACAGGCGCTCTACATATGCCGCGCCGTCCGGAAAGCGCATGATATAATCACGCACCGCCTTGTCGCGGCCGCTGAGCGGACGCAGAGCGGGCATCCAATAGGGGTTTTCCAGACAGCGCGCGTCAAAAACGACGTCGGCCTCAGGCATACCGTATTTACGCCCGAAGGTAAGGATCGTTACGTTCATTTACTCCCACAGACGCACCTCCGGCTCCAGCCGGACACCGGTCGCGTCGAACACTCTCTCTTGGATCTCTCGAATGAGCGCCAGCACATCCTGTGCCGTCGCGCCGCCGAGATTCACAATAAAGCCCGCGTGCTTTTCCGAAACGGCGGCTCCGCCGACACGCAGTCCCTTCAGCCCCGTCTGTTCGATCAGGGTGGCGGCATAGCCCGTCTGCGGCCGCTTAAAGGCGCTGCCCGCCGAAGGCAGCTCCAGCGGCTGCGAGGCGCGGCGGCGCTCCGCGAGCGCCTGTATCTTCGCGCGCACCTCCGCCTCGTCCGACTTGGTCAGAGAAAACTCCGTGCAGACGATCACGCCGTCGAGCGACTGGAACGCGCTCGTGCGATAGCCAAAGCCTTGCGCTTCTCCCTCGAAATACGCCTGCGTGCCGTCGAGGTGCAAAAACAGCGTCCTGACCGCGACCTGCCGCAGCTCTCCGCCGTAAGCACCCGCATTCATATAGATGCCGCCGCCCACGGTTCCCGGGATACCGTGCGCAAACTCCAGTCCGCTCAGACCGTTGCGCGCGGCAAACATCGCTGTACGGCTCAGTGTCATGCCCGCCATGGCAGAAATATGCGTGTCGTCCAGCAGCGTCAGCCCCATAAAGGTATCACGCAGGCAGAGCACAAGGCCGCGCACGCCCGCATCCGGCGCAAGCACGTTGGTCCCCGCACCCAAAACGCGCGGCCGCACACCTTCTTCGCGCGCGATGCGAAGAACGGTCTTTAGCTGCGCAAGGTCGCGCGGGAAAACCATCAGTTCGGCAGAGCCGCCGATGCGGAACGAAGTGTGCGCGCTGAGCGGTTCTTCCTCGCGAATCGTAAATGCCGGCAGTGCCTCTGCCAGCCGTTTTTTCAGTTCAGTCATTGCAGTTCCTTTCTACGAAAAGGGCAAACAGATACAAATACAGTATACCACATATACCGGCCGATTGGCAATCATTTCCGCAGAAAAAGATCAGAGGGAAGCGTCCTTGCTCCCCTCCGATCTCAGACTGTCAAAAAAGCTCGTAACCGTCAAAATGGATTCGCTTTTTTAAGAAAACCGGCCACAGAATTGTAATATTAATACTCGCTAATTTTTGAACTTTTACAAGTTGAAATCCAGTTAATTTAATAATTTTGACTTACTTCGCAACTCACGCCCTACCGTATCTGTATACGCCGACGGGCGTGAGTTGCTCGTCTTCCGAACCTTTTTGGCAGTCTGCCAGCGTG
>USIH01000062.1 GCA_900554705.1 uncultured Eubacteriales bacterium
CGGCGCTGGCCGCCGTCGGCGGCATCCTGCTGCCCGCGCTGCACCGGCGCGGCATCGAGATCGGCACGCACATCCTGCGCTGCGGCGGGGTCGCCGACCGCGCCTTTTCCGACCTTGCGCCGGAGCTTTCCCTGCTGCGCACGCGCGCCTTCCCCACGCTCGACCCGCTGCGCGGCGAAGAAATGGCGGAGCGCATCCGCGCGGCCGCGCAGGAGAACGACAGCGTCGGCGGCATCGCGCAGACCGCCGTTCTCGGACTTCCCGCCGGACTCGGCGAGCCGTGGTTTGACAGCGTGGAGGGGCTGCTGTCCCACGCGCTCTTCAGCCTCGGCGGCGTCAAGGGGGTGGAGTTCGGCGCGGGCTTTTCCATGGCCGACCTGCGCGCGAGCGTCTGCAACGATGCACTTTCCATGCAAGACGGCCGCGTCGTCACGAAAACGAACCGCAACGGCGGCATCAACGGCGGCATCACAAACGGTATGCCCGTCGTATTTCAGTGCGCGGTCAAGCCCACGCCGTCGATCGCGCAGGCGCAGCAGACCGTAGACTTCCGCACAAATACCGACGCGGAGCTGACCATCCACGGCCGTCACGATCCGGCCATCATCCGCCGCATCTGTCCGGTCATCGACAGTGTGACGGCGATCGTCCTCTGCGACCTGCTTGCGCAGCGTTACGGGACGGACTACCTATCAGGGGAGGACGCGCCATGCAATACGGACTGATCGGCGAGCACCTGTCGCACAGCTACTCCCGCCAGATCCATGAGCAGCTTGCGGACTACCGCTATGAGCTGCTGGAGCTGACGCCGGAGCAGGTCGCGCCGTTTTTGGCCGCGCGGGCGTTTCGCGCGATCAACGTCACTATTCCTTATAAGCAGGCCGTGATCCCCTATCTTGACGAGATCTCGGACACGGCGCGGCGCATCGGCGCAGTCAACACGATCGTCAACCGAAACGGCCGCCTGTACGGCGACAATACGGATTTTGCCGGACTGAGCGCGCTTCTTGACCGCATAGGTCTGTGCCTGAAGGGCAAAAAGGTACTGATCCTCGGCACGGGCGGCACCTCCAAGACGGCGCGCGCCGTCGCGGCGTCCAAGGGCGCGGCGCAGATCCTGCGGGTGTCGCGCAGTGCGGACGGCGACGACGTCATCCCCTATGCGCAGGCGCTCGCCTCGCACACGGACGCGCAGATACTGATCAACACCACACCCGTCGGTATGTACCCAAAGCAGGACGCCTGTCCGATCGCGCCGGACGCCTTCCCCCGTTTAGAGGGCGTCGCCGACGCCATTTATCACCCGCTGCGCACCGACCTTGTGCTGCTGGCGCAAAAGCGCGGCATCCGCGCGCAGGGCGGACTTTATATGCTCGCCGCGCAGGCTGCGGCGGCAAGCGCGGTCTTTCTGGGCAAGACGCCGGAGCCGCAGCAGGCGGAGCGCGCCTATGCCGCGGTGCTGCGCGAGACGCAGAACCTTGTCCTCATCGGTATGCCGACCTCCGGCAAGACGACGGTCGGCAGAGCCTTGGCGGAGCGGAGCGGCAAGCGGTTTTTCGACGTGGACGAGCTGCTGACGGCAAAGCTCGGGATGTCCATCGCGGACTTTTTTGCCCGGTCGGGGGAAGACGCCTTCCGCGCGCTGGAGCAGGAGACGATACGCGCTCTTGGCACGGAGACCGGCTGCGTGATCGCGACCGGCGGCGGCGTTATCCTGCGGGAAGAGAACCTGCACCGGCTTCGCCGGAACGGCTGCCTGATCTTCTTGGATCGCGCGCCGGAAAAGCTGTTTGCCGCAGCCGATCGGCCGCTTTCCTCCAGTCGGGACGCGCTGATGCAGCGCTACCGCGAGCGCTACGACCTGTACCGCGCGGCGGCCGATCTGCACATCGACGCGAACGGCTGCGTGGATGCGGTCGTGCAAGCGATAGAAAAGGAGTTGGAAGCATGAAATTCTTGATCCTGAACGGCCCGAACCTGAATTTGCTCGGGATACGCGAGCCGGAAATATACGGAAAGCGCAGCTACGACGATCTGACGCGTCTTGTCGCGGCGCACGCGGAGGAGTTGGGCGTCGAGGTCACGTTCTTCCAGTCCAACCATGAGGGCGACCTTGTAGACGCCATTCAGAAGGCCTATTTTGACGGTCTGGACGGGATCGTGTGCAATCCGGCGGCCTACACACACACGAGCCTTGCCATTGCCGACGCCGTTCAGGGCGTCGGGCTTCCCACGGTCGAGGTGCACATTTCGGACGTGCGCAGCCGCGAGGACTTTCGGCAGGTGAGCTATATCCGCGCGGCGGCGATCGCCACCGTCATGGGCGAAGGCTTCGCGGGCTACTGCCACGCGCTGGATCTTCTGGTCGCGCATCTGGGAGGCAGTCATGCGGGTTAGCATTCGGGCGGGTACTGCGCGCGGCACGCTTTCCGCGCCGCCCTCGAAGAGCATGGCGCACCGCCTGCTCCTGTGTGCGGCGCTTGCCGAGGGCGTGAGCACCGTGCACGGCGTTGCGCAGAGCGAAGACCTGTGCGCGACGCTCGACTGCATCCGCGCGCTCGGCGCGGATTGGACGCGCGCGGACGACACCGTGACCGTGCGCGGCGGCCTTGCCCCCACCGGTCTTCCGTTTTGCTGCCGTGAAAGCGGCAGCACGCTGCGGTTTTTTATCCCCGTGTCGCTGCTCTCCGGCGGCGATGTCACCTTCACCGGCACGGAACGCCTGATGGAGCGCGGGATCGGCATATACGAAGCGGTCTTTGCAGAAAAGGGCATTGGGGTGCAAAAATCGCCCGACCGGCTCCGTCTGCACGGCCGACTGTCCGCGGGCGAATACACGCTTTCCGGCGGCGTCAGCAGCCAGTTTATCAGCGGTCTGCTCTTCGCCCTTCCCCTGCTGGCAGGCGACAGCACGCTTCGCATTCTGCCGCCGGTGGAGAGCCGTCCCTATCTCGACCTGACCCGCGCGGCGCAGCGGCAGTTCGGCATACACTCGGAGGAGCGGACACGCAACTGCTTTTCCGTTGCAGGCGGGCAGTGCTACCGCGCCGCCGAGGTTTCCGTGGAGGGCGACTGGTCCAACGCCGCCGCGCTGCTGGCACTAAATGCGCTCGGCGGCGACGTGCGGCTCTCCGGCCTGTCGCGCGAGAGCTTGCAGGGAGATCGCGTGTGCGAGGACTACCTTGCGGCGCTGGAGCGGCCGGACGCCCTGCTGGATCTTTCCGCCTGTCCGGATCTTGCGCCGGTGCTGTTTGCCGTCGCAGCGGCAAAGCACGGCGCGCACTTTACGGGAACGCGCCGCCTGCGCCTGAAGGAAAGCGACCGCGCGCAGGCAATGGCCACGGAGCTAAAAAAATTCGGCGTCTTCACACGGATCGAAGAGGACACCGTTACCGTAGCGCCCGCCGCGCTGACGCCGCCGACGGAGCCGCTCGAGGCACACAACGACCACCGCATCGTTATGGCGCTGGCACTGCTCGCAAGCGTCACGGGCGGCGTGATAGAGGGCGCGCAGGCCGTAAAAAAGAGCTATCCGACCTTTTTTGACGACCTGCGGCGCGTCGGATTGGAGATCACCTATGGAGCTTGATCACAACACAAAAATACTCATCGTCGGGCTTGGCCTGATGGGCGGCAGCTACGCGCAGGCGCTCAGCGCGCAGGGCTACGAGGTCGGCGCGCTGGCGCGGCGGCAGGAGACCGTCGACTATGCGCTGCGGCACGGCATGATCCGCCACGGCCGCACCGAGATCGACCCGAGCTACCTTGCGCAGTTTGACCTGATCGTCTTCGCGCTCTACCCGCACACCTTCCTGCAATGGCTGCGGGAAAACCAGCGCCATCTGCGCGCGGGCGCGCTCCTGACCGACGTCACGGGTGTCAAGGGCAGCGTCGTCTACGCGGTGCAGGCGCTGCTGCGTCCGGATCTGGAGTACATCGGAGCGCACCCCATGGCGGGGCGCGAGGTCAGCGGCGTGGAAAACGCAGACAAGGACATTTTCAAGGGCGCAAACTACATCGTCACGCCCACGCAGAAAAACACCCCCGCCGCCGTCGCCGCCTGCGAGGCGCTGGGGCGCACGCTCGGCTTTGCGAACATCTCGACGCTGACGCCGGAGGAGCACGATGAAATGATCGGCTTTCTGTCGCAGCTCACGCACTGCATCGCCGTGAGCCTGATGGTGTGCAAAGAGTCGCACCATCTGGTCGACTACACCGGCGACTCCTTCCGCGACCTGACCCGCATCGCCAAGATCAACGACGAAATGTGGAGCGAGCTGTTCCTGCTGAACAAGCGGGAGCTGCTGACGCAGATGGATCTGTTCGCGGAGAAGTTTGCCGAGCTGCGCAGCGCCATTGCGCGCGACGACCGCGCGCTCATGCGCGACATGATGCGGCTCTCTACGCAGCGCAGAGCCTATTTTGACAAGGAAAAGGAACCGAACGATGAACATTGAATGGAAACGAAGAATGCCCTCTCCGCAGGAGGTCAAGGCCATGTACCCCGCGACGCCGGAGCTGCTGCGCTGCAAGCAGCGGACGGTCGACGCGCTGCGCGACATTCTGACGGGCAAGGACGACCGGCTGATCCTCCTGATCGGCCCCTGCTCCGCCGACCGCGAGGACGCCGTGCTGGACTATGTTTCGCGGCTGCGCGCCGTGCAGGAGCGGGTGGAAGACCGGTTTTTGATCGTTCCGCGCGTCTACACCAACAAGCCGCGCACGACCGGCGACGGCTACAAGGGAATGCTCCACCAGCCCGACCCCAGCAGCTCGCCCGACCTGCTCAAGGGGCTGCTCTCCATCCGCAGACTGCACATGAAGGTGCTGGAGCGCACCGGCTTTTCCGGCGCGGACGAGATGCTCTATCCGGAAAATCACAACTATCTTTCGGACATTCTGTCCTATGTCGCCGTGGGCGCGCGCTCCGTGGAGAACCAGCTGCACCGACTGACCGCCAGCGCGCTGGACATTCCGGTCGGTATGAAAAACCCGACCGGCGGCTACCTCTCCGTAATGCTCAACTCCATCACCGCCGCGCAGCACCCCCATGCCTTCGTCTACTCCGGCTGGGAAGTGCACAGCAAGGGAAATCCCTTGGCGCACGCCATCCTGCGCGGCGCGACCAGCAAGCACGGGCGTACGATCCCGAACTATCACTATGAGGATCTGCAGCTTCTCTCCGAACTGTACGCGCAGAGCGGGCTTGCAAACCCCGCCGCGATCATCGACACGAACCACGCAAACTCCGGCAAGCAGTTCATGGAGCAGCCGCGCATTGCAAAGGAAGTGCTGCACAGCATGCGCCACAGCGGCGACATCCGCCGGATGGTCAAGGGGCTGATGATCGAGTCGTATCTGGTAGACGGCAATCAGAAGGCGGGCGGCGACGTTTACGGGCAGTCCATCACGGACGCCTGCCTCGGCTGGGAGAAGACCGAGCGGCTGGTGCTGGAGTTAGCCGAACTGCTGTGATAAAAAGGAAGCGCGAGACCCTGCCTATCCGGCAGGGTCTCACTTTGCTCATGATTCAGTCAAAATAACGCATACCAGGTTCCGTTGTAGCAGAAGAGAATCAACGCTCCGGGAAGCGTATCGCTCCCTCGACTGCCTTCCACATCGACTTGAATTCTCACACTGTGGATGGCTGTCAGTTTCTTCTCCGACAGGTCATATTCGTCACAGATACCTTCGCGACAATCTTCAAAATCCTCACCCTCGAGCACTTCCTCTTCGAGCTTCTCATAGGTGATCTTGCGCGAGGTTCCGTATTCGTCGTCAAGCTCCTCTACCACATCATAAAAGTTGTCCTCAAAATAGCGGTCTTCGTACACAGCCTCGGGGACTGTGCCCTTCAGGCGCTTGTAATCTCCTGTCTCGTAGGCACTCATATACGCCTCGATCGGTGCGAGGCTGTCACCTCCGTTGTCACGCAGAAGGAAGAAGAGCACCAAGCCGACGGCGACGAGGGCGACGGCTGCGATGGTAACGATCAGCGCCGTCTTTTTGCGCCGAGGCGCGTTCTGCGGCGCGGCGCCTTGCGGCGCGAAGTCCTGCGGTGCAGCAGCCGGTGCGACGTTCTGCGGCGCGACGTCCTGCTGCGCCCCACAGGCGGAGCAGAAGGCCGAGCCATCTTGCAGTTGGGTTCCACATTGTTTACAGTACATTTTTATCCTCTCTTTCAAATCATGTCGTTTAGAAACAGGTACAGCATCAGTCCCGAGGCGGCGAGAAGCCCCAGCAGCGTCAGCCATACGCGCCACGCGCGGTGTTTTGCAACGCAAAGCGTCACGTCGCCGTTCTGGCATTGGCCGCAGCTCGGGCAAAAGGTCACGCCGTCGGCCAACTGCGTGCCGCATTGTTTACAGATCAGCAAGCTCAACCTTTCCTCCCTTTTCAGCGAAATACGACCGGAATGTCCTTGCGGTGCAAGGGATTGAGCTGGATCACGGCGCGCTCGCCTACGGCGCAGTCCAGTCCCGTCACATCCACGGTGCAGTGCAGCATTCCGATCGCGCCGATCACGCGGCACAGCCTGCCGCCGATCTCTACGGTCGTCGTCGGGCGGCGCACAAGCCCCTTGAGGGCGGAGAGCGCCGCGCGCAGGCAGTCACGCGCCCGACTCATGTCCGGCTTGCAGGCGACGTTCATCCCGTGGTACCAGCCGACGGGCAGGACGGCAACGCGCGTCTCGCGTTTCGCGCGCCAGAGCGCGCCGTAGCCGACGGTCGCGCCGACCGGCAGCGTGCGCACCTCCTCCACCTGCGTCTCCACATAGCCCACGGGGCGCAGCCGCGTGCGGAAGGGCATTCTGCCGAGCAGCGCCGAGCCGAGGCGCACCGCGTCGCAGTGCATCTCCGGAAAGCGCAGAAAGGCGGCGGAATTGCAGCAGTGCACGGTACCGGTCTCGAAGCCGGCCGCGTGCAGCCCGTCCACGACGCCCCGAAAAGCGGAAAACGCCTGACGCGTCAGCGCCTCGTCGCCGAAGGCGCAGTTAAAATGGGTATAAATGCCGGTAACTGCCAGATGCTTGCAGTCGCGATAGACCGTCTCGAGCTGCTGCGCCTGCTGCGGCAGGAAGCCGTAGCGCCCCATGCCGGTGTCGATCTTCAGATGCACCTCGGCAATGTCGGCGCGCTCGGCGGCGATCGCGTCGAGCTGCCGCGCGCAGTCGAGCGAACCGACGGTAAAGATCACGCGCAGATCCAGCAGGCGGTTGATCTCCTCGCGAGTCGCGACCTGCCGCAGCATAAGGATGGTCGCGTCGGAAAAGCCGTTTTCCCGCAGAACGGCGGCCTCCCGCTCCTGCGTCACGCAGAAGTGCTCGATCCCGTTCTCCGCCGCGGCCTCCGCAAGCGGCAGCGCGCCGAGGCCATAGCCGTCGCCCTTGATGACCGCCCAGATCGGCGTGTCGCCCGCCTGTTTTTTCAGCTGGCGGATATTCTGCTCAAGAAGGTCTCTGCTTACAATGTAGGCGCTCATCGGAACACCTCCGTCATTTTCCCCTGTTTTTGATGCGGTACAGGCGCGCGGCAAGCCCCTTGTAGGCAAGCGCGCCCTTCTCCGCGACAAAATAGGAGAGCTTTTTTAGCACATAGTCATACTCGCCGATAAACTCCGTAAACTCGCCGCCAAAGCCCTTTTTGAAGCGATACAGGCCGTAGTGCGGGTTATCCTCGGAAATGTCGCCGGAGACGCCGCGGAAATCGTAGACACGACAGCCCGTTTCGATCGCCCACTGGATCATGCGCCACTGGAGCAGATAGTTCGGCATCAGATTGCGGTATTCGTTGGAAGAAGCGCCGTAGAGGTACCACACCTTGTCGCCGTAGTGGATCGCCAGCGTACCGGCAATGGGCTTGCCCTCGTAAAACGCCATATACAGGCGGCAGTGCTCGCCCAGATTGTCCAGCATCGCGGCAAAGTAGGAGGCGGGACGCGTCGCGAAATTATCGCGCAGACCCGTCTCGACCATGATGCGGGTAAAGTCGTCGACCATCTCCTTGCCGCACAGGCGAACCTCGACGCCCTTGCGCTCGGCAAGGCGGATGTTATAGCGCCACTTCTGGTGGAACGAGGCAAGCATCTCCTCTTCGCCGCGCCCGTTCAGGTAGAGGCGGAAGACGAACTTCGGCTGGATCGCCTCGAAGTTTTTGCCCGTGTCGCGCGTGCGAAAGCCCGCATCCGTCAACAGCTTGGCAAAGGCCGCGTCACTGACCGGCACGTCGGGGTCGATCTTGATGACATAGGCCTTCTCCTTTGCGGCAAGCGCCTTGGAGGCCGCCATTAGCTCATCAAATGTCGCCTTATCGTCCAAATCGCAGACGGGGCCGCGGCAGGCATACATCATCTTCTTGCGCACGACGGGCATTTTACGAATGAGGAAGGCAATGCTGCCGCAAATTTTGCCCGCAGCATCGCGGCACACGATCGCCTGCCACGTCCACGCGGGCTTCTGCTTCGCCCAGAGCGCGCTCTGCGCGAAATGGCCTTTCGGATGCCCTTCGACAAAGGCTTCGTACTCGGCAAGGTTCTTCTGATTGACAAGTTCCGTCATATTTGCATCTCCACGCGTTGTTTTCATGCTTAGTTTATCACATTATCCTCCTCTTTTCAAGGGGACATTCGCTTTTCCCCTTGACCTGCGCGGTCGGTTTGCGTTATAATAAAGAGCGTAGGAGGGTGCGCATATGAACACCTTTGATTTAGATGCGCAATATATTGCGCATACATATCGCCGTTTCCCGCTGGAGATCGTCTCCGGCAAGGGTTCCCTTGTTCGGGGCGCAGACGGGAAGGAGTACATCGACCTCGGCAGCGGCATCGCTGTGAATATTTTCGGGCTGGCGGACGAGGGCTGGACGGCAGCCGTCACGCAGCAGCTCGCGCACTTTTCCCATAGTTCGAACCTCTACTACGCCGCGCCGACGGCGCGCCTTGCGCAGATGCTGTGCGAGAGAACCGGAATGCGGCGCGTTTTCTTCTCCAATTCCGGCGCGGAGGCCAACGAGTGCGCCATCAAGGTCGCGCGCAAATGGGCCGCGCAGGAGAAGGGCGAGGCATATTACAACATCATCACGCTGAAAAACAGCTTTCACGGGCGCACGCTTGCCACCCTTGCCGCGACGGCGCAGGACTGCTATCACCGCGACTATCGCCCCCTGCCGTCGGGCTTCCTTGCGGCAGACGTCGGCGACGCGGAGGGAATGGAGCGTCTTCTGAAGGAAAACGCCTGCGCCGCCATTCTTTTTGAGTGCGTGCAGGGCGAGGGCGGGATCCTGCCCATCGGGCAGGCCTTTGCCGACACACTGCGCGAGCTTGCGCAGAAATACCATGTGCTCCTGATGGCAGACGAGGTGCAGCTCGGCAACGGCCGCAGCGGCGCGCTCTACGGCTACATGAACTATGGCCTGACGCCGGACGTCGTAACGACGGCAAAGGGGCTGGGCGGCGGACTGCCGCTCGGCGCGACGCTGCTGGGCGCGCGCACGGCCGACGTTTTTGCGGCCGGTGACCACGGCTCGACCTTCGGCGGAAATGCTGCCTGCTGCGCGGGCGCGCTGAACATCCTCAGCCGCATTGACGACGCGCTTCTGCGCGGTGTCCGCGAGCGTTCGGACTACATCCGCAGCGCACTGGAAGGCGCGGATGGTATTTTAAGCGTCAGCGGTATGGGCCTGATGCTCGGTTTGCAGGTGAACCGACCCGCGCGCGACTTTGCGCAGACGCTTCTGGAGCACGGCGTTCTCGTGACGACCGCGAAGGACAGGATCCGTCTGCTTCCTGCGCTGAACATTCCGATGGAACAACTAAAAATTGCCGTGCAGCAGATCCTGCGGTGCGCGGCGCAATAGGAGGATCATATGAACTTAAAGGGAAAAAACTTTTTAACGCTGCTGGACTTCACGCCGGAGGAGATCACGGGTCTTCTGGATCTTGCCGCGGAGCTGAAAGCAAAGAAAAAGGCGGGCATCGCGCACGACACGCTCAAGGGAAAAAGCATCGCTCTGATTTTTGAAAAGACCTCGACCCGCACGCGCTGCTCCTTTGAGGTCGCCGCCTACGATCTTGGGATGCACGTGACCTACCTCGATCCGTCCGGCTCGCAGATCGGAAAAAAGGAATCCATCGCCGACACCGCTCGTGTCCTCGGCCGCCTCTACGACGGCATCGAGTATCGCGGCTTCGGTCAGAGCATCGTGGAGGCGCTGGCTGAGCACGCGGGCGTCCCCGTCTGGAACGGCCTGACGAATGAATATCACCCGACGCAGATTTTGGCGGATATGCTCACCATTCGGGAGCATTTCGGTTCCCTCAAGGGGCGCAAGCTCGTCTTCATGGGCGACTGCCGCTATAACATGGCAAACTCCCTGATGATCGGCTGCGCGAAGCTGGGGCTGCACTTCGTCGCCTGCGGGCCGGAAGGCTATTTCCCTGATCCCGCGCTCATCGCACGCTGCGACCGGATCGCACGCGAGACCGGTGCGACGCTCGAATTTGAGACCGATCCCATGCGCGCGACGGCAGGCGCCGACGTGATCTACACCGACGTGTGGGTCTCCATGGGCGAACCGATGGAAGCGTGGGCGGAGCGCATTGAGAAGATGCTGCCCTATCAGGTGACGACCGCGCTGATGAAAAACGCCGGTGAGCACGCGGTGTTCATGCACTGCCTGCCCGCCTTCCACGACCTAAACACCGGCATTGGCAAGCAGATCGGCGAACAGTTCCACCTCGACGCGCTGGAGGTGACCGACGAGGTGTTCGAAAGCGCGCAATCGATCGTGTTTGACGAGGCGGAAAACAGAATGCACACCATTAAGGCAGTTCTTGCCGCAACGCTGTGAGCCTGTCCGGCTGAGGCATCCCATGAAGATCCAAGAATCCGCTGAAAACTATCTGGAAACCATTTTGGTTCTCTCCGCGCGTCAGGGGGGCGAGGTGCGCTCCGTTGACATTGCCGCCGAGCTTGATTTTTCAAAGCCCAGCGTCAGCATCGCAATGAAAAATCTGCGCACGAACGGCTACATCCACATGGACGAGGGCGGCTACATCACGCTTCTGCCCGCCGGTCGGGAGATCGCCGAGCGCATTTATGAGCGCCACCGTTTCCTGACAAGCTGGCTGACAAACTTGGGCGTGCCGGAGGAGATCGCCTCCGAGGACGCCTGCCGCATCGAGCACGTCATCAGCGCCGAGAGCTTTGACGCGATCAAGAACCACGTTCAGCTGCACCAAAGCAAATAACAAATGCGCCGCCTTGAAACAAGGCGGTGCATTCTCTCAGCAGTCACAGAGCCGCCTCCGGTGGAGGCGGCTCTGTGACTGTCAAAAAAGTCCGTAACCGTCAAAATAGATTAATTTTTTAAGAAAATTGGCCGCAGGATTACAATATAAATAATCGAGAATTTTTGAACTTTCGCAA
>USIH01000063.1 GCA_900554705.1 uncultured Eubacteriales bacterium
CGGCCAACGTCCGCCTCATCGGCAAAACGCAGATCGGCTCCGGCCTTGTCACCGTCATGGTGCGCGGCGACGTCGGCGCGGTCAAGGCTGCGGTCGACGCAGGCGCGACGGCTGCAAAGCGCGTGGGCGAGCTGTACGGCTGCCACGTGATCCCCTCTCCCCACGACGACGTCGAGGGCATCCTGCCCACCATCGGCTGACCGATGTATATCGGAGAGGTCGTCGGGACGGTGGTCGCCACCGTGAAGGAACCCAATTTGGAGAACATTCCGCTTCTGGTGGTGCAGCTCATCGAAAAGGGCAAGAAGACAAAAATGATCGTGGCGGCGGACTCTACACGGCAGGCGGGCAGAGGAGACTTTGTCTATATGATCGGATCAAAGGAGGCGGGTCGGATGTTCCGCACGAAGCGGACACCGGCAGACGCCGCCATCGTAGGATTTATTGACACTTATAATATTCAAATCAAATCGGAGGAATCACAATGAAACTGGCACTTGGAATGGTTGAAACGCGCGGCCTGATCGGCTCCATCGAAGCAGCCGACGCCATGGTCAAAGCGGCGGACGTTCATCTCATCGGCAAGGAGCAGATCGGCTCCGGTCTTGTCACCGTTATGGTGCGCGGCGATGTCGGCGCGGTCAAGGCTGCGGTCGACGCGGGCGCGACGGCTGCAAAACGCGTGGGCGAGCTGTACGGCTGCCATGTCATTCCTTCCCCGCATGACGACGTGGAGGGCATCCTCCCGAAGCTGGGATGAGACTGGCAAGAGTCGTCGGCAACGTCGTCTCCACCATCAAAGACAAGGGCTTTGCCGGACAGAAGCTGATGATCGTCGACTATCTCGACGAGGACGGAAAGCTGACCGGCAATCAGGCCATCGCCTTTGACGTGGCGGACGCGGGGATCGGCGATACGGTGATCGTGAATGTCGACGGCGGCGCGGCGGCCATGTTTTTGGGACGGCAGTGCATCGCCGACCTGACGATCTGCGGCGTGATCGACCACCTGACCTATGAAGGCGAAATAAGGGAGTATCATTGACTTATGGACGTGGAAGCAATCAGAAAAGAAGTGGAGCGTCAGGTGCTTGCATACTTTAACCTGAGCGCCGCCCCCATGCCCCGCGCGGGGCTGGTGACGGGCAGCGATGTCGTGGCGCATCTGGAGCACTCCCTGCTCAACCCCGATACGACGCTGGAAAAGATCCGGCAGGAGTGCGCCGTTGCGCGCAAATACTCCGTTGCCGCAGTGTGCGTCGCGCCCTACTATGTTCCGGCTGCGCGCGAGGCGCTGCTGGGCAGCCCCGTTGCGGTCGGTACCGCGATCGGCTTCCCGCACGGCTGTATGTCGCAGGCAGCCAAGTGTGCCGAGCTGCGCGAATGCATGGCAAACGGCGCGACGGAGATCGACGTTGCGCTCAACGTGCTTGCCGTCAAATCCGGCAGGCTCGACGAGGCGCAGCGGGAGATCGAGGAACTGGTGCGCCTTGCCGCAGGCAAGGCAAAGCTCAAGGCGGTCTTTGAGCACGCTCTGTATACGCCGGAGGAGAAGCGTGCGGTGCTCACGATGCTGCGCGCAAGCGGCGTCGACTTCGTCAAGATCCAAAATATGCTCAGCGGCCACGGCGCAAGGGTCGAGGATGTCGCCTTTGCCTATGATATTCTCGGCAGAAACGTCGGCATCAAGATCGACGGCGGCATCAAAACGCTTGCACAGGCGGAGAGCCTGCTTGCTGCGGGCGCGACGCGTCTGGGTCTGACCGCGACGGCGAAGATCGCCGAGGAAGCGAGAAAATAATCGGAAAGGAATTTACCATGGATATTAATGAAATCATCCGTCAGGTGACGGAGGAGATCTGTGCAAAATACGGTGCGCAGGCCGACGCGCCCGCAGCCTCCGGCAGCAACCCTGCCGATATGGCAAAGTATATCGACCATACCTACCTCAAGCCGGAGGCAACGACGGCGGACATTCGCAGAATCTGCGACGAGGCGAAGAAGTACCACACGGCCAGCGTGTGCGTCAATCCCTCCTATATTCAGTACGTCGCGCAGCAGCTCGAAGGCAGCGGTGTGACGCCCTGCTGCGTCATCGCGTTCCCCTTGGGCGCCTGCACGCCGGAGGCAAAGGCGTTTGAGGCGGCTGACGCCGCGACGAAGGGTGCGCGCGAGATCGATATGGTCATCAACATCGGCGCGGTCAAGTCCGGCGACTGGATGCTGGTCAAGCGCGACATCGAGGGCGTTGTAAACGCGGTCAAGGGTCGTGCGCAGGTCAAGGTCATCATCGAATGCTGCCTGCTGACCGACGAAGAGAAGGTCAAGGCCTGCACCGTGGCAAAGCTGGCGGGGGCGCACTTCGTCAAGACCTCCACGGGCTTCTCCACCGGCGGCGCGACCGTCGAGGACGTGCGCCTGATGCGCGAGACCGTCGGCCCCGAGATGGGCGTGAAGGCCTCCGGCGGCGTGCGTACCTACACCGACGCCGTGAATATGATCAACGCCGGCGCCAACCGCATTGGCGCAAGCTCCACCGGCAAGATCGTCTCCGGTGTGAAGGAAGACGAGCATAAGTGCGTCAGCTGCGGCAACTGCAAGAACCATTGCCCGGCGGGCAACGTGGAAATTCGCAAGAAGCTCTACTGATCCGGAGGGAACGCCATGAGAAGACCCATGATCGCGGGCAACTGGAAGATGAACAAGACGCCCGCTGAGACGGTCGCCTTGCTGCAACAGCTGAAAACGATCCAGCCGCTGACCAATGTGGAGATCGTTGTGTGTCCGATGACGGTCAGCCTGTTTGCCGCCGCGCCGCTGCTCAAGGGAACGCAGATCAGCCTCGGCGCGCAGAACGTCCACTTTGAAGACAAGGGTGCATTTACCGGCGAAGCGAACTGCGCAAGCCTGAAGGAGCTGGGTGTTACCTATGTGATCCTCGGCCATTCCGAGCGCCGCCAGTACTTCGGTGAGACGGACGAGACGGTCAACCGCAAGGTGCGCAAGGTGCTTGAGAGCGGCCTAAAGCCGATCATCTGCGTCGGCGAAACGCTCACGCAGAAGGAACAGGGCATTACAAACGAGGTCGTCTGCCTGCAAACGAAGGCCGCATTGTGCGGCGTTTCCACGGCGCAGATCACCGACTGCGTCATTGCCTATGAGCCGGTCTGGGCGATCGGTACCGGAAAAACGGCCACCGCGCAGGACGCCAATCGAACCATCGCGGCCATTCGCGGCGCGGTAAAGGAGCTGTTCGGCTACAGCGCGGAGGACGTCCGCATCCTTTACGGCGGCAGCATGAATGAGAAAAACGCCGGAGAGCTGATGCGTCAACCGGAGATCGACGGCGGCCTCATCGGCGGCGCGAGTCTTGTGGCTGAAAAGTTCGAAAAAGTCGTTAATTACAGCAAAAACGCATAAAAACAGCAGAGGAGGTCACAAGACATGACCTCCTCTGCTGTTTTTGCGCTATAGGAGTGCGCGGTCGGCGTCTGTTAAGGGCAGAAGACGCTGCGTGCCGTCGCGCCAGATCGCATGGCAGAAATTCTCCTGCCCGTTAAGCTCCGTGAAGTCGCGGAAGATGCAGGGCGGCACCTGCGCGCGGCTGACGGTTTTGGCCTCCGGATACGTCTGACTCAGGCGGAAAACGTGTTCGCGCGCCGCCCATTTGCGCACAAGATCGAAAAACACGCCCTCTTTGCTGACCACCCGTATAAAACGGTAGTCGGGACAGAGCGTTGTCGCGTCAAACTGTTTCACTGCGGGCCTCCCGTGTCATCGCCGTCATAACGGCGGTGTAGTAGTCGCAGACGGCTGTCAAGTCGTCTAAGGTGATATATTCATCCACCGTGTGCGCCAGTGCCTCGCGCCCGGAGCCGATGCCGATGCAGGGAATGCCGGCCTCTCCGGCGTAGTGGCTCCCGTTGGTGCAGAAGCTGTAGCCGGTCAGCGCGGGGTGGTACCCCATGCGCCTGATCTCGCGCGCGATCGCCTGCACAAAATCGGCGCGTTCCTCCACGCGCCACGCGGGGAAGAAGCGGTCGGCCGCGATCTGCGCGCCGGTGTAGCAGGTCTCCTGTCCGGTTGCGAAGGAGACCTTTGCGCGAATGCGCGGATCCTCAGCCGCGAGCGTGCGCAGGATCTCTTCCAGCGGGGCAAGGACGCTTTCGCGCGTTTCGCCGACCATCAGACGGCGGTCGAAGGTCGCGCGGCAGTAATGCGGGACGACGGAGGCGCCGGGGTAGGGCTGCGAGCAAATGTCCGTCAGCTCCAAAATGCCGTCGCCCGCCATGCCTTCCTGACGGATCGGCGGCAGTGCGCGCAGCTTTTCGATGATGCGGCAGGCGCTATAGACCGCGTTGACGCCCTTTTCCGGATTGGAACTGTGGCAGGGGACGCCAAAGGTCTCCAAAACGATCTCCGCCCGCCCGCGCTGGCTGCATTTGAGATTCATTTCCGACGCTTCGCCGATGACGACGAGCGACGGGTGGAGCGCAGCCGAGACGCGCCGCGCGGCAACGCCCTCGAAGCACTCCTCGTGCACAATGCCGGAGAACCAAAGCTCACCGGAAAAGTCGTCGCCGTGCGCGGCACGAAACCGTGCGAGCGCGCAGAGCATGGCCGCGTCCGCACCCTTCATATCCGCCGCGCCGCGTCCGTAAATGCGCCCGTCCTCGATCACGCCGCCGAAGGGATCGTGCTTCCAGTCGGCGCGGTTCTCTGCGGGAACGGTGTCGATATGTCCGTCAAACAGGATGCGCTTTCCGGCGCGCCCGCCTCGAATGCAGCCCAACACATTGCCGTATTCGTCAAAATACGCCTCGTCAAATCCGTGGCTGCGCATAAAGTCGCGGATCAGCTCCGCAACGCGGCGCTCCCCGCCGGAGTAGCTTTGCGTCTGAATGAGCTTTTGGCACAGGCCGATCAGTTCCGTGTCCATTTCAGTTCCCCCTCTTCAGGATCGTTCCGGCGCTTTGTTCGGAAAAAACGCCGTCGTGCAGCGCGACCGTTCCGCCGACGATGACATAGCGCATACCCTGCGCAAGTTGGCAGGGCGCCTCATAGGTGCCTGTTTCGTGCACCTGCGCGGGGTCAAACACATTGATATCCGCGTCCAGCCCGACGGCAAGCGCGCCCTTTGCCTTCAGGCGGAGCGCCTGCGCGGGAAGCAGCGTCATTTTTTTGACCGCTTCCTCCAGAGAAAGCACGCCCTTTTCCCGCACAAAATGCTCCAGCAGGTGCGGGAAGGTGCCGTAAACGCGCGGGTGCGGCTTTCCTTCGGAGGGATAGGTGGCGTCGGAGATAAGGTTGGAGAGCGGGGAGCGCAGAATGCGCGCGATGTCCTCCTCGGAGGCCATAAAGTCGATCATGGTGATCTCGCAGCGTTCGCTTACCAGCAGATCGCAGCAGCAGTCAAGCGGATCCTTGCCGGTCTGCGCGGCGACCTGCGCGATGGACGACCCGAGGTAGGGGAGGTTTTCCGGACGGTACAGGCCGGTCAGATAGATGCCGTCCCAACCGGCCAGACGCGCGATGTCGTCAAAGCCGACGCCGCTTTCAATGCGCTGCCGGAGCGCGCGCCGCGCGCCCGCGTCTTGCAGACGACGGATCACCGCGTCAATGCCGCCCTCCAAAAAGTCCGGCGGCAGAATGTGGAGCAACTGCGTAGAACCGGCGGTGTACGGATAAACGTCGCAAGTCACGTCAAGCCCCTCGTCACGGGCGCGCGTCAGAAGCGACAGCGCCTGCGGGATCTTCGTGCCCCAGTTTTCCTTGCCCATCGCCTTTAGGTGGCTGATGTGCAGCGGGAGCCGGAGCGCGCGGGCAACGGTCAGCATCTCCTCAACGGAGTCGACCACGCCGCCGCCCTCCTGCCGCATATGCACGGTCAGAGGAATGTTCTGCGCGGCAAGCGGCGATAGCGCGTAGATCAGCTCCTGCGTCGTATAGAAGCACTCCGGCGCATAGCCGAGGCCGAGCGAAACGCCCAACGCGCCGTCGGAGAGCGCCTGTTCCATTGCCGCGTGGATCGCGTGGTAGTGCGCCTCTTCCAGATGTGTCAGCGCGTAACCGGCGGCGTCGGCGCGCAGCGTGCCCGCGCCGACCAGCATCCCGACATGGAGCGGGAGCGGCGGCAGGGAGGAAAAATAGTCCGACAGACGCTGCGTGGCCGTGCGCGGGTCGATCGCGCCGCAGATCGGGTAGAGGTAGGAGAGAATCTCCGCCCGATGCGCTTGGCCGAAGGGGGCGAGCGAAAGCCCGCAGTTGCCGTTGACGATCGTCGTCAGTCCCTGCGCAAGCTCCGCCTTGCCGAAATCCGGACGAAACAGCGCCGCATCTGCGTGGCGGTGGATGTCGATAAAGCCCGGCGTTACGACCGCGCCCGACGCGTCAACGCGGCAGGCCGCCTCGCATGACGAAAGGTCGCCGATGGCGGCGATCTTGCCGCCCTGCACGCCGATGTCCGCGCGGTAAGCGGCGCGACCCGTGCCGTCGACCACGGTCCCGCCAAAAATCAGGAGATCAAGCATAATTCTGCGCCTTCTTTGTTTGTTTTTAATATTATTACACACTTTCCTCCGGAGTGCAAGACGGTTTTCGTTCTTCCGTTGCATTTTTGTCACTTTTATGATATACTGAGCAAAAGAGCGCACGGAGGTAGGGAACATGGAGATCGTCTGCTTGGATATGGAAGGCGTTGTGACGCCGGAGATTTGGATCGCCTTTGCGGAGGCGACCGGAATCGACGAGCTGCGCCGTACGACACGCGATGAGCCGGACTATGACAAGCTGATGCGCTGGCGCATCGACCTGCTCAGGTCGCGCGGGATGGGCTTGCCGGAGATCCAGCGGGTGATCGGTTCGATCGAGCCGCTTTCGGGGGCAAAGGAATTTTTAGACGAGCTGCGCGCGCTGACGCAGGTCGTGATCCTGAGCGACACCTTCACGCAGTTTGCCATGCCGCTGATGAAAAAGCTGGGCTACCCGACGCTGCTGTGCAACACGCTGACCGTCTCGCCCTCCGGCGAGATCCTCGGCCACCGAATGCGGACGGAGCACTCCAAGCGCACCACCGTCCGCGCGCTGCAAGCCATCGGCTACGACACCATCGCCGCCGGCGACAGCTACAACGATCTTGAAATGCTTTTGGAGAGCAAGGCGGGCTTTCTCTTCCGGACGACGCCGGAGATCCGCGCGGCTTACCCGCAGCTCCCCGCCTTTGACAGCTATGACGCGCTGCTTGGCGCGATTCGGAAACAACTGAGCTGAAGAAACGGATCCATCCCGCTTTTGCCGGATGGATCCGTTTTCTTTTTATGCCGGATCGAGCAGACGGACGGAGATGGACAAATAGAGCAGCTCCTCCGGATCTTCCAGCTCGGTGCCAAGCAGCTCACGAATGCGCGCCAAGCGATAGAGCAGTGTGCTGCGATGAATGGAAAGCGCCTTCGCCGTTGTCGTGGCGTTCAGACTGCTGTCCAGATAGACACGGAGCGTGCGCCACAGGTCGGCGTCGTGCTCACGGTCGTAGGCTTGCAGCAGCGCGAGCCGCGGGTGGCAAACCATCTGCGCGGGAAGCTGCCGCGTCGCCTGATTGAGCAGATAGGGCAGCGCGACGGAATCAAAGCTGTGACAGGGACGCTGCGGGAAGAGCCGCTGCCCCGTTACGAGCGCGGCGCGCGCCTGTAAATATTGACGGCGCAGCATCGCGTGCCCCTGCATGGGGCGGCTGTGACCGGCCAGAAGGAAGTGGTCGCGCGCAAAGTCCGTCAGTGCCGCCGTTTCCTCCGCCTCCTGCGCAAGGTCGATGTAGCACACGGCCTGCTGCTCAAAGGGCAGGGCGCAGCACTTGGAAAATGTCCGCGTGACAAGTCTGCAAACGTGCTCCAGCGCGTCGACCTGCTTTGCCTGAAAGACGGCGCACAGGTATGTGTCCTGATCGTCCCAGCCCATGCGGCAGAGCTGACGGCTGACCTCCATCGGGTCTGCCGACCGATCTGTCAGAACGCGGTGGATCACGCTGCGCAGGTTGGTAAAGGAGCGGTCGATGCGCCGCTCTTCCTCCAAAAGGTAATTGAGCTTGCCCGCAAGCACGCGCAGCGCCCAGCCGTCGCTCTCGCGCAGCGGCCGGTGCAGCTCCCAGACGGACAGGCGGTGCGTTGCGACGCCGTCAGCCCAGAGGTTGAGATTGCACGAGCGGCAGGGCAGCAGTGCGGAGGAGAGCACAACGGGCGCTTCCGCCTCCAGCATGGCGCGGTAGTGCGCATCCTGCATCAGGCGGGCGGTCAGATCGAAGAGATTGTCCTGCGTCAGAAAATTGAGCGGCTCGGAGAGCGCCACACAGGAGCAGTCCGCGCTGACGACGCTGAGCGGATTGCCCAGAAGCGGCTGTGTCGCGGTCAGCAGTGCCTCGGGCTTCCCGTGAGAGAGCACGAGCGCGTCCAGCGCGGCAGACCACTGTTCCCAGCGATCCCAAAGGCGCTGCAAAAAGTTCATCAGTTGGTCTTCCCGTGCCTGCACGCAGATGCAGTTGACCGTCATGTCGGGCGGGCAGTCCGCCGGAAGCAGGACGCAGGCGCACGGCACCTGCGCAAAGGGTGCGGCGGAGGCGGCGAGGTAGAGCCTTCCTTCCTCCACCGGCTCCTCACGCCGGTAGAGCAGCGGACGCTCCAGCAGCAGCGGCGTCCCCAGCAGGTGATAGGCGGGCAGGGAGAACTGTGCGCGAAGCTCGTCTAAGAGCAGAGAAACAGGCAGTTTCATCCGAAAACCTCCACGTTTAGCTTAACTGCGCGAGCGTCTCGCGGTAGATTTCCTCGGAGAGCGCTTCGCAGCGGGCAAGAAGCGCCTGCCCCTCGGCAAAGGCGCGCTCGTCTCTGACGTGCTGGGAATTGAGATTAATCAGCACATTGAGCCATGCGCCGCGCACCGCCGCGCAGAGCGACAGCGCACCCACGGCAAAATCGCTCGCGGCATTCGTATTATACTTCCCGCGCAGGCCGTCGGCCAAGAGGAGCGTGTCGACCGCAAGGCGCATCATCTCGAGCGGAGAGGCGATGCACGCGCCGAGCGCCTCCTGCATCGCGCGGTCGCGCGATGCCTTTTCCTCCGGCGTTGCGCGCGGCAGCGCCATAGCCGCACCGAAGGCGTCGAAGGCCTCCGTGTCGCGCTGCATGGCGCGAAGGAACGCCTCCTGCAAGGCATTCGCGCGCGCAAGCGCGGCGCGCGCCTCTTCTTCAAACGCCGCGTATTTTTTCCGGCCGACGGTCAGCGCGCAGACCATCGCCGTCAGCGCCGCGCCCAGCGCGCCTTCCAAGGCCGCAGCAGAGCCGCCGCCGGGCGCGGGCGCATCGGAGCCGAGCAGCGCCGTAAAGTCACGGACGGTATAATTCGAAAGCTCCATGGGCTTACTCCATGCCGATCAGGTGGTATTCCATCACCTGATCGCGGCAGTGAAAGTCCTCTAACTTCAGGTAGTATTCGGCGCAGTCCAGCAGTGCCTTGGCAGGCGTCATGCCGACAAGCTCACTGCCGATGATGCGCACGCCGTAGCGGTCGGCCAGCGCGCGGATCATTTCAAACACGTAGTAGATCGGCGTGCCCTCAAAATTGACCAGATTCATGGACACCTGCGCAATGTTGCGGTCTTCGAGCATAACGCCGATGGCTTTGCAGTAGCGGAAACCGCCGCCGGCCGCACGGATCGCTCCGGCGATCTTTTTGGCGATCTCCAAGTCGGAGGTGTCCAAATTCACGTTATAGGCAATCAGCGGCATCCGCGCGCCGATGGCAATGATGCCCGCCGTCGGGTGGATCTTCCGCTCGCCGTAGTCCGGCGCCCACTCCGGCTGGAGCAGCTTTTCTGGCATACCCTCAAACTGCCCCTTGCGGCAGGTAGCAAGATTGCGCCGCTCGGGACGGGTGGCGGAGTCCTCATAGAGGAAGGAGGGAACGGAAAGCTCTTCCCAGATGCGCTTTGCAACCTGTTTGGACAGCGCCACACACTCTTCCAGCGTGACGTCCATCGTCGGCACGAAGGGAATGACGTCCGTTGCGCCCATGCGCGGATGTTGCCCGACGTGCTTGCGCATATCAATGCGTTCGGTTGCTTCCTTACAGAGCAGGAACGCCGCTTCGCCGATCCTCTCGGGGGCGCCGACCATCGTAAAGACGCAGCGGTTGTGGTCGCCGTCGGTCTGCACATTGAGCAGCGTGCAGCCGGCAACGGAGGATGCCGTCTCCTTCAGCGCGGCAAAGGTCACGGGGTCACTCTGTTCGCTGACGGAAAAATTCGGGATACATTCGATCAGTTTTGCCATGGTTCATACCTCCAAAACGGTACCGCGTTTGATCACGGTCGATACAAGATTGCTTCCCATTCGGTAACAGATATAGTTCAGATCCGGCGCGTCCCAGAGTAGGAGATCCGCCTGCTTGCCGGCCTCCAGCGAGCCGATGCGCGCGGCACGGCCGATGGCCGCCGCGCCGTTGAGCGTGACGGCGGTGAGCACCTGCTCCGGTGTGAGACGGTATTTCAGACACCCGAGGTTCATCACAAGCTGCATATTGAGGCAGGGACAGGAGCCGGGGTTGAAGTCCGTGGCCATCGCCACGGGAACGCCCGCTTCGATCATCTTCGCGGCGGGCGCGTAGGCCGCGCCGAGATAAAAACTCGTGCAGGGGAGCAGGCAGGCGATCGCCCCGCCGCGCGCCATGCGCTCGATCCCCTCGTCGGGGCAGACGATCAGGTGTTCGGCGGAGATCGCGCCGAGATCGCCTGCAAGCTGAGAGCCGCCGATGGGGTCGATCTCGTCGGCATGGATTTTTGGGATCAGCCCATGGCGCTTGCCCGCCTCCAAGATCGCGCGGCTCTCCTCTGCGGAAAAGACGCCCGTTTCGCAAAACACGTCGCAGAACTCTGCAAGCCCTTCGCGCGCGACGGCGGGGATCATCTCCTCGCACAGCGAGCGGATGTAGGCTGCGCGGTCGGCGCCCTTCGGAACGGCGTGCGCGCCCAAGAAGGTCGCCGCAAGCTCCACCGGCTGGCGCTCCTTGAGGTCGCGGATGGCGCGCAGCTCCTTTTGCTCTTCTTCGAGGCTCAGACCGTAGCCGCTTTTCGCTTCGCAGGTGGTGGTGCCGAAACGAAGCATCTCGCGCAGCGCCCGTTCGGCTTTTTCCGCCAGCGCCTCCTGTGAGGCGGTGCGGCTTGCGTTTACCGTTGCGAGAATGCCG
>USIH01000064.1 GCA_900554705.1 uncultured Eubacteriales bacterium
CTACCGTATCTATATACGCCGACGGGCGTGAGTTGCTCGTCTTCCGGACCTTTTTGGCAGTCTCCCAGCGTGCCGAAAAAGGTTTTTCGACACGCTGACGGCGCTGTTCTTTCGGAACAGCGCCGCGTTTTTTATTTCGTCAGAATGCCGCGCAGGTCGCTTATCGCGCCGCGCGGGCAGGCCACGGCACACGCGCCGCAGCTCAGGCACAGCGATTCGTCGATGACTGCGTGATTGTCGACCACGCGGATCGCGCCCGCAGGACAGCGCTTTACGCACAGGCCGCAGCCGATGCAGCTTACCTGACAGACCTTGCGCGCCTGCGCGCCGACATCGGCGTTGGAGCAGCGGACGACGATCGGATTGGCGCACTCGTGCACCGTGATCACGCCGCGCGGGCATTCGCGGACGCACTTGCCGCAGGCAATGCAGCGCTCCGGATTGACCTCGGCGACGCCGACGGCGTTTAATTCGATCGCCCCCATCGGGCAGATCTCGATGCAGCGCCCGCAGGCGACGCAGCCGTAGACGCAGGCGGGTTCTTCTTTGATGTTGGCGCGGCAGCCGCCGTTACAGAGGACGACGGCAGAGCGGTACGGAAAGCGGTTTTTCATTTCGCGTCCTTCCTTTCGTAGGGGGTGTTGTGCAGCGGCAAAATGTTGCGCTTTTCGCCGTCGAGTCGGTAGTAGGCGTCGGCGATCGCGGGAGCGGTGGGGATGGAGGTGATCTCGCCGATGCCGATCGCGCCGCAGGCAACGTTCAGACCCGGCTTGTCGATGATGATCGCCTTGATCTCCGGCGGGATCTCATGCGCGCGGAACAGACCCAGCTCGCCGTATTTTTCGATCGGCTTGCAGTTCTCGTCGATCGGGTATTGTTCGCGCAGCGCATAGCCCATGGACATGACGACGCCGCCCTCTACCTGCCCTTCGCAGGACAGGGGGTTGACCGCCTTGCCGACGTCGTGCGCGGCGACAAGCTGAGAGATGCGCTTGGTCTTGGGGTCGAGCACGCAAATCTGCGTGGCGTAGCCGTAGGCAACGTGGGAGACAGGATTGGGGACATTTGCGCCGAGCGGGTCGGTCTTGGCAAGGTAGTCGCCGTAGAACTCCTGCCCGATGAGCGCGGAGAGCGGCCCGCCCGCCTTCGCTTCCATCAGCTTCTCACAGGCGCGGCGGCAGGCCTCGCCTGTGATCATCGTCTGGCGCGAACCGGAGGTGTCGCCGGAGTCCGGCGCGATCCATGTGTTGCTGCGCTCGTAGACGATATCGTCCGGCGCGATGTCCGTGTTTGTCACGATCATCTGCACAAGCACCGTGCCAAGCCCCTGCCCGATGCAGGAAGCGCCCGTGTAGATATGCACCTTCGCGTCGTCCTCCACGATGAGTTTGCAGCGCCCCCAGTCGGGAATGCCGACGCCGACACCGGCGTTTTTCATCGCGCAGGCCAAGCCGACCGGCCGACCGGCGGCACGCGCCGCGTCGTAGTAGGGCTTGACGGCCTCCAGCGTTTCCACAAGGCCGGTGGAATCGTCCACGATCTGGCCGTTCGGCAGCACGCCGCCCGGGCGGATGGCGTTGCGGTAACGGATCTCCCACGGGGTGATGCCGACCAGATCGGCCATGCGGTTGAGCAGCGTCTCCGTGGCAAAGCACGTCTGCGTGACACCGAAGCCGCGGAACGCGCCCGCAGGCGGGTTATTTGTGTAGTATGCCGTGCCCTCGATCTCAAAGTTCTCATAGGCATAAGGACCGGCGGCGTGCGTGCAGGCGCGCTCCAGCACGGGGCCGCCCAGCGAGGCGAACGCGCCGGTGTCGGAGCGGACCTTCGCGCGGACGCCCTGAATGATGCCGTTCTCGTCGCAGCCCATGGTGAAATCCATGACGAAGCGATGGCGTTTCGGATGTACCAGAAGCGACTCCTTGCGGCTCAGCGCGACCTTGACGGGGCGCTTCGTGCAGTAGGCAATCAGTGCCGCGTGATGCTGCACGGACATATCTTCTTTTCCGCCGAAGCCGCCGCCGACCAGCGCGTTTTGCACCTTGACCTTCTTGCTGCCGAGCATCAGGGAGCATTCGTGCAGCGTGGTGTGGGAGGACTGGTCGGTGGTGTAGAGCATCACATCGCCGTCCTTGTCAATAAAGGCGACGGCACATTCCGGCTCCAAGAAGGCGTGCTCCGTCCACGGCGTTTCAAAGTGATCGGAAAGAACGTATTTCGAGCGCGCGATCGCCGCGTCGGCATCGCCGCGCGAAACGTGCTTATAGGCCTGTACGTTGCTCTCGTCGGTCTCGAAGACCAGCGGCGCGTCGGGCGCGGCTGCCTGCTCAATGGTATGGACGTGGGGCAGAGGCTCATAGTCGATCTTGACGAGCTTCTTGCCCTTTTCCAGCGCCTCATGCGTCTCCGCGACGACCAGCGCGATGGCATCGCCCAGATAATGCGTCAGGCTGCCCACGGGGACAAGCGTATATTGATCATGCTTCAGGTGGCCGACAAGATTTTCGCCGGGGATGTCCTCCGCCGTCAGAACGGCGACGACCCCGGGAACCTTCAGCGCCGCCGACTTGTCGATGGCCAGCACGCGCGCACGCGCATACTTGCTGCGCACGGCAGAGCCGTAGCACATTCCTTCCAGATAGAAATCATCCGGATATTTGCCGTAGCCAAGGACCTTTTCCTCCACGTCGATGCGGTGGACGCGGGAGCCGAGACGCCAATCCGTTGCCGAGGGGACAGGGATCTTGCCCTCGCGCAGGATCTTTCCGGCCAGAGAGATGGCGGCGATGATCTTCACATAGCCCGTGCAGCGGCAGTAGTTGTTGCGAATGGCGTAGCGGATCTGCGCCTCCGTCGGATCGGGGCAGCGGTCGAGCAGACTCTTGGCGCACAGCACCATGCCCGGGATGCAGAAGCCGCACTGCACCGCTCCTGCTTCTCCGAAGGCGAATGTATAGGCGCTTTTTTCAAAATCGGAAAGCCCCTCCACCGTCAGGATGTGCTTTCCCTCCAGCCGATCCGTGTCCGGCACACAGGCGCGGCACGGCGCGCCGTCGATCAGAACGGTGCAGGCACCGCACGCACCCTCGCTACAGCCGTCTTTGGCGGAGGTGATGTGCATCTCGTCGCGCAGCCAGCGCAGGAGCGATTGCTTCTTCTCCACCGTGTATTGCGTGCCGTTTAAGAAAAACGTAGCCATATTGAAAACTCCTTTGAACCTTTTCGTGCATTTGCACAACGGGAAATCGCATAAAAAAACGTCTATAAGCGAATTATACAACAAAATGCTCTTTCCCGCAAGGACAGAGCATTGTATTTTTCAAAGGGATACGATTTGAGACGACATCTCCCACGAAAAAGTCATATAAAGCGATATGTTTACGGAAAAATTCGACGATCGTGAACACTCAGAAAGCGCGCGTCAGGCAGCCGGCTTCGCTTGCCGCCACGTGCACGGCGTGCAGTCTGCGGGCAAGCGCGGTCAGGCTCTGGGCGTCGAGCGCCTGCGCGCCGTCGCAGCGGGCGGCGGCGGGATCGTCGTGCATTTCCAGCATAACGCCGTCCGCGCCGCAGGCGGCTGCCGCGAGCGCCATGGGCGCGACGAGCGAGGCGCGCCCTGCCGCGTGGCTCGGGTCGACGATGACCGGCAGATGCGTCATCTCGTGCAGTGCCGGTACGGCGGTCAGATCCAGCGTAAAGCGAGAGAAATCGTCAAAGGTGCGGATGCCGCGTTCGCAGAGGATGATCCGGTCGTTTCCCGCCGCCATGATGTGCTCCGCGCTCAGCAGAAGCTCCCGCAGCGTGTTTCCCATGCCGCGTTTGAGCAAAATGGGCTTTCCCGTGCCGCCGAGGGCGTGCAGCAGGTCGAAATTTTGCATATTGCGCGCACCGACTTGAATCAGGTCTACGTCGGCAAACAGCTCCAACTGCCGCGCATCCATCAGCTCCGTGACCACGGGAAGCCCGACGGCGCGACCCGCGCGGCACAGCAGGGTGATGCCCTCTGCGCCGAGACCCGCAAAATCGTAAGGCGAGGTGCGCGGCTTGAACGCGCCGCCGCGCAGCACCGCAGCACCCGCCTGACGGACGTGCTGCGCGGCGAGGAAGATCTGCGTCTCATCCTCAACGCAGCACGGCCCCGCGATCAGGACGAGGCGATCCGCGCCGAATTTTGCCGAGCCGACCGAAACGACGCTGCGCGCCTGCTCCGGACGGCGGCTGCTGAGCGCGGGGGCGCTCCCGCTGACCGCTTGGACAGCGGGGAAGCCCGACAGACCGTCCGTCTCCCCGCGCAGGCGCAGGATGCCCTCCTCATGGGTGTAGGAAATGCCGCGCCAGTGCAAAAAGGCAAGCAGCCGGTCGATCTCCGCCTGCGGCGCGTCGGGTCTGAGCAGCACGATCATGGTAAATGACTCCTGATGTTTTTCTTTTATTGTACCATGAGCGCGTGCGTATTGCAAACCTTTTCCCGCGCGATGATTTTCACGCTTTACCTTTTCCCTGTTTTTTGCTATAATCGTAGCGAAAAATCGACGGATGAGAGGGCAGCGCATATGAGAATGAGAAAACGCAACAATTTGGAGCCGCGCATGGAGGCGGCCTCGGCCGTTTGGATCCGAGACCCCGAGGCGCACAAGGGAAACTGGCGCGCGCTTATGCCGCAGGCGCGCGAGCTGCGGCTGGAGGTCGGCTGCGGGAAGGGCAAATTCACCGTGGAGACGGCGGCGGCCGAGCCGGATGTGCTCATCATTGCCGTGGAGCGCGTGCGCGAGGCGATGCTGCTGGGCATGGAGCGCGCGCTGGAGATGGGGCTGAAAAACGTCTATTTCCTTTCGCTGGACGCCGACCGGTTGGAGGACTACTTCGCCGAGGGCGAGGTGGATCTGATCTATCTGAACTTCTGCGACCCGTGGCCGCGCAAGAAAAACGCGAAGCGCCGCCTGACGTTCCGCACCTTTTTGGAAAAATACAAGAAGATCCTCAAGCCCGAGGGCGAGATCCACTTTAAGACGGACAACGCCGCGCTGTTCGAGTGGTCGCTGGACGAGTTTGCTCACTGCGGGCTGGAGATCCGCGCGCTGACGCGCGATCTGCATCACGACGGGCCGGTCGGGATCATGACGGGCTATGAAGAGCGATTTTACGCGCTGGGGACGCCGATCTGCCGCTGTGAGCTGGTGAATCACCGCACCTGATCCGAATTTTTGGCTGCATTTCGCATAAAACTTGCAAAAGCGGGAAATAATTTCAAAAAATATGTGAAAAAACTATTGCACTGTCGAAAATCGTGCGGTATAATTGATTGGATAGCCCATTTAGCAAGGAAGTGCAATATGGCAACCTCAAAGAAAACCAACAAGATGAACGAAGAGCTGACGGCACCGCTGACCGCGCTGATCGCAAAGGGTCGCCGCGAAGGGATCCTCTCTGCGTCGGAGGTCAACGCCGCGCTGGAAAAGCTCGACTTGTCCGTGGAAAAGATCGAGCAGATCTACGACACCTTTGATTCCATCGGCATCCAGATCGTCAGCGGCGAGCCGGATTCCGATACGCCGCCGATCCCCGACCTGCTGGACGATGCCGACATCGAGATCGCCGACACAGAGGAAGAGACGCTTGTCGATCCCGTGGAGCTGGCGGCGGAGTATAATCTGGACGACCCCGTGCGGATGTACCTTAAGGAGATCGGCCAGATTCCCCTGCTGACGCCGGAGGAAGAACAGGAGCTTGCAAAGGAAGTGGCGGAGGGTCGTCCCGGGGCGAAGACGAAGCTGACCGAGGCCAACCTGCGCCTTGTCGTCTCCATCGCGAAGAAATATTCCGGACGCGGCCTGCACATTCTGGATCTGATCCAAGAGGGCAACACGGGTCTCATCCGCGCGGTCGACAAGTTCGACTATACAAAGGGAAACAAGTTCTCTACATATGCGACATGGTGGATCCGACAGGCGATCACACGTGCCATTGCCGATCAGGCGCGAACCATCCGTGTGCCGGTGCATATGGTAGAGGTCATCAACAAGGCCACGCGCTGCAACCGCAAGCTGGTGCAGGAGCTGGGGCGCGAGCCGACGATGGAAGAGATCGCCGACGAGCTGAACCTGCCCGTGGAGAAGATCATCGAGGCCAACCGCACCGCTGCCGACACGCTTTCGCTCGATACGCCGGTCGGCGACGAGGAAGACACGACCATCGGCTCCTTTGTCGAGGACGACAACACGCCGGGGCCTGCCGACGCGACGAGCAACACGCTGCTGGCCGAGGCGCTGAGCGACATCCTCAACACGCTGACGGATCGTGAGGCGGACGTGCTGCGTCTGCGGTTCGGTATGCAGGACGGCAAGTCGCACACGCTCGAGGAGGTCGGACAGATCTTCGGCGTCACGCGCGAGCGTATCCGTCAGATCGAGAACAAGGCCATCCGCAAGCTGCGCCACCCCAGCCGTGCGAAGAAGATCCGCGACTTTTACTGCTAAAGATAACGCCGCGCGTCCAGAACGGACGCGCGGCGTTTGTTGCATACATTAAAACAAGGAGGGACGGGAGCCCCTCCTTGTAGTTTTTACTTCTGTTCGCTCTCGGCAAGCTCCTTCAGCGCGTCCTTGCGGCTGAAGTTGGCACGACCCTTTTCGTCGAAGCCCATGAACTTGACCCAAGTCATGTCGCCGATGTTCAGGACGTCCTCGACCTTTTCCACGCGGCGGTTCTCGAGCTTGGAGATGTGCACCATGCCGTCGTGACCCGGGGCGATCTCAACGAAAGCGCCGATGGGCAGGATGCGGACGACCTTGCCGTAATACAGAGCGCCGACCTCGGGGACGAAGCAGATGTCGTCGATCATCTTCTTGGCGGCATAACCGGCCGCGCTGTCCACGGCGGCGATGAAGACGTTGCCGTCGTCGTCGATGTCGACCTTGGCGCCGGTGTCGGCGCAGATCTTCTGGATGGTCTTGCCGCCGGAGCCGATGACCTCACGGATCTTCTCGACGGGGATCCGCATGGAGATCATCTTCGGAGCAAATTCGGAAACCTCGGGACGCGGCTCTGCGATGCAGGGGAGCATGACCTCATTGAGGATCTCCATGCGCGCCTTGCGGCAGCGCTCAAGCGCGTCGGCGATGATCTCCATCGTCAGGCCCTTGTTCTTCAGATCCATCTGGATGGCGGTGATGCCCTCGGACGTACCGGCGACCTTAAAGTCCATCTCACCGTGGAAGTCTTCCACGCCCTGAATGTCGGTGAAGGTGCGCCATTCGCCCGTTTCCTGATCGGAGATCAGGCCGCAGGAGATGCCGGCGACGGGGCGCTTGATGGGGACGCCCGCGTCCATCAGAGCCAGCGTGGAGCCGCAGATGGAGCCTTGCGAGGTGGAACCGTTGGAGGAGAGCACCTCGGAGACCACGCGGATGGCATAGGGGAATTCTTCGACGCTGGGGATAACGGGCAGCAGCGCCTTTTCCGCAAGGGAACCGTGGCCGATCTCGCGGCGGGAAGTGGAGCGCGCGGCACGCGCTTCGCCCGTGGAGAAGGACGGGAAGTTGTAGTGATGGATATAGCGCTTGGTGTCCTCTGGGTAGATGGTGTCGAGCTTCTGCGCGGCAGAGAGGGTATTGAGGGTGCAGATGGAGAGAACCTGCGTCTGGCCTCTTGCAAACAGGCCGGAGCCGTGAACGCGCGGCAGCACGCCGACCTCGGCGTCGAGCGGGCGGATCTCATCCATGCTGCGGCCGTCGACACGCTTGCCGGCGAGCAGCCACTTCTTGACGACCTTCTTCTGCATCTTGTACAGGCAGACGTCGATGTGAACATCGAAATCTTCGTATTTTTCCGCGAACTTCTCGGCAAAGTCGCGGCGAGCGGCGGTCAGGCGCTCCTCGCGAATGTTCTTGTCGGGGGTGTCGAGCGCGTACTCGATCTGATCCATGCCATAGGCGCACAGGTCATCGAGCAGGTCGTGGTTGACGGCGGCCTTTTCGAAGGTGAACTTCGGCTTGCCGATGGTCTCGACGATGGTGTTGATGAAGCGGACGACCTCCATGTTCGTCTCGTGGGCGACGCGGATGCTCTCCAGAACGACGGCCTCCGGCGCTTCCTTCGCTTCGGTCTCGATCTGGACGACCTTCTCGAAGGTGGAGGAGACGCACACGAAGCAGTCGGCGGCGTTGCGCTGCTCGGCGGAGGGGTTGACGACGTATGCATCGCCGACATGGGCGACATTGGTCGTACTGATCGGGCCGTTCCAAGGAACGTCGGAGCAGGCGACGGAGATGGACGCGCCCAGCGCGGCGACGATCTCGACGGGGTTGTCGTAGTCGTTTGCGAGCACCGTGCAGGTCACGACGACGTCGTTTCTCAGCTCGTCGTCGAACAGGGGGCGCATCGGGCGGTCGATGATGCGGCTGTTGAGGATGCCGCGCTCGGAGGGCTTGCCCTCGCGACGGTTGAAGCTGCCGGGGATGCGGCCGACGGAATACATCCGCTCTTCAAACTCGATCGTCAGCGGGAAGTAGTCGATGCCGGGCTTGGGGTCGGGCGAGCAGGTGACGGTGACGAGCACGGTGGTGTCGCCGTAGCGGCAGATGCACTCGGCGTCGGCCAGCTCCGCGACCTTGCCGGTTTCCACGGTGAAGGTGCGGCCGCCGATGACGGTCTCGAAAACGTGATGGTTGGGATACTGCTTTCTGGTAATCATGGTTGACCTCCTTTGTTGTTTTGCGGGAGGTTTAGCACTTGAAGCTGCGCTCCGTGGACGGAAAGCGCACCTTCAACTGCTAAACAATGCTCCCGCTTGTGCTTGTGAAAAATGGGCGACCCGCTGGGTCGCCCATTTTGGATTACTTACGGATGCCCAGTCTTGCGATGATGGAACGATAGCGGTTGATGTCCTTCTTTGCAAGATAATCCAGCAGGCTGCGGCGCTTGCCGACCATCATGAGCAGGCCACGACGGGAGTGGTTGTCGTGCTTGTGCTCGCGCAGATGCTCGGTCAGCTCGTTGATGCGGGCGGTGAGGATGGCGATCTGGACTTCGGGAGAGCCGGTGTCGCCTTCATGGGTCGCGTACTCGCTGATGATAGCGGTCTTCTTTTCCTTGAGGATCATGGTTTTTCCACCTTTCAAAAAATTGTCCTGCGGCTAAGTGAGGGACGGCGGATTGCTGTTTTTCAGCGGTCTCCCTTCACTGGGCGCGCGGATGCGCTGCGGCAAAGCCGTCAGCCGTACTATACTACCATAAAAAAACGAACTTGTAAAGCACTTTTTTGTGAAAATACGGCGCTGCAAGGGATTTTGCAGCGCCGTGTATGGGGATCAATCGGCAAAATCAGCGGCTTCCGCAGCCGCTTCTTCCGCGGGAGCTTCCTCGTCCTCTGCCTGCGGCAGCTCTTCGTCGCCGCACTTGCAGCAGGGCAGGCACTTCTTGATGTCTTCCCAGAAATGCACCAGAGCGACGACCGCACCGGCAAGGACGACAACGCCGCCAATGATGCAGAGAATGCCCTTGAGCAAACCGTTCTTGTTGTCTTTCATGCGTTAGTTCCTCCTGTTTTTTGGATTTATGCCTATAGTATACCGCATTTTTTGCGCGGCGCAAGAGAGAAATTGTAAATTTTCAGATTTTTACGATATAATCCGTCTTGCGCGGGGCGGCGGGACGCGGCGGTTCCGCGCGATAGCCCAAAATGCAGTGCCCCACGCCGACCCAGTCGCCCTCGATGCCCCACTGGCGCAGCAGCGCCTTGCCCTCTTCGGAGGCAAATTCCTCGCGGGCGCGATGGATCCAGCAGGAGGAGACACCCAGCGAGTGTGCCGCCGCCATCAGATTGCCGATGACGAGCGAGCCGTCCTCCACGCAGGTGGACACGTCCGCCCGCGCCAGCACGACCAGCACCGTGGGCGCGCCGTAGAACGGGTGCGCGTCTTCCTTTCCCATCACGGCGGCATTCATGCGCTCCAACCGGTCGATGTCCTTCGGCTTTTGCAAAACAATGATTTTGGGAGACTGCTTGCCCATGCCACTGGCCGCGTAGGTTCCGGCAAGCAGGATCTGCTCAAGCGCCTCCGGCGCGACCTGCCGGCATTTGTAGCGGCGGCAACTGCGGCGCTCCGTCAGGCAGCGAATTACGTCGTTCATTCCAAGTGACCTCCTTGTCAAAATCATACATATCCGTACATTCCGCGCACGGAGACCTCTCCGGCGCTGACGACGGCGCGGGTTCCGTCCTCGTAGCGGACGATCAGGCCGCCGCTATCGTCGATCCCCTCGGCAAAGGCGGAGCGGCGCGTATCCTCGCGGATGACCTGTACCTGCTTTCCGAGCGTCACGCAGCAGGCGGCGTATTCGGCGAGATAGGCTTCCTTTTCCGTCTGTAGCGCCCGCTCCATCTCCCACAGTCGCCGCACCATCGCAGCGGCAAGGGCATTCGGGTCGATCGGATGTCCCGTTTCAAGACGGAGAGAGGTCGCCGTGTCGCGCAGAGGCTCCGGCAAGGGATCGGTGTTGCAGTTGATACCCACGCCGACGATCACGCTCTGCACGTGGCCGGTATCCGCCTCGCAGCACAGCTCCGTCAGGATACCGCAGAGCTTTTTGCCTTTTACCACAAGGTCGTTGATCCATTTGATCCCGACCTCCACGTCGCAGCAGTCGGCAATGGCGCGCCGCACGGCGACGGCTGCCATGGGCGTCAGGTGCAGCAGCTCCG
>USIH01000065.1 GCA_900554705.1 uncultured Eubacteriales bacterium
GTTGTGCCCGTGCCATTCCAGATACTGGCTCGGCACCTCGGAATAGTGCTGCAAGCCGTAAATGATGCCGGCAACGCTGCGCGGCAGCGCCGCCTCCGTGTAAGGGACGCCGTAGCCCATCGTATCGCAGGCGCGGATCTTCACGGGGATCCCCGCCTGACGGGAGAGCTTTTGCAGCTCGTTTACAAACGGGACGACAAAGCCGTAAAAGTCGGCGCGCGTAATATCCTCCAGATGACAGCGCGGCACGACCCCCGCCTCAAAGGCGAGCGAAACGGTTTCCAGATAGAACTCCAGCGCCTGCCTGCGCGTCATCTTGAGCTTCTTAAAAATGTGATAATCGCTGCAACTGACCAAAATGCCCGTTTCCTCGATGCCAAGGTCGCGCACCATGCGAAAATCCTCTTTCGTCGCGCGGATCCACGTGGTGATCTCCGGAAAACGCAGACCGAGCGCGCGGCACTTTTCCAGCGCCTCCCGATCCCGCTTGCTGTAGACAAAAAACTCCGTCTGGCGTATCACGCCGTAAGGGCCGCTCAGGCGGGAGAGGTACTGATAGATCTTCACGATCTGATCGACCGTGTACGGCTCCATCGACTGCTGCCCGTCGCGCAGCGAGGTATCGGTGATCCAGATGTCGTCCGGCATATTCATCGGAACACGGCGATGGTTGAAGGCGACCTTCGGCACCGTGTCGTAGGAATAGACGTCCCGATGCAGATTTGGCTCCGTCACGTCCTGAAGCGAATACTTGTAGGAATTTTGCTCCAATAGGTTGGTTTTCGGCGATATTTCCAGCATGATCGTCCGCTCTCCTTTTTTGCGCTGCTGTGTTAAAGTATGTATAATTGTATACAATTATACGCTCAAGAAGCGCTTTGTCAAGCGCTTTTTTGAAAAATCGCGCGCCGACGGTCTCCGACGCCGCGTCCGCACAAAAAAGCGCGGAGGGCTTTCGCCCTCCGCGCCGCAAACCGTATTAAGTTATTACCGGTTTCATTCTCTACACCGCATCATTGGTCAATCCACCGCAGCCAGCAGCCGCTGCGAAAGCGGCAGCATCTTCGGGTCGCTGTTGCAAAGCCGCACCTCACCCGCACCGCTGCGAAGGAGGCCGGCAGCGGCAAGACGGCGGCGCGTTTCCTTGGCGGTGCCGTCCGCACCGTCGAGCAGCTCCGGTCCTTCGCCGACGACCACGCGCACGACGGCGCGCAGGAAGGGATAATGCGTGCAGCCGAGCACGACGGCATCCGGCGGCGGCAGCAGATAATCTGCCAAATAGCCACGCAGCGCGGCCTCCACGGCATCGCCGCTCGTCTGTCCCCGCTCGACCAGCTCCACCAGCGCGGGACAGGGACACTTGCAGATCTGGCAGCGCGCGCCGTAGCGCTCCATGAGCGCGGCGAACTTCCGCTCGCGCAGCGTCGCCTCCGTCGCCATGACAAGGATCTTCCCGTTCGGGTGCCGATCCACGGCAGGCTTGAGCGCAGGCTCGATGCCGATGATGATCTTTTCCGGATAGCGCACGCGCAGCTCGTCCACGGCGGCGGAGGTCGCCGTGTTGCAGGCCAACACCAGCGCCTTCGCACCCATGGAAAACAGGCGCTCTGCATTTTTAAGCGTCAGCGCACGGATCTCCTCCGTCGGGCGCGTACCGTAGGGTGCGTTGGCCGAATCGCCAAAGTATAAAAATCGCTCCTGCGGAAGCTGCCTACGCAGCTCCCGCAAGACGCTGATGCCGCCAAGGCCGGAGTCAAACACGGCAATGGGACTTTCTCGGTCGGGCAAGGCTCCCGCCTCCTTTTATTTTTCTCCGCTTAAGCGACCTGAAGCGGGTAAGCCGTGACCGTGAAGTCGGAAATGCCGGCCGCCGTGAGATCCGACAGCAGCGTGTTGCCGATCTCGATCTCGGTCGACTGTCCGGCGCCGATGGGGTCAGTCAAAAGCGTGGTAAGCACGCAAAGCGGCAGCTCGGAATCCTCACCGTAGACCGCCACGCAGACGCAGACAAGGCTCGCCGTCTGGTCGGAGTCGTTCGTCATCGTCCCCGTAAAGCGCAGGCCGCCGTATTGCCAGTCGGACACCCTTCCGTCCGTCACCTCGTAGCGCACGGTCTGCGCATCCGTCGCCGCCTTGGTCGGCAGGTCGGAGCGGAGCGTCAGCTCGGATGCATCGGTGTCTACACGGCTCTCATCATAATAGTAGCCGCGCTCCCCGGGCAGCAGCACCTGCGGATAGCCCATCACGTCCTCTACCGTAAGAATTTCGTTTCCGTCCTTATCGCAGTAGGTGAACGTGCCGTAGTCGAGCAGCATCGGTTCTTTTCCGTCGTTCGTCACGGCGACGATACCGCGCGCCCAGAGATTGCCCAAGGCGTTGCGCGACGTATAGACAAAGGACGTTGCGTCCTGCTCCGGAGCAGACGGCTCCGGCGGCTGTGTCGTGGCGGGAAGGGTCGTCTCCGGCTCGGAAGGCTCCTGCGTCGCAGGCTCCGTGCTCACTGCGGCGCTCGCCTCGGTGCTCACGCTTGTGCCGCCGCCCTCGGTGGGCGGAAGCTCCTCCGTCTTCTTTTTTCCGCAGCCTGCGCACAAAAGGACCGCACCGATCAGCAGCAGCGCTATGATCCGTTTTTTCATTCTGTTTTTCCTCCTTGGTAATAAAATCGGTTGCTTCTTGGACGCCCGAACGGGCAGAAAGTTCCTTTTTCACAAGCATACCACATTTTGAGAGAAATTCAAGAAAAATTGCGAGAAAAAATGCTTGACAACCCGCTTTGGGGGTGCTATAATTACTGAGCAAAAGGAAGAAGGCTGACAGTACGTCCCTCACCTCCAGCGCAAGCGACGAGGTTTGATATCGAAAATTCCGCGCAGTTGCTGCGCGTTTTCGGTTGCGGGTGCTGTCGGCATCCGCGTTTTCTGTTTATGGGGTAATGGAGGTGCTTTACCATCGGCAAATTAGATCATCAGCTCAACGAAGACATCCGTGACAAAGAGGTGCGTCTGATCGCTTCCGACGGCTCTATGGTCGGTATCGTTACGTCCGAGGCCGCGCTGGCAATGGCGGAGGAGCAGGAGCTTGACCTTGTCAAGATCTCCCCGAACGCCGTCCCTCCGGTCTGCAAGATCATGGACTACGGCAAGTTCCGTTTTGACCAGCTCAAGAAGGAAAAGGAAGCCAAGAAGAATCAGCACGTCGTCGAGATCAAGGAAATTCGTATGTCCCCCGGCATTGACACCAACGATCTGAACACCAAAATGCGCGCTGCCCTCCGCTTTCTGAAGGACAACAACCGCGTTAAGGTCACTGTGCGCTTCCGCGGTCGCGAAATGGCGCATACGGAGATCGGTGAAGAGCTTTTGATGCAGTTTGGTGAAGGTTGTGCCGAAATTGCAAACATGGAAAAAAAGCCCAAGCTGGACGGCAGACATATGTCTATCTTCCTGTCGCCGAAAAGCGCCAAATAATTACAAAGGAGAAGTACCATGCCGAAACTCAAAACCCACAGCGGTGCAAAGAAGAGATTCAATCTCACCAAGACCGGTAAGGTCAAGAGAGCGCACGCTTTCAAGAGCCATATCCTCACCAAGAAGGACACCAAGCGCGGCCGTCGCCTGAGAAGCACGACTTACGCGGATGTCACCAACACGGACGCCATCAAAAAGATGATCCCGTACAAGTAATCGGATAGGAGGATATGAACAATGGCAAGAATTAAAGGCGCAATGATGACGCGCAAGAGAAGAAATAAAGTCCTCAAGCTGGCGAAATCTTACTGGGGTTCCAAGTCGACTCATTTTAAGATGGCGAAGCAGGCGGTCAAGAAGTCCGGCGTTTACGCCTACATCGGCCGCAAGCAGAAGAAGCGCGACTTCCGTCGCCTCTGGATCGCCCGTATCTCCGCCGCCGTGAAGCCCTACGAGATGAACTACTCCCGCTTCATGAACGGTCTGAAGAAGGCCAACATCGAGATGAACCGCAAGGCTCTGTCCGAGCTTGCGATCGCCGATCCCGCCGCATTCAAGGCGCTGGTCGACACCGCAAAGAAGGCTCTGTAATCCAATAGATTAAGTAGATCAAGCGGCGTGGCTCCGGCCACGCCGCTTTTTCCCTCTATACCGAGGAAATCTCTGGATATGGGTCATCTGCGCAGGTCGCAGGTTGCCGGATCGTTCAGCAGTTTACCGTCCTGCGCAAAGCGGGAGCCATGACAGGGGCAGTCCCAAGAGTGCTCCTGACGGTTCCATTTCAGCGCGCAGCCCATGTGCGGGCAGCGCGGCTTTGTGGGCGTCAGCAGGCTGCCGATCGCGTGCGCGGCGTTGGAGAAAAGCTGCGGGCGCAGGATGGAGCGGTCGGGCGCATAGAGCGCAGCGGCGCGGTTTTCCTTGCCCTGCACAAGGTCGCACAGCAGCATGGCGGCGACCATGGAACCGGTCATGCCCCATTTATGAAAACCGGTCGCAACGAAGAGATTCGGCGTGGAGGGGGCATATCTGCCGATATACGGCACGTCGTCAAGCGGCATACAGTCCTGCGCCGCCCAGCGAAAGCGGATCTTCGCCTCGGGGTAGTACCGTGCGGCAAATGCCTCCAGTCCCGCCCAGCCGTCGCTCTTTTTTCCCGTGCGGTGCGCACCGCCGCCAAGAAGCAGATATTCCCCCTGCGGCCGGAAGGACAGCCCGTCCTCCGCCTCGTCCAGATACATTCCGTCCGGCACAGGCGCGCCTTGCAGCGCGAGAACATAGGAGCGACTCTGGTATAATTTAAGCGGATAGAGGCCATGCTTGTTCCAGATCGGAAAATGCGTTGCGACGATGACCTTTTCCGCCGTGATCGTGGCGTGGTCGGTGTGGTATCGCGCCCCGTCGAAGGAGCGCACCGGCGTTTTTTCAAAAATGTTCAGCCCATGCGACAGACCGGCGACGAACTTGAGCGGATGAAAATGCGCCTGCTGCGGAAAGCGGATCGCGCCGCTCACCGGAAACGGCAGTGCGACGCGGCGCACGTATTCGGCGCGCACTCCGATCACGTCGAGCGCCTCAAGCTCCCGTTCCAACCGACGCGGCGCGCCGAGCGTATAGACATAGTGATCCGCTTCCGCCCAGTCGCAGGGAAAGCGTTCCGCCAAAAGGCGGTACTGCCGCAGCGCCGCCTCGTTGGTCTCATAATATAAATGCGCGCGCTCCACGCCAAAGCGCCGCAGCAGTGTCTGGTAGGTCAGACCGTGCTGCGCCGTGAGCTTCGCGGTGGTACCGGCGGTGACGCCCCGCGCGATGCGGTCGGCCTCCACAAGCAGGCAGTCAACACCGGCCTGTGTGAGCCGGTAGGCACACAGCAGCCCCGCCATTCCGCCGCCGATGATCAGTACCTTTGTCTTTACGTCCTGCCGTAGTTGTTCAAAGGTGGGCAGGTCGCACGTTTGTGTCCATAACGATGCCATTTCTCATTCCCCCGCCGCATAGTGTGCGCGCTGCGGCGAGAATTATGGTTGGAAGTTTTGCGCTTCTTTGCCGTAACGCCCGTGCTATAATGAAAAAATGCATTTTTCGACATGCTGAAAAGGCGGTCACACCGCAAGTGGTGTGACCGCCTTCTATTTTTAGCTAACGCAAAACTCAGTGCTTATCGCGGATCGCAGCCTGTGCGGCAGCCAAGCGGGCGATGGGAACACGGAACGGGCTGCAAGAGACGTAGTTCAGGCCGACCTTGTGGCAGAACTCGACGGAAGCGGGGTCGCCGCCGTGCTCGCCGCAGATGCCCAGCTTGATGTGCGGGCGGGTCGCGCGACCCAGCTCGGCCGCCATCTTGACCAGCTTGCCGACGCCGTTCTGATCCAGATGCGCAAACGGATCGGACTCATAGATCTTCTTGTCGTAGTAGGCGTCGAGGAACTTGCCCGCGTCGTCACGGCTGAAGCCGAAGGTCATCTGCGTCAGGTCGTTGGTGCCGAAGGAGAAGAACTCGGCTTCCTTCGCGATCTCGTCAGCCGTCAGGGCGGCGCGCGGGATCTCGATCATGGTGCCGACGGTGTACTTCATCTCGACATCCGCCTCGGCGATCAGGCGATCCGCCGTTGCAACAACGACGTCCTTGACGTACTTCAGCTCCTTGGCTTCGCCGACCAGCGGGATCATGATCTCCGGCTCGATGCGGTACCAAGAGAATTCCTTGTTGACCTTGATCGCGGCGTTGATGACAGCGGTGGTCTGCATCTCGGCGATCTCCGGATAGGTGACGGCCAGACGGCAGCCACGGTGCCCCATCATGGGGTTGAACTCATGCAGGGAAGCGATGACTTCCTTCAGCTCTTCGACGGTGATGTTCAGCTCGCCGGCGATCTCCGCAATGTCCTCTTCCTTGGTCGGGAGGAACTCGTGCAGAGGGGGATCCAGAAAGCGGACGGTCATCGGACGACCCTTCAGCTCGCGGTACATGGCCTCAAAGTCACCCTGCTGGTAGGGCAGGATCTTTGCAAGCGCGGCCTTGCGGGACTCGACGTTCTTGGCGACGATCATCTCGCGCATCGCCTTGATGCGGTCGGCTTCGAAGAACATATGCTCGGTGCGGCACAGGCCGATGCCTTCGGCGCCGAACTTCACGGCTTGCGCGGTGTCGCGCGGCGTGTCGGCGTTGGTGCGCACGCGCAGGACGCGGAAGCTGTCCGCCCAGCGCATGAAGCGGTCAAAGTTGCCGCTGATGGTGGCCTCGACGGTCGGAACGGCGCAGCCGTAGATGTTGCCGGTGGAGCCGTCGATGGAGATCCAGTCGCCCTCGCGGTAGGTCTTGCCGGAAAGGACGAAGTACTTCTCTTCCTCGTGCATCGCGATGTCGCCGCAGCCGGAGACGCAGCAGGTACCCATGCCGCGCGCGACAACGGCCGCGTGGGAGGTCATGCCGCCGCGGACGGTCAGGATGCCCTGCGCCGCAGCCATGCCCTCGATGTCCTCGGGGCTGGTTTCCAGACGCACCAGAACGACCTTTTCGCCGTTGGCAGCCCATGTCTTCGCCTCTTCGGCGGAGAAGACGACGCGGCCGCAGGCAGCGCCGGGGGAAGCGGCAAGACCCTTGCCGACGACTTCTGCTGCCTTCAGGGCGGCGGCGTCGAACTGCGGGTGCAGCAGTGCGTCGAGCTGCTTCGGCTCTACGCGCATGACGGCCTCTTCGCGGGAGATCATGCCTTCGTCCACGAGGTCGCAGGCGATCTTCAGCGCGGCGGCGGCGGTGCGCTTGCCGTTACGGGTCTGGAGCATATAGAGCTTACCGTTTTCAATGGTGAACTCCATGTCCTGCATATCGCGGTAGTGGTTTTCCAGACGGTTCGCGATGTCGGCAAACTGCTCGTAAACCTCGGGCATTTCCTCCTTGAGCTTGCTGATCTTGCTCGGGGTGCGGATACCGGCGACGACGTCTTCGCCCTGCGCGTTGATGAGGTATTCGCCGAAGAGTGCCTTTTCACCGGTAGCGGGGTCGCGCGTGAAGGCGACGCCGGTGCCGGAGCGATCGTTGAGGTTGCCGAAGACCATCGGCTGCACGTTGACGGCAGTGCCCCAAGAATAGGGAATGTCGTTCATGCGGCGATAGACGTTCGCGCGGGGGTTGTCCCAAGAGCGGAAGACGGCCTTGATGGCCTCGAGCAGCTGCACGGCGGGATCGGTGGGGAAATCTTCGCCCTTGACCTCGCGGTAGTGCGCCTTGAAGAGGCTGACCAGCTTCTTCATATCGTCGGCGTCAAGCTCGATGTCGTCCTTCACGCCTTTTTCTGCCTTGACTTCGTCGATGATGACCTCGAAGGTCTTCTTGGAAAGCTCCATGACGACGTCGGAGAACATCTGGATGAAGCGGCGGTAGGAGTCGTACACAAAACGGGTGAAAGCGGGCGTGGGGTTACCGGCGATCAGACCGGCGGCGACCTCGTCGTTCAGGCCGAGGTTCAGAATGGTGTCCATCATGCCGGGCATGGAAGCACGCGCACCGGAGCGGACGGAGACGAGGAGCGGGTTCTTTGCATCGCCGAATTTCTTGCCGTTGAGCTTTTCGATCTTGGCAAGCGCTGCGTCTACCTGTGCCTTGATTTCGTCGTTGATGTTGCGGCCGTCTTCGTAGTACTGGGTGCAGGCTTCGGTGGTGATGGTGAAGCCCTGCGGCACCGGCATACCAAGCACGGTCATTTCGGCAAGGTTCGCACCCTTGCCGCCGAGCAGCTCACGCATGGAGCCGTTGCCCTCGGAGAACAGGTATACATACTTGTGCATTTGTGGTTTACCCCTTTCGTTTTGAAACGGCGCGGAGCGCCGCTTTTTTGTGAGTCAGACAACTTTGCTTTTACTGCCCGTAGAGTATAGCATATTCTTCCCAAATTTGCAATTATTTTCTTGCTTTTGAGCGAAAAAACTGCAAAAATCATTTCTTTCGAAACTTTATCGGTAAAAAAACGAAAAACAGAATACAAGGCAACATGAAATTGTGCAATTTTCAGAGACGTGGCACGCGGCACGGCGAAATTTTACATAGGCTTTACAAAACGCCGATGTCGGAATTGATGTTGCTTTGTTATGCTGATAGCGTAAGAAAAAATCGGAAAGGAAAGAAGAGAGATGGACATATTTGACGTATTGACGCTGATCGGAGGGCTTTGCCTCTTCCTGTTCGGCATGGACTTAATGGGCGAGGCGTTGGAGCGCCGCGCCGGCAGGAAGCTGCGCGCACTGATCGGCAAAATGACCGGAAAGCCCGTTAAGGGCTTTTTGACCGGCCTTGGCGTCACGGCGATCATTCAAAGCTCCTCCGCCACGACGGTCATGGTCGTCGGCTTTGTCAACTCCGGCATTATGACCCTGCGGCAGGCGATCAACGTCATCATGGGCGCGAACGTCGGCACGACGGTCACGGCGTGGCTTTTGAGCCTTGCGGGCATTGACAGCGGAAGCGTCTGGCTCAGCCTGCTCAAGCCCTCCTCCTTCACACCCGTGCTTGCGCTGATCGGCATTATTTTCTATATGTTCTGCAAGAAGAACGACCGCAAGCGCGACACCGGCATGGCGCTGCTCGGCTTTGCCACGCTGATGTTCGGCATGGAGACGATGAGCGGCTCGGTGGCCGGGCTGCGAGACATTCCGGCGGTCGCAAATCTCTTCCTTATGTTCCAAAATCCGCTGCTCGGCGTGCTGGTCGGCGCCGTCCTGACGGCGATCATCCAGTCCAGCTCCGCCTCCGTCGGCATTTTGCAGGCGCTGACCGGAACCGGTCAGGTCAGCTATGCCGCCGCGATCCCGATCATCATGGGACAGAACATCGGCACCTGTGTCACGGCGCTTATCGCCTCGATCGGCACCAACAAGAACGCAAAGCGCGCAGCCGTGGTGCACCTGATGTTCAACGTCATCGGCGTTGCGATTCTTCTGACGGTCTTCTGCGTGATCAAGGCGGCCTTTGCGCCCGCGATCTTGGGACAGCAGGCCAGTATGTACGGCATCGCGGTAGCCCACTCCGTGTTTAACATCCTGTGCACGGCAATGCTCCTTCCGGCCGGAAGCCTGCTGGAAAAGATGGCGATGCGCCTTGTGCCTGCCGACCGCCGCAAGGAGAGCGTGGTCGAGCTGGATGAGCGCCTGCTGGGAACGCCGTCGCTCGCACTGCTGCGCAGCCGCAGCGTTGCAACGAAGATGGCGCGCTGCTCGGTCAAGGCGATGGAGGACGCGCTCCGGATGGTCACGGATTATTCGCCGGAGACGGCGCAGAGCGTACGGCGCGGCGAGGAGGCCTGCGACCGATATGAGGATATGCTGGGCACGTACCTCGTCCGCGTCAGCGCGCAGAAGCTCAGCGAGGCGGAGAGCTGCGAGACAACGGAGATGCTGAAGCTGATCGGAGATTTTGAGCGCATTTCCGACCATGCCGTCAATGTGCTGGCCTCTGCGGAGGAGCTGCGCGACAAGGGCTTGGCCTTCTCCGGTCAGGCGCAGGAGGAATACCGCGTGATGGCCTCGGCGATCCACGAAATTCTGGAGCTGTCGCTCCGCGCCTTTGAAAACGGCGACGCATCCGTGGCGGCGGAGGTCGAGCCGCTGGAGCAGGTCATCGACGGTCTGAAGGAGCGGCTGCGCACCAGTCACATCCTACGGATGCAGCAGGGAAATTGCAGCATCGCGGCGGGCTTCGTCTGGGCGGATCTGCTGACCGATCTGGAGCGCTGCTCGGATCACTGCTCCAACATCGCGGGCTGCGTGATCGACATCGCGCAGCACAATCTGAACCTGCACGAAACGCTCCGCGCGGTGAAATATGCCGGAGAAGCGTTCCAGCATAAGTTCCGCCGCTACGAAGAAAAATATGCGATCGCGTCGAACGCAAAAGGCTGATCCTTTGCACAGGAAGACGGCGGGTATCCATCGGATGCCCGCCGTTTTTTTGTCTTTCATGGATTTTCACCCTGCCGTAAACACGCAAAAAGCCGCTCTCTTTCAGATGGCGCACAGCGAAATGCTTTGAAACTTCTTCCGCACCCAAGGCTCCCCTGTGTAAGGGGAGCTGTCAGCCGTTAGGCTGACTGA
>USIH01000066.1 GCA_900554705.1 uncultured Eubacteriales bacterium
TATATAGTTGAAGCACTCTAAAAAGGGAAAGGCGGTGGAGAAGCACAGATGCGAAGAATCGTGCTGGATTTGCAGGGCGGCCTTTTGGCAGAGGCAGTCATGCAGGTGCTTGCGGGATACGATCCGGACTTCATCGTCTATCGCTCTTCAAAACCGGAGGATACGCTTGCGCTTTGCCGAAGCTGTCATGCCAATGTGCTGGTGATGGAGGTCATCCGACAGGGTATCTGGAAGCTGAGCGAGCGACTCAGGCTCTGCAGTGCTGTAAGGCAGCTCGGTTGGGCCTGTAAGGTCCTGCTTCTGGTAGATGAGACCACGGACGAACTGCTTGCCTCAGAGGTGCGGCAGACGGTGAAGGATCAGCTCGCCGATAGTTTTATCTATGCGTCGGTATCCCCAACCTACCTCGCGGGGGTGATCGACACGCTTTGAAAGGATGGGTGAGAAATGAAAAAACTTCGGGCATACCAAAGCGAGGAAGGGAGTACATAAAAGCGGGACGAATGAGAGCAGCATTGGGCGCAGCCGGAGGCGTGTCGGCCGATCGGCCGAAAACGCATTTATGCTGCGGGACGATCGCCGAAAACGTCTCTGTAACACCAAGTACCTGATGGACTCAATTTGTACAACGTAAAAAGGAGGAATCAAGATGAAATCAACCACACAACGCAGGATATTCAGCTTATTGCTTTCATTGGTAATGCTGGTCAGCCTTCTTCCCGCCTTGGGAAGCACAGCCTCCGCCGCGGGCAGCGGCACCACCGAAAGCGACCCGAAAATCGTAACCACCTACGCAGAGCTCAGCTCCGCCCTAAGCTCCGGCGTCGCCTATGTCAAGCTCGGCGCCAACATTACCACCAAGGAGTTCAACGACGGCGCGGGATATACCAAATCCATCGTCCAGACCGGCAAGGTCACGCTGGATCTCGACGGCTATTCCGTGACCTTTTTCAGCAGAACCTCTCCGCTCCCGGCTGCCATCCGCGTCACGGGCGATCTGTCGGTCAAGGACAGCCGCGGCGGCGGCAAGCTCTACATCGACGCCAATCCCAATACGGCCAGCAGCAAGCAGGTGCTGATCCTCGCCGAGACCGGAAGCTTCACGCTCAACAGCGGGCGGATCGGCGTCGATAACGGCCTGGCCAAAAACAGCATCGTCGTCGTCGAGGGCAAGGGCGACGCGAAGGTCGTCTTTAACGGCGGCAAGGTCGACGCCATCTCCCCGATGGTCGGCATTCCCTATGTCTATTCCGCCCTGCTGTCGTCCAACTGCAAGGCCGAATTCAACGGCGGCGAATTTGAGGGCCTGGTCGGCTTCACATACGCCGCCCGAACGGACGGGAAAAGCAAGCCGAAGGCCGTGATCAACGGCGGAAAATTCAAGGGCGGCATTGTCGTCAAAAAGGGCAGCGAGACCATCACGCTGGGGCGGTCTTTCCCCATCAGCATCCAAGGCGGCAGCTTTGGCCGCGGCTTCTTCACGGAGAATTTCGCGCTCAGCAGCAGCGAGCAGACCCCGGAAAACCTTGCCTTTGCCGCAATGTTCCCGGAGAGGACCGCTCTGCTTCGCCCCGACGAGCGGCCCCGCCTGATCTACCGTCAGAAGGACGTCAAGACCGAATACATGGCAAACTCCATCTCGAAGGAGTACCTCATCGCCCTGTCGACCAAGAACCTTGACGACTATAAGCGCGTCGCCTTCTCGTCCTACAGCGGCACGGCCTATACCGACGTCTGCACCAACGCCTTCGGGCTGGTCAAGGTGGAGGTCAACGGTGCGCCGGCCTATGTGCCGCACCAGATGGACGTGACGGGCGGCTACAGCGGCGCTCCGCTGTACGCGCTCAGTCCGAAAAAGCAACTCCGGTTCTACTGGGTCCCCCTGCCGCAGGCGATGAAGGACGCAGGCTACAGACAGAAGATCAGCTACACGCTCAACGGTACGGATTATCCCGTTACCGCCAGCAGCTACAATAACAATCTCTTGTTTCAGACTATCCCTGTGAATAGCTATAGCTACCAGACGGAGGTGCAGAAGCTGGGGATCACCGTCGAGCTTTATAAGGACGGCGAGCCGCTGAGACTGAGCGGCGCTTCCAATATGTTCCTGATGCGCTACCGGATGATGTCGGAGACCGATGTTGCCATTCCCGAGGTCACGCTGACGGTGAAGGACGGCGACCTGATCGCCGCGTCCGCCGCGACCGACAGCCCGATTACCGTCTCCGACGACGAAAGCTGCACCGTTTCCAGTCAGGTGAACTGGGCGGACAACGGAGCCAAGCGCAACAAGACCGTGGTTCTGAAGGCAAAGGAAGGCTTCTACCTGACAAGTGAAACGAAATTCAACGTCGTCGGCGCGAACAAGATCACGGCGAAGTGGCTCTACAGCACGGACAGCGGTCAGACCTGCGTCGTCGGCGTGGAGGCGGAGGAGTGCGAGCTGATCACCGAGGCAAAGGGCATCGTGCGCGGTCTGGTCTATTATAATCGCGTCAATGACATCTACATGGAGTCGTATGAGCCGAGCAAATACACCATCACCGTCAAGAAGGTCAGCGAATACATCCGCTCCTCCGGCTCTACCATCTATGACAGCTTCCTGTGGCCGGATGAGCTGCTCGACGAGACCGGCGCTCCCTATTATCTCTACTGCACAGTCGAGGCAAAGCCCGGCTATGTGTTCCGCAGCGGCACCGGAAAGCTGAAATATGCCAATGAGGAGTGGAAGCCCGGAAAATGGGCGGAGGCCATTTGGAACGACGACTGGATGGACATGGACAACATCAGCGCCGGCGCATGCTATAAGCTGCACGACAAGACCGACACCAATCTCGGCGGCCTTTGGCTGAACCGGCTCGAGCTGACCAGCCTGAATCTGTCCGTGAAGGCGCCTGTCGCAGGCGAAAGCCCCGCGCCGGGCAGCGACTACTGCAAGATCGACGGCCTGCCGCCGTACATGAAGCTCGAGCGCGTCGATTGGCTGAAGTGCTATGACGACTGGAAGTACTATTCCGATAAGCCCTTTGCCTTCCGGGCAGGAAAAACGTCGGACGGCGAGAGCTGCGAATACCAGTGCTTTATCTATGTCTCCTATGACCTTAGCGGCGTCGGGGTCGCGAAGGGCGCCAAGTTCTACCTCAACGACACGACGTGCAAGCTGGACTGGGAGAAAAAGTTCTTCTGGTCCGAGGCCATGACCGCCACGGGCACCCCCGTGCAGGAGGACCCCGTGATCACGGCCACGGCGGGTGCAAACGGCATGATCACGCCCTCCGGCAGCGTTACGGTCAAGAAGGGCGCGGATCAGACCTTTGCCATCCAGCCGAACGCCGGCTACACCGTGTCCAAGGTGCTGGTTGACGGAGCGAATGTCGGCGCGGTGACGTCGTATACCTTCAAGAATGTCACGGTCAACCATACCATCGAGGCGGTCTTTGCGAAGGCAGGAGCAACTCCGACCAACCCCTTCGTCGATGTTGCCGAGAGCGCGTACTATTACGACCCGGTGCTGTGGGCGGTGGCAAACGGCATTACCTCCGGCGTGGATGCGACGCATTTTGACCCCGAGGGCACCTGCACCCGTGCGCATGCCGTGACCTTCCTGTGGCGCGCATCGGGTCAGCCGGAGCCGAAAACGACGAATATGCCGTTTAAGGACGTAACGCCCGGCAGCTACTATGAGAAGGCCGTGCTCTGGGCCGTGGAAAACAATATCACCAACGGCACCAGCACCACCACCTTCAGCCCGAATGCAAACTGCACCCGTGCGCAGATCGTTACCTTCCTCTGGCGCAGCAAGGGCGAACCGGTTGCCAGCGAGACCAACAACCCGTTCACGGACATCGCATCGGACTACTACATGGACGCCGTTTTCTGGGCAGTCGAGAAGAACATTACCAACGGCACCAGCGCCACCACCTTCAGCCCGGAAGCAAGGTGTACCCGTGCGCAGATTGTCACATTTATCTACCGCGCAATGGTTGCCTGACCGAGAGTGTGCGCGGCGGGACATCCGCCGCGCACACCCCGTAGCCCCGATGCAGAGATATGCTACTTTACAGTATAAGGAGAGATTGCATTGCAGGTCTTAATTCAAAAAATGCCGGAAAATCTGCCGGAATTTGAACTGCTCGCCGCCAAGGGACGGCAGCCGGAACGCATCTGCGCCCTGTTTCTGTGCGCGCTGGCGCTGTTTGATCGGGATAAGGATGCGGGCACCGCCGCAATGAACCTTCTGCGCGGTCCGAAGCCCATGACGCCGTATGACGCTCAGTTCCTGCGCGACCGGCTGCGCGGCAAATCCTATCTGCCGCTTGCGTATTTTGAAGGCGCAACGCCCGAAAACGGGTATCAGCCACGCGTGCCGTTCACGCTGAACGTGACGGCAGACCCCAGAGCGCAGGATATGGAGCCGGGCTATCTGCGTGTCTTCCTGAAAACGGCGGGCGCGGATTCGCCGCGGCCCATGAAGCTGCGTCAGAAGGCCTCGACCGGCGAATGGTTCCTTTGGGAATATTCCAGCATCCTCAGCGGTATTCGCATCCCTGCGGCGGAAGACCCGTGGGCATAACAAATGCTGAACACCGCAATTACAAAACGCTCGGCGAGGAGATTGAGCAGGAGACCGCACACAAACGGCTGTCCCCTGCCTCAGCCGTGACGCGACAACCACGCGAACGCAAGCGACTGCTGCGGATACTGCGGCAGCGCGGTAAGCGGAAACCGATCCGTCAAACGCTTTCAAAGAAGAAAGGACACGAAATAATGAAAAAGTATGTAGTATTGCTTTTGATCGTAGCTGCACTTCTGACGCTTGCCTCCTGTGGCAGCAAGGATGCGCTCGCCGGAACATGGTCTGCGGATTTCGAATATGACGGCACGATCACCTGGACATTCAACGGGAAAGGCAAATGCACCATGGAGAATGCTTATATAAAGCAGAGCGGCACCTATTCCATCGACGGCGACCAGCTTACGGTGACGCTGGAGACATGGGACAAGCCGTCTGTATACACATTCTCTGTGGATGGAAGCAGCCTTACCCTACAGGAGAACTCCGGCTACGGCATCAGCGGCACCTTTGCAAAAAAATAAGCTGCACAGAAGCCGACGCGAATAGAAGCAACGTAAAAAATGTCTCAGATATGCACTCGTGTTTTCGCCGGGATCGCATGTTGTTTTCTGGTGATCGGTAAATTTGTGCATCCCTGAAGGAACGGGAGGTAATTATGAAACAAGCAAAGACCAGGCTCCTATGCCTGCTTCTTGCAGTGCTGGTGCTGTTCAGCCTCACCGCCTGCGGCAAGAATAAGGGGGCAGGCTCCGATAAGGATAAGGCGGCAGACAATTTGATCAAGCTCGGTGACTATGAGCTGCTCTACAAGAGCGCGTGCATCATGGAGGATTCGGACGGAAACGACGCGATCGTCCTGACGCTGGACTTTACAAACAACAGTAAGGAAAATGCCTCATATCTTTGGAGCGTAGACGAAACCTTTATGCAGAACGGCGCAGAGCTGGAGGTCGCAGCTGTCTTTGCCGACAGTGAGACCTTTGATACAGTGATCGCCGACCAGTTCACGGAGATTGCGCCGGGCGCAACGCTGGAGGTGCGCACTGCTTACGTGCTGCGTGACACGACCGGCGAAGTCAAAGCAACTTTTGAGGAAATGCTCGGCAGTAAAAACGGCACGATCACCATCGACCCATCTACGCTCAGCCGGAAAACGGTCTCCCATACGCAGCCGGAAACCACATTGCCTGATCCGACCGACGACACACTGCTCGATTGGTGGAACGGCGAATGGTACGGTTGGTGGAAAATGACCGGTTGCTCCGGATATTACGAGAGTATGGAAGGACAGTGGTGGGATATCTGCGGCGCAATCGACATTGACGCAGATTACACGGGTACTGTCACGCTTTGGGACGAGGATTTCACCAGGGCTGAGCCCATGGCTTCGGCGACGATCCGCCTGAACGAGGCCGGAACCGGTGAGCACGGCACGGTGATGTCCGAGGACGGCTGGTTCACAAACGTAGCGCTGGAGCGTGGGGACTGGGTCGTTGACCCCGGCCGTTTGGAGTACGACGACATGATTTGGATCAGCGGCGACTATGAAGACGGTGACGACAAGTTCCACTACGATATCTATCTGCGCCCGTGGGGGCTCTACTGGGAGGACATGGAGGAGGATGCATATCCCTACCGCTATACCGACTGGTATCTGCCGCTGATCGACGCAGGCGCTGCCATGCCGGACGCCATCGGAGAAGGAATTGTTCCGACAGAAAGCGCTCCACTCACCCCGGCGGATGCTATGGCATCCGCCGGAGACGGCATCGTGACTGAGGAGCAGGTACAGAAGGGCTACGTCTGGATGAACGAGGTCAATAGGAATATTTTCGACGCAACTTACGATGATATTGCTGCCTACTTCGGCGTAAAAGGCCGGTTTGTCAAAGAAGAGTACAGCGACCACATGGGGGCGAACTACCGCTACTACGAATGGGTCTCTGCGGACGATGACTCCCATTTCATCTACGTCAATTTCAAAGAAAAGGAGTCGGGCGTTTATACGGTAAGTGCCTACAATACCAGCGGCTTCTCCGGCAAAGAGGCCATCGCAAAGTATCTTGACATCGTAAAGGCAGAAGCCGCCGAGGCAAACAGGGCAGCGTCTGCGAACGCCGAGATGAAGGACTTCTCCACAGAGGTCACCCAGTTTGCACAAGACGATGTGAAGGTCAAGATCATGACGAAGATCCCGGTATCCGGCTGGTCGTTCAACGAGGGAAAGCGCTGTCTGGTAGAAAACGACAATCCCGCAGCGTTCGGTGCGGGCACCATCCAGTTTGAGGTAAGAGAGAACGTTGAAAAATTTGATTTCTACAAGGATGACTTCGAAAACTATCAGGATATCGAGGACCGCGTAATCGGCGGCATCACCTTCCACGGCCGCACCTATAAGCACATCGGCTACGAATGGATCCAGTATATCGCGCAGCTCGACGATAGCCGTGCGCTCTCCATAGGTCTGCGAAATATGGACTGCTTCCCGGGAACGATGCCGGACATCATTCTCAGCAACATGACGTTCCAGTAAGGGAGGTATCCTTCTGAAAAACTGTATAAAAACCGGCTCCCGCCCCAATTTGGAGCGGGAGAATCCGGCAATTCACGAAAATAAGGAGAAGCTGCTGTGAAGCGCAAAGCGTTCTTCCTCATGGCAGGCCTGTGGATGGGGCTGCTCGGTCTGACCGCCTGCGGCGGCGTTGACACCTATCAGTACCCGGAGACGGCGGTCCTTTTTGACGACTTCCACATCAAAAAAACCGTTTACAGCCCGGGGGTCATGAAGCTCTATTACCGCGGCGGGCAGTTCAAGGACACGCCCATCCGCTGCTACGACGCGAATTTTGAAGATCTGGGCGATCAGTTTGAATATTCCTTTCAAAACGGCGTTCTGACAGTTCAGGCGGATTTTGCAGAACAAATCAGCGGACTCACGATTGAGGATAAAGACCACGATACGGTCTATCATCTGCGCTATCTGGACTCTCCGCAGTTTGCGTGGCTGGCGGATACGTTCTGGCTGGACTACGGTATGATGACGATGGGCGACGAGGCGCGGTATTACAGCGATGCGGAGCGGCAGGCGCAGGCAGAGCGGGAGAGCGCCGAGCATGAGCAGACACGCGATGTTTTTGCGCTGCTCGAGGGCACGTGGATCTCCGAGGATGGTCTGCAAAAATATGTGTTTTCCACGGACGCAGACGGGAGCGAATTGCGTGCGGTGGAGCTGTGGTTCGACGAAACGGAGCAGAAATGGAATGGCTGGGAGCTGTGCGTCGAGTCCGCGTTTCAGACGCCGTATTTCGGCGGAGAATACAGTGAGGACGTGGCGGAGCACCTGCAGGAGATCGTGCTGGGAAACAGCGACCATGCGGCGGCGGATATGTGCGTCTTGTACGATTCGGAAGAAAACGTCATAAGAGACACGAACACGATCTATCACAAGCAGTGAGCCTGCGGGACATATCCGGAATAACACGATCATAACTGTGTTCGGCGCCGCAATCTGCCCTTGTGGGCTGTAACACTGGTCTGAGAAATGAGGAACTTAGATGGCAACACAAATCACAAATTATCAATGTCCCGCCTGTACGGGACCGCTCCATTTTGTAGGAGAATCCGGCAGGCTGGAGTGCGATTACTGCGGCTCAAGCTTCGATATCGCAGAAATTGAAGCGTTCTACGCGGAAAAAGAAGCAAAAGCGGCGGAAGCGGCGCAGAAGCAGGCAGAAACGGAAGCGGCTCAAAAATCTGCCGAAGCGGAAGAACAACAGACTGCCGCAGACGGCTATGACTGGGATGCTTCCGGTCTGAGCGAGGACTGGGGCGCGGATGCGGCCGACATGAAAGCCTACTGCTGCCCGTCGTGCGGTGCGGAGTTGCTCTGCGACGCGACGACCGCAGCCACCTCCTGCCCATACTGCGGAAATCCGTCAGTGATTCCGGGGCAGTTCGCCGGCATTTTGAAGCCCGACTTTGTGCTTCCCTTCAAGCTGAGCAAGGAGGACGCCATCAAGGCGCTGAAGAAGCACTATCTCAAAAAGCCTCTGCTGCCATCGACCTTCTCCAAAGCCAACCATCTGGAGGAGATCAAGGGTGTGTATGTACCTTTCTGGATGTACGACGGCGAGGCCAGCGGAAGTGCGCAATTCCATGCTACGCAGGTACATACCTACACCTCAGGAGATTATGAGATTACGGAGACAAGCCACTATGATGTGCGACGCGCAGGCTCCATTGCCTTTGAAAAGATCCCGGTGGACGCGTCGAGCAAAATGCCGGATGATTACATGGACTCCATCGAACCGTATGACTATGCAGATCTCAAGCCGTTTTCTACGGCGTATCTGCCCGGATTTCTGGCAGACAAATATGATGTAAGCATTGAAGAAAGCCGGGAGCGGGCAGACAAGCGCTGCACAGGCTCGCTGGTCGCTGCCCTGCAGAGCACTGTAACCGGCTATACCTCCTGTAATGAAACAAGTCGAGATATCCACCTGAAGCGTGGCAGGGTGCATTACGCGCTGCTTCCCGTCTGGCTCCTGAGTACAAAATGGGAGGGAAAGGATTTCCTTTTTGCCATGAACGGCCAAACGGGCAAGCTGGTAGGCAAACTTCCCGTCAGCACGAAACGGGTCGTCGGTCTGTTCGCGGCAATCGCGGCGTTGTTCATTGCCATCAGCGTGACTGCGCTGCTGCTTTTGGCGCGTTAGGGAGGGCTGAGACATGAAAAAAAGAATATGCTGTCTCCTGCTGACATTTATGCTGGCGTTTGTATTCTGCGTGAGTGTAACTGCGGCTGAGCAGACAGGCGCGCAGCTCCGTTATGTGACGGACGCGGCCGGGCTTCTCAGCGAAGGCGAAAACGCCCGGCTGGAAAAGATGGCGGAAAGCGTCTCTCAAAAATATGGTATCGGCGTTTATATCGTAACCGTAGAGGACTATCGGGACTTCCATTCCGGAGGCGTCTATAAGGCAACCTACACCATCTACCATGAATACACTATGGGCGAAGGCCCGAACCGCGACGGGATCATGCTCCTGCTCAGCATGGATGATCGCGACTGGGCAATGTTCTGCTACGGCTCACGCTGCGAGTATGCGTTCAACAGCTATGGTCAGCAGAAACTGGAAAAGGTATTCCTCGACAATTTCGGTGAGAACGACTGGTACGGCGGCTTTGAGGATTACGTCAAAGAATGCAGCGTCTATCTGGAAAAGGCTTCCGCAGGAAAGCCCGTCCGGGCAAGCTTGTTCTATCCGCTCCTTATCGTGATCGGTCTTTCCCTGCTGGCAGCAGCCGTGGCCGTCGCTGTAATATGGCAGAAAATGGACACTGTATCAGAAAAAGCAACCGCGAACGCCTACGTCTCCGCGGGACTCCGGCTTACGGAGCAAACAGATCATTTCACCCATAAGACGACCTCCAGTCGGAAGATCGAGCGCAGCTCTTCCAGCAGCGGAAGCAGTCACAGCGAATCCGGCGGCGGCGGTTCCGGCCGAAGCGGAAAATTCTGAAAGGAGCGGCTATGAAAACAACACACAAACAAATACTCGCGCTGTTGCTGGCACTGGTTCTGCTGCTGTCGCTTTGCGCCTGTGTACAGAAGACGCAAACAGAGCCTAACGAATCGAGAACAAGTACAGATAAGGTAAAAATGCCTACAAAACCCGACAAAAAAACGCCTGAAAAGCAGCCGGAGGAAGCTCCATTGCAAAATGATATGCGTGATCGCACGTCACGCGACGAGGCGTCAGACACACAGCCGGTACAATACGGGTTTTCACAGGAGGCAGAGACCTCGCTTGGATGGCTGCGGGACAGGATCGACTTTCCAATGACCATGTTTGGCGCGGCATATCTCGGTTATGTCGGCGGCCTGTTTGAGGAGGGCTTCGAGGTGGGCTTCCCCGCATGGCTGTGGGAAACCAATGAGGCCATGCTCATTGAATA
>USIH01000067.1 GCA_900554705.1 uncultured Eubacteriales bacterium
GCCGGCTCTTCGTGGTACTATCTGCGCTATATGGACCCGCACAACGATCGGGCGCTTGCCTCACCGGAGGCGCTTGCCTACTGGAGCCCCGTTGACTGGTACAACGGCGGCATGGAGCACACCACGCTGCACCTGCTCTACAGCCGCTTCTGGCACAAGTTCCTCTACGACATCGGCGTCGTCCCGACGAAGGAGCCGTATGCAAAGCGCACGAGCCACGGCATGATCTTAGGCGAGGGCGGTATCAAGATGTCGAAGTCGCGCGGCAACGTCATTAACCCCAACGACGTCATCGCGCAGTACGGCGCCGACACGATGCGCACCTACATCATCTTCATCGGCGACTTTGAAAAGGCGGCTTCGTGGTCTGCAAATGCCGTTAAGGGCTGCAAGCGCTTCTTGGATAAGGTCTGGAACCTTGCAGAGAGCGTTACGGATCCTGAGACGCGCTACAGCGCCGCGAACGAAGCGATCCTCCACAAGACCATCAAGAAGGTCACGAGCGACATTGACGCGCTCAAGGGCAATACCGCTTTGGCGGCGCTGATGACGCTGACGGCCACATTGTCCGACAACGGCTGCAATGCGGGCGAGCTGAAGACCCTGCTCCAGCTGCTCAGCCCCTTTGCCCCACACATTTGCGACGAGATCTGGCAGCAGCACGGCTTTGAGGGCATCTGCTCCGTTTCTGCGTGGCCTTCCTATGAGGAAGAGAAGTGCAAGGACAACGAGGTGGAGATGGCGGTGCAGGTCAACGGCAAGCTGCGCGGCAGCATCCGCGTTGCGGCGGATCTGGATAACGACGCGGTGGTCGCGGCGGCGACGGCTGACGAAAAGGTCGCGCGCTTCCTCGAAAAACTGGGCGGCAGCATCATCAAGACGATCGTTGTGAAGAACAAGCTGGTCAATCTGATCGTCAAGTAAAGAAAAATGAAGAAAAATAGAAGAAAATGCTTGACATTTTCTTCGCCCCCCACTATAATGATTGTTGCCGAAAACGGCCCTGAAAGCATCCTGGATTGAGCCGGATGCGTCGGAGGGAGGGAAATCAATGTCTGAAATCCGTGTCAAGGAGAACGAGTCTCTGGAAAGTGCTCTGAAGCGTTTTAAGAGAAGCTGCCAGAAGGACGGTGTGATCGCCGAAGTGAAGAAGCGTGAGCACTACGTCAGCCCGAGTCTCAAGCGGAAGCAGAAGTCCGAAGCTGCTCGTAAAAACAAGAGAAGAGGCTATTGATTTTCCGCATTCTCGAATTTTAGCGTCCTGCCTAACGGCAGGACGCTTTTTTGTTTGCTTTTTCGACCGTTGTGGGGTATGATGAAAAAAACGAGGTAGGAGGGTGTTATGAAACAGCTTACGGAAAAGATGATCCGCGCGATCGAAGCGGGGGAGAAGGTCGTCCTCTGTACGATCATCGCAAGCTCCGGTTCCTCCCCGCGCGGCGCGGGAACGCGCATGGCGGTGTTTCAGGACGGTTCGACCTGCGGCACCGTCGGCGGCGGAAAGGTCGAGATGATCGCCGCGCGCGAAGCGATGGAGATTTTTCAGACCGGAAAGACTGCCGTCCGTGCCTTCGGCCTTGCGCCCGAGCAGGTCAATTCCATCGGCATGGTCTGCGGCGGCAATGTGACCATTTATTATCAGCTCTTGACCGCCGCCGAGCTTCCCAAGCTCTATGCCATGCGCACGGCGCTCTCGCAAAATGCCAATAGCTGGCTCTACCTGCGCATTCGGGAGGGAAGCGTCGAGGCCTTTGAGATCCTTGACGCCGATGCCGCAGCGTCCGATCCCGAGCTTTTCTGTGCGCGCGCCGTGCTGCGCAAAGGAGAGCCGCTTGTCTATGCCGAGCCGCTCATGCGCGCAGGCCGCGTCTATCTCTTCGGCGGCGGTCACGTCGGGCAGGCGCTCGTGCCCGTCCTTGCTTCGGTAGACTTCCGCGTAACGGTTTATGACAACCGCAAAGAGCTTGTGAACGGGAACTTCTTCCCGCAGGCGGAGGAGGTCATCTACGGAAACTATAAGCAGATCAGCGTGACGCTGACGGAGAATGACTATGTGGTCATTATGACGCCGGGGCATCAGGGCGATTTCGACGTCCTCAAGCAGGTGCTGCGCCACAAGCTGCGCTATGTCGGCTGCATCGGCAGCCGTCATAAGATCGCAAGGACGCAGGAGCTGCTCCGTCAGGCGGGCATCAGCGAAGAGGTGATCGCCTCCGTCCATGCGCCGATCGGCCTTCCGATCCTTGCACAGACACCGGCGGAGATCGCCATCAGCATCGCCGCCGAAATGATCCGATGCAGGGCGGAGTGATGCAGAATTGGAGCCGCGAGAAGATCGAATTTGCCCGCGATGCAGACCTGTACTGCGGCTATTTCAAGCGTCTCGCGGCGCTCCTTTCTCCGTATTTCCCAAAGGACGCGCACCTGTGCGACGCGGGCTGCGGGATCGGCGGCCTGTCCGTGGCAATGGTGCAGCGCGGCTTTTTTGTGACGGCGGTCGACCGAAACAGCGCGGTGATCGAAGAACTGGTACGCACCGCGCCGCCCAATGTGCGTCCGGTCTGCGCGGACATCCGGACGCTTGACGGCGTCTACGACGGGATGCTGTTTCACTACTTCGGCGGCACGGAACAGATCGTGCGTCTGGTGCGTGCGCACTGTCGCGGGACGGCGATCGTTATCCGTCGCAGCTGCGCCGAGCACCGTTTTTCCATCGGACAGACACAGAACTGCCACCGCACGGACGATATGCCGCGCGTGCTGCGGAGCATTCCTCATGAAAAACAAACGCTGTCCATAGAGTTTGGACAGCCGTTCCGCACGATGACCGAGGCAATGCGATTTTTCACGTTATATAACAATAGCACGACACCGCCGGAGGAAAAGGCCGTTGCCGCGCGGCTCATTGCGACCGGACGCGACGATTTCCCCCTGTATTTTCCGCAGCTGCGCACGATGAACCTTTATGTCTTTCGGAGTGATGCAATATGAACATCGTCATTAACGGACACAGCGGAAGCGGCAAAAGCACCGCGATCCGCCGCATTCTCTGCGCCCTACAGGAAACGCCATATGGTTTTTGGACGGAAAAGCTGCCCTTTGGGAGCAATGCGCCGGTCTACCTGCATCCCTGCCGTTTGCCCCTTGCCTATACGGAAGAAAACCGGATCGGCTTTTGTCGGGAGTGTCACGCGCAGGCAGAACCGGCGGTGTTTGAGTCGGTGGGCGTTGCCGCGCTTTCCGATATTCCGCGCGGCGCGCTCGTGCTCATGGATGAGGTCGGCGTGATGGAGCGGGACGCGGCGGAATTTCAAAGAGCCGTGTTCCGCATTTTGGACGGGGACTACCGCGTCCTTGTTGCCGTGCGCGACCGCTCCACGCCGCTGCTCGATGCGATCCGCTCGCACCCGAAGAGCCTGCTCGCGGACGCGCCGGAGGCAAACACGCCGGACTTTCTGGCCAAGGCGCTGCGCCTTTTCACGCAGACGCGGGACGCCATGCAAGAATGAGATCTCGATGCGTGATAACAAGGTCGAGCGTGCGCAGCTCTTCATAGGAGAAAAAGCGCAGCGCGCCCGATTCGCGGCTTAGCTGCAACCGCGGCTCTTGCGTCAGTACCGCCCGAAAGAGCACGATCAGCATTTTCCAAACGGTGCCGTCGCGATAGGCGGCGATGCGCTCGCCGTCGCACAGGCCGAGGCAGGTAAACGAGGACTCCGGCAGCACGATCCCCGTTTCCTCCCGAAGTTCGCGCGCGATGCCGTGCACCTCGCGCTCACCGTCACAAAGGCGGCCGCCGATCAGCCCCCATTGGCCGCAGTCCCAGCGCTGCTCCAAGAGGAGACGCCCGTCCCATTCCAGATAGACGTTCGTCCCGATGTGAATGGGGCTGTTTGGCTTTGGCGCGGACGGGTCGTTGCAATAATACGTGGCAATGTGCATTTTGTATCCTCCGGTGTGAAAAAAGTAAAAAAAAGACTTGCAAATTAGCGGAAGCTGTGGTACTATATCTGAGCGCAAAGGGAACATCCGGGTGTAGCGAAGTTTGGTATCGCGCTTGAATGGGGTTCAAGAGGCCGCTGGTTCGAATCCAGTCACTCGGACCATCCGAAAACCGTTGAAAACACTACGTTTTCAGCGGTTTTTCTATTTGTTGCGGGTGCAGAATGGTATCATCCGACGGTGCAACAAGGTGGTAATTCCTATGGTCTCACCGCATTTATTGTATCATCAACTTGCGGGAAAAGTCAACGCGGGAAGCGTTCGAATGTATTGCCGCCTGAAAACTTGCAATTGGGCGGTGCGTGCTTTATAATATAAAAAACGACGCAGTCGGAGGTGAAATGCAGTGCCCTTTGAGATCATCAGAGACGATATTACAAAGGTGAGGGCGGATGCGATCGTTAATTCGGCCAACCCGCAGCCGTGCATCGGCGGCGGTGCGGAGCAGGCGATCTATGCCGCGGCCGGAGCGGAAAAACTGCTCGTGCAGAGGAAAAAGCTCGGGGAGATTGCGGCGGGACAGGCGGCCTATACCAAGGCTTACGCCCTTTCGGCCAAGTATCTTATCCATACGGTGGCTCCGCGATGGGTCGACGGTCGCCACGGCGAGCGGGACACCCTGCGCGCCTGCTACGAAAGCACGCTTGCCCTCGCAGCGGCGTTGAAGTGTGAAAGCGTTGCCTTCTCCCTCATTGCCTCCGGCTCCTATGGCTTTCCGAAGGGCGAGGCGCTCAATATCGCGCTCTCGGAGATCGGAAGGTTCCTGCTGACGCATGAAATGCGGGTGATCCTTGTCGTGCTGGACAGGGGAGCGCTGGAGCTGGCCGAGGGTCTGGTCGGCGGGATCGAGCGGTACATCGACGAGCATGAAGCATCCCTGCTGTGCGAGGCGGAGTACGGCGGAAGGGCAAACAGGGGCATTAGCGCCTCTATGCCGATGCCGTGTGCCATGCAAACCGAGACCGCCGCACCGAAACGCGGCGCGCGGACGGCGCGCGTGTCGACCAAAACGCTGGACGAGGTTGTGAGAGGCAGGGGAGAGACGTTTCAGCAGCGGCTGTTCCGCCTGATCGACGAGAGCGGCATGGACGACGTAGCGGTTTATAAAAAGGCGAATATCGACCGAAAGCTCTTCTCCCGCATCCGCAGCAAAAAGGACTACACGCCCAAAAAGAAAACGGCGGTGGCTTTTGCCATCGCGTTAGAGCTGGATCTTCCGACGACGCTGGATCTCCTTGCCCGCGCGGAGATCGCCTTTTCCCCCAGCAATCAGTTTGACCTGATCGTGGAGTATTTCATCACCCACCGGATCTATGATATTTTTGAAATTAACGCGGCGCTGTTCAAATACGGCCAGCCGATTTTAGGAGAATAGGTAAGCAAAAGACAGGTGGTTTGCCACGTGCCGATAAGACAGCAAGTGTCTCGATGTAGAGTAAGCGCGCCACTGTACGAATTGAAAAATCAGGTTTTAGGCACGAAATGTTGGCGCTTCACGGCGATAACTTTCGCCACGCTGGTTGCCTGTTTGCTCGATATGGATAGCGGTTGCGTTGTGGTTCAGCGACAACAGTATAATCGACATTGACGGAGGGACAACGAAATGGAGAAGGAACCATGAACAAAGATATGTGCGTTGCCTGCGACAATGGGATTTTGAATATTCGTGCCGGAGCGATCATCATGAAAGATGGGAAGCTTTTGATGGTTGGCAATGACAGAGACTATCTCTACTCCGTTGGCGGCAGGGTAAAATTCGGTGAAACGGCAGAAGAAGCTGTCGTTCGTGAAGTGTTTGAAGAAACGGGCGTTCAGATGGAAATTGACCGCCTTGGCTTTGTGCATGAAAACTATTTCTATGGCGATGCGCCTTCCAATCGGAACAAGCTGATTTATGAGATTTCGTTTTTCTTCTATATGAAAGTGCCGGATGCTTTTGCGCCGACCAGCGAGTGCTTCACGGAAGAGAACAGCAAGGAGCACCTTCGTTGGGTTGCACTCGACGAGGACGTTAAGATGTATCCAGAATTCTTCAGAACAGAGTTAAAAAATCCAACGAATACGGTAAAGCACTTTGTTAAGGACGAAAGAAATGATCAATTGGATTTTCTTTGATGTTGGCTCAACGCTCGTCGATGAAACCGAAGCATACGATCACCGTGTCCGTGAAATGATTGCCGGAACAAATATCACCTTCAAAGAATTTGACGATGTTCGTATTGCTCTTGCCATGCAGGGACTTGACGGAAACTCTGCCGCTATCAAACACTTCCGATTGACAAAAACCCCGTGGCACTCGGAAGATGAAGTTCCATACGCGGATGCACATAGCACATTGTCGGCTCTGGCCAATAAGGGCTATAAGCTCGGCATTATCGCAAACCAAAAGTTTGGAGCGGCAGAACGCTTAGAGTCTTGGGGCTTGCACCAATACTTCAATGTGATTGCCGCATCCGCAGAGCTTGGATATTCCAAGCCCGACAAAAGAATCTTTGAAAAGGCTTTTGAACTTGCAGGATGTACCGCAGAAGAAAGTGTTATGGTTGGTGATCGCCTTGATAACGACATTATCCCTGCAAAAGCGATTGGAATGAAAACCGTTTGGGTAAAGAACGGCCTTGCACAGTATCAAGGAGCTGAGCTTGCGAATGGCGTCGCGGATTATCAAATTAGTTCACTAACTGAATTGCTCCGAATTTTATAAAAGCTAACGCCATGTTTCGAATGGAAATCGGTGGAAACCGCCGCCCTGTCTGCCAAAAAAGCGGAACAGGTATGAGCGAAATCATGCCTGTTCCAAGGAAATTGAATTATATTATCCTTACCGGCAGGGACACTTGGTCGCCTGCCTCTTGCTTACTTTTTCCGGATCGGAATCCAGATCTCGCTGGTATAGGCCTCGTCCATCGTGCCTTTTTCATACTTGCGCGGGTCGTCATAATACTCCACGCAGTAGCCCGCAGCAAACTCGTAGTCGCTGATCGCGGGGAGCCACTCGGTGAAAATGCGGGTGTTTGCATTCTGTAAGGCGTTCGGCAGCGCTCCGACGATGGGGAAGACTGCCCACGTAAAGGCGGGGATGGTTCGCTTTTCAAAGCCCTCCGGTACGGCCTGCCCTTCGATATAGGGATCGGCGATCAGGTATTCGAAGTTTTCCGAAGCCATTGCCTCGTCGATGTTGATGCCGTAGGTGCCCATGACGACCGCGCCCTTGCCCGACGCGAAGTGCTCCTGCCAGAACTGCGGCACAAGCGACTTTGCGCCCTCGTAGGGGAACCGTTTCACGTCTGCCAGTACGGCGAACGCCTCCTTGTTTACGATCTTGTAATCCATAAGATAGCCTCCTTCTAATGAAAAACGGATTTTCAGCGGAGCAAAGGACTTGAGCAGCGCGCCGTCCTTGCGCACGGAAACGGGCGTTACGCCGTGAAACCTCGTAAAGGCCTTGGTAAAGCTGTCGGGGGAATCGTAGCCGTACCTCATGGCGATCTCGATCACCCTTTCGTCCGTTGTCGCAAGATCGTTTCCGGCAAGCGCCAGCCTGCGGCTGCGGACGTACTCCGAGACGGTGAAGCCGCAGAGCATGGCAAACCCCTTTTGAAAATAGAAGGGGGAGACGTTTACCTCTGCTGCGATGGCCTGCACGGATAGTTCGTCCGTGATGTGCCGCTCAATGTAGGAAATCGCGTTTCCGATGATCTTCATCCATTCCATAGCTGCCGCTCCTTTGCTGTGCTATCATTGTACCGAAAGACCGCGTAGTTTGCTCGACCATTCTTGCTCTCTTTTGTCTCAAAATGAGAAAAAGTGCTTGCTATTCCATGACGGCGGCGCTATAATTGCGCGAGAAAAACAGAAAGAAGCCTGATCATGCGTTCACAAACAAAGCAGCAGCTGGATATGCTGCATGGGCCGATCTGGAACAAGCTGCCGCGCTTTGCACTTCCGGTGGCCGCGACCGCCATTTTAGAGCAGCTGTTTAATGCCTCCGACATTGCGGTGGTCGGCAAGTTTACGGGTGAACTGAAAACGATCGCCGTTGCGGCGGTCGGCGCGAACAGCCCGATCATTGCCCTGATCGTCAACCTGTTTATCGGCATTGCGCTGGGCGCGAACGTCGTCATTGCAAACGCGGTCGGACGCTCCGACGAGGCAAGCGCACAGAAGGCGGTGCACACCTCCATTGTGCTGTCTTTGCTCGGCGGTGTGCTGATCGCCGTGGTGGGGGAGCTTGCCGCAGGGCCGCTGCTTCGCTCGCTGCACGTGCCGCTCGAAGACGTTTATCCGCTGGCGCTGCGCTATCTGCGGATCTACCTGTTGGGAATGCCCGTCATTCTGCTCTATAATTTTGAGGCGGCGATCTACCGAAGCGTCGGCGACACCAAGACGCCGCTGATCGCGCTGGCTGTGTCCGGCGTGCTCAACGTGCTGCTCAACCTGTTCTTCGTCGCGGTGCTGCATATGACGGTTGACGGCGTTGCGATCGCTACGGTGCTCTCCAACGCGGTCAGTTCCTTGCTGCTGCTGCGCCGCCTGACTGCCAAGCAGGCGTTTATTCAGGTGCACTGGCGCGCGCTGCGCATCGAGGCAAAGTCGTTCGGACAGATCATGAAGATCGGTCTTCCCGCCGGTATCCAGAGCGCCGTGTTTGCAGTGTCGAACATCGTGATACAGTCTGCCATCAACAGCCTTGGCACGGTGGTCATCGCGGCTTCCAGCGCGGCGTACACCGTCGAGATATTCGCCTATGATGTGCTCAATGCGTTCAGCCAAGCCTGCACGACCTTTGTCGGACAGAACTTCGGCGCGGGACAGATCAAGCGCTGTAAAAAGACGCTGCTGCTGAGTGTTTTGGAGGATCTGATTGCGACCGGAACGGCGATCGCCATTGTGCTGCTCACGGGCAAATATCTGCTCGCGATCTTCAACAACGACTCCGAGGTCATCAGGATCGGCTATACGCGCCTTGTGATCGTCTTTACCTCCTATACCTTCTGTATGCTCTACGAGGTGATGAGCGGCTACCTGCGCGGATTTGGCATTTCTCTTGTTCCGGCGCTTTTGACGACCGTCGGCGTCTGCGGCATTCGGATCGCGTGGATCCGGTTTGCGTTCCCGCAGAGCAGAACCTTTGCCACGATCATGACGGTCTATCCGATCAGCCTGTCCGCGACCTCGCTTTTGATCCTGATCGCCCTGCTTTACTACCGCCCGTCACGCCGGTTTTCCGGCTGGCAGAGAAAATAGCACTACAGCAAATCAGCGTGCCGAAACTGCTTTTCGGCACGCTGTAGTGTTTTATCCAAGCGCAACGTCGAGGATCATCATAACGCTGAACCCGACGGCGAAGAAGACCGTGCCCAGATTGGAGTGGCGTCCCTGCGACATTTCGGGGATCAGCTCCTCCACCACGACATAGAGCATCGCACCGGCGGCAAAGCTCAAAAGGTACGGAAGTGCCGGTACGACGAGCTGCGCGGCAAGGATCGTCAGAACGGCACCGATCGGCTCGACCACGCCGGAGAGCATTCCGCCAAGAAAGGCTCTGCCTTTTTTCATGCCCTCTGCGCGCAGCGGCATGGAGATGATTGCACCCTCGGGGAAATTCTGAATGGCGATGCCGAGCGAGAGCGCAAGCGCGCCCGCCGCCGTGATCTGCGCGCTGCCGGAGAGAAATCCGGCGTAGACAACGCCGACTGCCATGCCTTCCGGTATGTTGTGGAGCGTGACCGCCAGAACCATCATGGTCGTGCGCTGCAAGCGGCTCTTCGGCCCTTCGCACTGCGTGCTGTTGCAGTGCAGGTGCGGGATGATGTGATCCAGCGTGAGGAGAAACAGGACGCCGATCCAAAAACCGGCGGCAGCCGGAACGAACGACCATTTTCCCATGTCTGCCGACTGCTCAATGGCCGGTATGAGCAGGCTCCACACCGACGCCGCGACCATGACGCCTGCCGCGAAGCCGGTGAGCGCGCGCTGCACGCGCTCGCCCAGCGTTTTTTTCATAAAAAACACGCACGCTGCGCCCAGCGAGGTGCCGAGAAACGGGATCAGGATCCCCCAAAATGCGTTCATTTGCTTGCCTCCCGAGAAAATGCACCGGTCGACGAACCGGGCGGTTTCGACACTGCCATCATAGCAGGCTTTTGCCCCATTTGCAAGCGTAAGATCGGACGTTCTCTTCGTCGCGCCCCATAGCTGTTTGCAGTGCTCGCTGGCTTCCGGAATGTCAAAAACGGTGTGATCACCATGGGTGGTCATGATCTTCGGGATATTTCTCTAACGGAGCTTTATGATCAGGTGGCCTTTGTGTCACAGGATAACTGCCTCTTTGACGACATGATCGCGCACCGGCTGAAGACCGTGCGCCATGCCGACCAGATCCTTGTGATCGACCAAGGGGCATCGTGCAGCGGGGCAGGCATGAGGAGCTGATCGCGCAGTCCGGTATCTATCTAACGGAAGCGACCGGCGGAGAGAACTCTCCGCCGCAGACTGTCAAAAAAGTCCGTAACCGTCAAAATAGATT
>USIH01000068.1 GCA_900554705.1 uncultured Eubacteriales bacterium
AAGGGACATTTGTATGCGGCAAAATAGCACCGATTGCTCGGGAGAGCGGGCACCGCGCAGGCCGTGCGTGATCGCGCAGGCCGGGTATACCGGGAAAAATTATTACGCCGTCGTATACCGCAATCAGAGCATTACGGTACGCGCGGGAGACGAGCTGGCCGCGATCTTTACGGCGGCCAAATACTGGGGCTATAAGTGGAGCGCGCCGGAATACCACCAGAACGCCAAGGCGATGAAGCTACACTATAAGCCGGAGTTCCTGATCGGATAAAAAATGCCCTCGACCGGTTGCAGCCGGACGAGGGCGGAGAGGCCTACACTTCCCCGTGACAAGTTAAGTACAAGGAGAGTATACCATGAAAAATTCATATTTGCAAGAGGCAACGAAAAGCATCCGCGGGCAGCAGGGCAAGCGCGGGCCTGTATGGATGTGCGGCGAGCTGCCGACGATGGAGACGGAGGAACCAGAACATGAGGAAAGCTAAAAACGGAGAGTTCCGCAGTTCTGTTTATACGGAACGGCCAGCATATGCGGATTTTGACGCGCCTGCGAAGTTTCAGGCAATTCAGAGCATCATTGCAAAGCGCCTGCGGGAGCATCCAAACGCGATGTGTTCTTACTCCGGCGGGAGTGATAGCGACATCATGCTGCACATGATCGAAAGCGTCAGGACGATATTTAATCTGCCTCCGATTAAGTATTTCTTTTTCGAGACAGGGCTAGAAATGGCCGCAACAAGGAGGCACGTTCGGGAACAGGCTGAGCGCTATGGCGTGGAGATTACGACGGTTCGCCCGAAGAAGAATATTGTGCAGGCAACGCGGGAATACGGGCAGCCGTTCGTTTCGAAGATCATGTCTGCCGGACTGGAAGGCGTGCAAAAGAAGGGAATCCCGCTGAGCATCCACGAGGAATACAACAACGCCGAAGACAAGGCGGCGAAGCGTCAGGAGCTGAAAGAACGGTATCCGGGCTGCGAAACGACGATCAACTTCCTCTGCTGCTGCAACTCAAAGGGCGAACCACGCCCGGATATTCAGCTGGTTATCAATTCAAGCAAGTACATGCTAGATTTCATCCGGGAGAACCCGATACCATTCAAAGTGAGCAACCGCTGCTGCGACATCTGCAAGAAGCAGCCCGCGCACGAGATTGAAAAGCAGTTCGAGATGATCATCACCGGTGAGCGACGAGACGAAGGCGGTATGCGGTCCGTGCCGCGCGGTGACAGCTCCAGTATGTGTTTCACGGAAACAGCCAAGGGCACGTTCCGTCTACGCCCGCTGTTTTACGTATCCAATGCGGACAAGCAATGGTACAAGAATTACTATGGCTTGAAGTACTCGGACGCCTACGAAGTCTACGGGCTAAAACGGACGGGCTGCTGCGGCTGCGCAATATCTGCCAGAGCAGCAGCGGATCTGGAACTGATTCGCCCGTATGAGCCAAATGTCGTTAAGGTGGCATGGGCCATCTTCGGTGATAGCTACCGTTACAGAGCAAAGTACAATGAGTACAAAGCCATGCGACGGGAAAAAGAGAACGGCAAGAAGCCGGAGCCGCAAGACTGCGTATTGCCGGGACAGATGGTGCTTGATGAGGTGAATGTATGAATCCGGTGTTGCTACATGAGGTGACGCGAAGGGCGCGGAAGCCGCACAGGTGCCATTTGTGCGGCGAGGAGATCAAGAAGGGGACGGAATACGATTTGCAGACGATCGTCTATGACGGGATGTGCTACGGATGGAAGATGCATCCGGAGTGCAATGCGGTTTCTTCGTTCCTGTGGGATTATGTTGATCAGGATGAGGGTATGACTGCGGACGAATTCCTTGATGCGTGCAGCGAGGTTTGCAGAACCTTTGTCTGTCCGGACTGCGAACACTTTGATGCAGAGGGCGCGTCGGACGGCGACTATTGCAAAGAGAATCATTCGTTCTGCATCCATAGGCTTTATGAGCTGGCGCAGAAGTATTACCTGAGCAGGCAGAGACGGACGGAACGTGGCTGGATTGAATGGCGGCTTGTGCCGATTAAGGAAGTGGGGGATAAGACGTGACGAATAAAGAAACCGTGCAGGCACTGCGGTGCTGCGTAGAGGGCGAGTGCAAAGGCTGCGCCATGCATGAGGATAAGCAGCGCTGCCAAGAGAATTTATTGGAAAAAGCCGCTGAAGCCATCGAGCGTCTGACCGCCGAGAACGCGGCGCTGCGGGAGAAGAAGCGGTGGATTTCCGTGACAGAAAAAACGCCAGAGTATGATATGCCGCAGCTTGCGCTAAATGCTGACGGGGATGCACTCATTGCAAATTACGCATACGGCGAATGGTTTGATACATGGGGGCAAGACGTGGAGGTCACCCACTGGATGCCGCTGCCGGAAGCGACGGAGGAAGGAGACAAGGCATGAGTAAAGCTGTTTTGATCAGCATCCGCCCGATGTGGTCCCAGAAGATCATGAGCGGGCAGAAGACCGTTGAGGTGCGCAAGACGCGCCCGAAGATGAACCCACCGTTTAAGTGCTACATTTACTGCACGCAGAGCGCTGATATGCTTTGGATTTTGAAGGAAAGGGAACGGTCTCTCCATCCTGATAAAATAGCGGATGTTTTCAAGGCTGCTAAATGCGGCGGAGCATATCGGGGGAATGGCAAGATTATCGGAGAGTTTACCTGCAACAGAGTAACGAACCTTTTTTCAAACAGCAGGTTTTGGCTGGACGAGGATGATGTTTTACACACGTGTTTGTCTGCTGCGGAAATGCGAAAATACGCAAACGGCGCAAATGGATTGTACGGCTGGCACATTTCCAATCTCAGGATTTACGACACCCCGCGCGAACTGCGGGAATTTTACGCTGTGCCAAATGAGGTAGAGGTAGCGCTCAAGGCAAAACCAAAGCCAATCACCCGCCCGCCGCAGAGCTGGCGGTATGTGGAGGAAGAACTATGGAAAGATTGACAAGCCCTAATATCAACGTAGACCCGGACACAGACCGATTTCTGCACGCTACGATCGGCGGCAAGGAAATCGACTGGAAGCAGTTCCGGGACAGCACGCTCAACGTGCTAATCAACGGCCCGACGAGCAACGGCTTTTGCAAGGATATTTTCCGCAAGATGGCCCGCGATCTGTACGGACGGCTGAAAGCCCTCGAGGACACGGGGCTTGAACCGGAAGCAGTGGAAACGGTTAAGCTTGCGCTGGCCGCAAAGCACATGGTTGATCTCGAAACGCTCAACAATACGCCAATCAGCAGGCTCGTAGAGCTGGCCGAGGCCGACAAGGACGGGCGCGTGGTCGTGCTGCCGTGCAAGGTGGGCGATACAGTGTGGCGCATTATCCGGGACGGAGAACCACACATCACACGGGACGAAGTACGCGATATGTACTTCGCGGACGATATGACGCCGTGCATTGAGCTGGTCGGCGGGAGAGTTACCTTTACCGAGAAATTCGGAAAAACCGTATTTTTAACCCGCGAAGAAGCCGAGAAGGCTTTGCAGGAAATGGAGGGCGCAAAATGACCAGAAAACGCGCAAGAAAGATCCTCATGGCTATCGGCACGAGCCGGAACCATGCAAACTGGGGGCTGACGGCAAAGCCACGCTGGAAGACAAATGCCGGTGTGGTAGAGGATACGCTGACAATCACCCTGTACGCGAAGCTGCTGCGGAAGAAAATGGACGAGGGCAAAATGCGGTACACGGCGGACTTTTCGTACAAATTCGGTGGCAAGCTCGTCGTCGAGGACGTCAAGTCCAAGCCGACGCGGACAAAGGAGTATCTGCGCAACCGGAAATTCATGCGCTCGAAATTCGGAATCGATATACAGGAGATTTAAACATGCCGGAAGAAAAAAACGAATGTCGGACGGGAATGCCATGCGGCCTGCCGAAAAGCGGGAACGCCTGCATGAACCGCACGACGGCCTGCTGCCTGAACTGCGGCTGGAACCCGGATGAGCAGGTGCGGCGCAGAGCGCTGCCGCTCGTAAAGGGCGCGAACGGACTCTGCCACAAGGATATCCGCCAGGAAACATAGGCAATCTGCCGGGGAACCATATTTTATCGGACTTATGCCGCAGGCGCTCCGCCATGAGACGGCTGCGGAAGGAAACCCAGGCTTTGCACCCGGCGCACGGCAATTCCCTCAAGCACGTGCGCCGGGAAAGCGCGTGAGACGTGCGCAAAAACGTCATCCCACACGGGGTATCGCATAGGCCCCGTGCATCGCTTGCCTCCTTTTTTACAAAGCCGCCTGATGGCAGTCAAGGGCGGCTCGCCCGGAAATGCGCAGCGTTTGACAAGCGAGCGCGGCGCGCCGGTGCGCAGGCGGTGAAAGCCCGTCCTGCCTGCGGGGGCCGGAATACCGGCCCCCAGACGAAGGAGTGTGAAACTATGGGCAAATCCAACAAGGTCGCGCTGGTCTGCCAGGTCTGCGGGGCCACATTTTACAAAGTGCCGAGCGCGATCACGATGGAGACAAGGTGCTGCTCAAAGGAGTGCCGCGGGAAAGTGCAGGCAGAAAGACTGGAGCAGCGCCGCCGGGAGCTGGAAAAGGAGCTGGAGGGTCTGCGCACAGAGAGCCCGGAAGGCGAAAAGCGCCTGCCGCACAGGCTCGTCCGAATCCGCATAACGGCCAAAGTCCCGGTATGGCCGGAATACCAGCCAAGGATCGGAGCCACATACCGGGCGGAGCGATACCCAATGTTCAAAGCGCCGGGCTACGTGATCGAGTCCGGCGGCAAACGCATCAATATCCGCGCCAATGAGTGCGAAGAAATCTGAAAGGAGAAACAAAAATGGCAGGAATCATGGGACTGTTCGCGTCAGAGCTGGATGAATTTGTCGCGGACTACGACAATCAATTCTGGGACGCGAGTTTCCACGGCGAGACTTACCCGCCGCGGATCATCATGGAGCGCTCTACGCCGCCGCTCTACCGGGTGGAGGACGACGGCTCAAAGACGCTGGAGCCGAATCCGACAATCCAGATTATCGGCAGCGTGGACACGGAGGTCGTCACGACCGGCAAGCTCCAGATCAGCAAAAAGGACTTTACCAAGCTGACCAACCGCGCCGCCGCTCTGCTGGAGCTGTTCCTGCACGGTTTTATGCAGGAGCGAAAGGAAATGGAGGCGGCGCAGGAATGAGCCAACGACGCGAAAAAAGGAAGCGGTTTTACGCAAAGCTCTACGGAATGACGCGGCTGGAGGAATGGGAACGACGGGAACCGCCGTTCTGGCGGATCGTCAGCTGGAAGAAATGGCAGCGGTGCAGACCGCATGTGATGTGGAAAAACACATATCGCTGACCGTTGAAACTGTGGCCGGAATTTCCGGCCACGCTTTGAGTGGGAAGATAGCCTGTAGGGGCGGACGGCTCTGTCCGCCCGGGAGAAAGAGGTGTGGATGATGGCAAAGAGGCACAAGCGCCGCCTGTTTACAGGGGCGGTATGTACGCAGATCGTGTATACCGTATCCGATGGCGCGGACAAAAAGACCAGCAAGCCGCGCAAGCCGCGTTTTCAGACGCGGGAGGAGCAGGACGAATTCAACGGCAAACTCTCGGCGGACAGGCTGGCGGCCATTGTCAACGCCAACTTCGGGCCGACGAGCCTGTATTCCACGCTGACGCTCAGCGTGGAGAATGAGGTACATACCGCGCAGGAAATGCGGCGGCTTCGCGATCTGCTCTGCCGCCGCCTACTATATAAATACCCGGAGGCAAAGATCGTGATCGTCTATGGCCGGGGCAAGTCGACGAACCGCTTCCACCTCCACATGATTTCGGAAGGCATTCCAGCCGAAGAGATCGGCAGGATCTGGGGCCTCGGAAGCGTGGTGGAGATCCGCCACCTGCGGGAACACAATTATTATCTGGATGAAAACGGAAATAAAGTAGATCATGGCCGGGACTACACGGCCCTTGCCAATTACCTGCATAGCCACTGGCGCAAGGAATTCGGCGGCCACAGATACAAGGCGACGCGCAATTGCATCCGCCCGGAGCCGGAACCCGCGACCGAGGCCGTGCGCGAGTACAGTCCCAAGCATCCGCCCGTCGCCCCGCGAGGCTATATCCTCGTCGAGGCCCGGGCGACAAAGTACGGGTATCAATATTATAAGTATGTAGTTGATCCAAAGCGGAACGAGGCCGCTTTCTTAAAACCTCGTAAATGAGTAGCATTTTAAGACGAAAGGAGCGACCAGCATGAGCCGGAAACCGACCACGCATCCACGCGCAGACAGAAAGCCGGTATGCACCCGGAAAGACTGCATCTGCCATGACTGGCGTTGCGAGAATTGCTGCGCCAAGTATCGCCATATCTCCGATTGCAAGGGCACCGAGCCGGAAAGGGACGGGGAATGCAGGACGTGAGCAGAAAGCATAGCAAGAAGAGCAGTACGCCGCCCCCGCCTGGCTTCCCGGCACAGCTGCGGAAACTGCGGGAGCGCTATGGGATGTCGCCGGAGGCACTTGGGGAGTTATGCGGGCTATCGCGAAATACAATCCGCCGATACGAGTCCGGAGAGCGCCGCCCATCGGCTGAAACCGTGGCAAAAATAGCAGATTTTTTCGATATCTCAACGGACGGCCTGCTCGGAAGACGAAGGCATTGATGGCAAGTCCCCCATTTGGGGGAGAATAAGCGAAAAAACGTGGTAAGATATGAGCCATGAAGGCGGTACGTTCCCCGGGAAAACCCCAAAAGCGAAAAAGGCAATCAAGGAACGAGCCAAAAAGAGAAAAAATCAAAGCCGGTGGCAGCAATAGATCGCAGGGGTGCTGGTAAAATTATTAAATCAAAGAGCCGCAAGGGGGTGCACGGATGGCAAGGCCCAGAAAAGAGATCGATCAAAAGCAGTTTGAAAGCCTGTGTGCCTTGCAGTGCACGGGCGAAGAAATCCTGGACTTTTTCGGCGTTACGGATCGCACCTTGAACGCATGGTGCAAACGAACATACGGAGCGGGTTTTTCAGATGTTTTTCGCCAAAAAAGAGGCAAGGGGAAAATATCTCTCAGAAGACATCAAATGCGGCTGGCCGAAAAGAATGCCACGATGGCGATCTGGCTTGGGAAGCAGTACCTTGGCCAGAAAGACGACGCGGGAGACGAACGGATTGAAAATAAAGCGCAGGACGACGCTCTGAGCCAAAGCCTGCGAACACTCGCGGATGAGCTTGAGGGAAACGATGGATGATGATTAGCCAAAAGCAAAAAAAGATACTGGCGTTTCCATACACGAGCTACGACGCCCTGATCTGCGACGGCGCAGTCCGTTCCGGCAAAACATCGCTCATGATGTGGGCTTTCGTTTGGTGGGCAATGGAAAATTTCGATCATCAGCTCTTCGGCCTCTGCGGGAAAACGGTGGATAGCTGCACCAAAAACGTCGTAACGCCGTTTTTGGGGATGTCGCTCGCGAGAGAGCGATATGCAATCCGATGGCGGCGCAGCGATAAGATTCTGACGGTCCGCCGTGGGGAAAAAATAAATTATTTCGAAGTCTTCGGCGGAAAGGACGAAGCAAGCTACGCCCTGATTCAGGGCCGCACGCTGGCGGGCGTGCTGCTGGATGAGGTCGTACTTATGCCGCGCTCCTTCGTGGAGCAGGCACTTGCAAGATGCTCGGTGGACGGCGCACGGCAATGGTTTTCCTGCAACCCCGGCAATCCCAACCACTGGTTTTACAACGATTGGATTCTGCGCCAAAGCGAAAAAAATGCGCTCTATCTGCATTTCGAAATGCAGGATAATCCGGGCCTGAGCAAAAAAACGCTCGAGCGCTTCGAAAAAATGTATTCTGGCGTTTTTTACGAGCGCTATGTGCGCGGGCGCTGGGTAGTGGCCGAAGGCCTTGTTTATCAAAAATTCGGGGAAGACTGCATCGCGCATGAGATTCCGACGGGCGGCGAATATTATATTTCCGTCGACTATGGCACGCACAATCCATTTTCAGCAGGGCTGTGGCACGTAACAAGTGAGCGGGCCGTACGGATCGCAGAATACTACTATTGCGGCCGGGAGGAAAAAGAAGAAAAATCCCCGGAAGAATACTACACGGAAATCAGGCGTTTGGCCGGCGGGCGAGACATACAGTGCATAGTCGTCGACCCGTCGGCAGACGCCTTTATTGCAACCATCAAGAAACATCACGAATACAAGGTGCGCGGCGCGGTGAACGACGTCATGCCCGGAATCCAGACGACTTCTGAAATGTTGGCCTCCGGGACGGTTAAGATTTACGAGGGCTGCAAAAACACAATTCGCGAATTTGGCCTGTACCGCTGGGACGAAAAAAGCGAAGTCGACCGCGTTGTAAAGGAAAACGATCACGCGATGGACGAATGCCGGTATATGGTAATGACGATTTTGAGAAAGAAATTCAAAAAGCACGCCTATGTTCCGGAGCTGGCGAGATAAGAAGGTGAAGCATGAAAACATATCAGGATTTTTTAGAGGTTGCCGAGAAATCGGATCGGGACAGAATGGAATTTGTTCTGGCGGCGATCAACGATCATAAAAACTCGGATCTGTACCAGCAGGCAAAGATTGCGCGGGAATACGACGAGCACCGAAATGTTACCATCATTACCGTGCAGAAGCTGCTTTATACGCTGTCCGGGAAAGCTATCCCGGACAACTATAGCGCAAATTACAAGCTCCGCAGCGCATTCTTCCCGATTTTCATGCGGCAGGAAACACAGTATCTGCTAAGCAACGGCGTGATACTGAAAAACGCCGAGAACAAGAAGCGGCTCGGCAAAAAATTTGACAATCAGATTCAGGATCTGGCGCGCTCGGCGCTTGTCGGCGGCGTGGCTTATGGCTTCTGGAACCTCGATCATCTGGAAGTGTTCACGGCCCTAGAATTTGTGCCGCTGCTGGATGAGGAAAACGGATCGCTTCGCGCCGGTATTCGGTTCTGGCAGGTGGCGACTAACAAGCCGCTGCGGGCGACACTGTACGAACCGGACGGATTCACACAATTCATCCGCAGGAGCGGGAAAGAGATGGAGATTTTAGCACCGAAACGCGGCTATATCTCCGTCGAAGCCTCGTCTGAGGTGGACGGAACAGAAATCTTGGAGTATCAGAATTACCCCGGATTCCCGATCATCCCCATGTACGGCAATCGCGCCCGGCAGTCCGAGCTTGTTGGCCAACGCGAGGCAATCGACTGCTATGATCTGATCAAATCCGGTTTCGCGGATACCGTAGATGACGCATCGATTATCTACTGGACGATCTCCAACGCAGGCGGCATGGACGAAATCGATATGGCGCGGTTCAAAGAAACTATGCGGCGGATCGGAGTCGGCCTTGTGGACGACGACGGCGCAAAGGCGGAGGCCCACACGCTTACGATTCCAGTCGAGGCGCGGGAAGCGCTGCTGAGCAGACTCAGCGACGATCTTTACAGGGACTTTCAGATGCTGGACACCACGAAAATACAGGGCGGGCAAAAGACGGCGACCGAGATCACGGCGGCATACCAGCAGATGGACAACAAGGTCGACGAATTCGAATACTGCGTCGGTGATTTCCTGTATCAGCTTTTTGCACTGATCGGCATTGACGATGAGCCGACATTTACGCGTTCGAAGATCGTGAACCAGCTGGAGCAGACGCAGATGGTGCTGATGGCCGCAGAATATCTGGGCGATGAATTCACTCTGAAGCATCTGCCGTGGCTGACGCAGGAGGAAGTAACAGAGATCTTGCAGCAGAAGAGCGCGGAAGAACTCGCACGATTTGCGGCTGCGGACCCAAATGGCGCGGGAGGCGATACAAATGACGATTAAACTGGCGGATGGAAGAAGCGAACTGTGGCAGTGGGATACGGGCAGAAAGATAACGTTTGACGACGCGAATATAAAACAGGCGCATTTCCAAAACCACGCCAACGGCTACGGACGGACTATCGATGTCGATGTCGAGGACGGCGCGGCCAAAATCCCGGACGAACTGCTTCAGGCCGCCTTGCCGCTTACGGTGTACGCATACATCGGCGAGGAATCGGACGGATATACAAAGGTCGAGCGTGTTTTCACAGTAAAGCCCCGGAAGCGTCCGGCGGAATACGTTTTTACGCCTACGGAGCAGCTGACGTTGCGGCAACTCGAAGCCATCATCGGCGATCTAAACAACCTCACCACCAAAGCAAAAGAGAACCTCGTCGCCGCCATCAACGAAGCGGCGAAAACCGGCAGCGGCGGCGCTGGCTCCATCG
>USIH01000069.1 GCA_900554705.1 uncultured Eubacteriales bacterium
CCCCGCCGCAATGAAACTGCATTCTTATAAACGGCAAGGATCCCGCCGGGTGATCCGTGAACCCGTCGGGAGCCTTTGCGTATTCATAAATTCAGCGCCTCGGGGAAATATCCCGAGGCGCTGCGCTGTTTATTTTGTTCCGAAAATGCGGTCGCCGCAGTCGCCAAGACCGGGGACAATATAGGCGTGCTCGTTCAAGCGCTCATCAACCGCCGTGACAAAGAGGTCGATGTCCGGATGTGCCTTTGCAACTGCCTCAACGCCTTCCGGCGCGGCGATGATGTTCATCAGTGTGATGGACTTGCAGCCGTACTTCTTTTTCAGGATGTCGATGGCGGCAATGGCGCTGCCGCCCGTCGCCAGCATGGGATCGACGATGAAGACCTGCCGTTCGGAAATATCCGGCGGCATCTTGCAGTAATACTCCACCGGCTCATGCGTCTGCGGGTCGCGGAAGAGGCCGATATGTCCTACCTTCGCCGAGGGGATCAGGGAGATCATGGAGTCCACCATGCCCAGACCGGCGCGGAGGATCGGGACGATCGCAAGCTTTTTGCCCGACAGGACGCGAACCTTTGCCTTTGCAACGGGTGTTTCGATCTCCACTTCCTTCGTGTGGAGGTTTCTGGTCGCCTCGTAGCACATCAGCGCGGCGATCTCGCCGACCGCCTCACGAAATTCCTTGACGCCCGTATTTTTGTCGCGCAGGATGGACAGCTTATGCTGCAACAGCGGATGATCCAACACCTGAACTTTTCCCATAGTAGTCTCCCTTCTTATCGTTCCATTCGTTCCCGTTCCGCCTGCGAAAGCCGCAAGTAGTTCGGAATGAGCTCCGCGCCGTCGAACTTCGTGCCGGTGAGCAGAAGCCGCCGCGCGACCAGCGCAACACCGGAGGCGCGCTGCTGCCGCAGAGCGGTCGGCGCAAGTACGCAGCCACGGACACGTTCACTGAGCGTATTATAACACAAAGCCGCTCCATCGCCAACCATTATTTTCGGTTCCTCGACGTTTTTCAGCGATTCCTCCAATTCTGCCAGAGAAATTGCACAGTCGTCGGTCAGTCGGGTCAGCACACCGCCCTCGCAGCGAAACAGCGCATGGTAGACCTGTTCCCTGCGGGCATCCATCGCGCAGCAGACCAGACCTTCAAACATACACGCCTGCTGCGCCATCGCCTCCAGCGTGGAAACGCCGACGCAGGGCAGCTCTGCGCCCCACGCCATTCCCTTCGCCGCCGCAACACCGATGCGCACGCCCGTAAAGCTGCCCGGACCGGAGGCGCAGGCGACCGCCGTCAAGTCATCGACCGTCACGGCGCAGTTTTCCAGAAGATCCTGCGCCATTTTCATCAGAGTGCAGCTGTGGGTCTGCCCGCAGTCCTGAAAATATTCGCCTACCAGCTTCTCCTCGTCCAGCAGGGCGACGGAGGCGGCCTTGGCCGAGGTCTCAAATGCTAAGATCCGCAAGCTGTGCTCCCCCTTCCACCGTGATGCGGCGCGTATCGCCGCCCAGTTTTTCGATCGTCACCGTGACGGCGTCCTTCATCGCTTCGGCCACGTTTTCGCTCCACTCCACCGCGCAGACGCCGCCGCGCGCAAGATAGTCCTCCCAGCCGATGTCAAACAGGTCGTCGGCAGAATCAAGGCGATACATATCAAAATGGAACAGCGGCAGCCGCCCGCCCTCATACTCGTTTACGATGGTATACGTCGGGCTGGTCACGCGCGCCGTGATGCCAAGCCCACGGGCAAGACCGCGCGTGAAGGCCGTCTTCCCCGCGCCGAGCGACCCGCGATAGGCAACAATGCTCCCCGCTTGCAGGCGCTTGCCGAGCGCCTCGCCGAGTGCTTCGGTCTGCTCGGGACCGTTTGTAATCAATTCCATGGGTCATCCCCCTTTTTCCCTGCCATTGTAGCACAAACGCGCGCCTTTTGCAAAATAATTCAGGCAGAAAATTGACAAGGGACGGCAAGAGGTGATAGAATAGGATAAATTGCCGGAAAGGAGGTCAGGTGTCATGCGAAAATTTTGGGGAAGACTGCGCGACGTTTTCCGCAAGGGCGATATGATCCTGCTGCTGCTGTGCGTCAGCGCGACGGTGTTCGGCATTGTAATGATCGCCGCCGCCACCGCCCCGAAGGAAAGCACCCGTTACATCGTCATCCAGAGCGGCGCGCTCATCGCAGGCATCGTGCTCTACTTCGCCCTGACCGCCTTTGACATCGACATTCTCGCCGGTCAGCGAACCATGCTCTTCCTGTTTAACACCGTTTTCATCTCCATGCTGCTTGTCTGGGGCGTGGAAGGCACGACCGGCAACCGAAGCTGGCTGCAATTTCCCTTTCTCCCCTTTAACATCCAGCCTGCGGAGCTGTGCAAGATCACCTTCATCATCATTCTGGCAAAAACCATGAGCCTGCACCGCAACCACGTTTCCTCCCTGCGCAACGTCAGCCAGATCACGTTCCATATGCTCTTTATCGTCGGACTGATCGTCGTGATCTCCAGCGACACCGGCGTTGCGCTGATCTTCGTCTTCATTTTCCTCGCCATTGCCTTCGTCGGCGGCGTGAGCGGCTGGTGGTTCTTCGGCGGCATAGGCGCATTTGCCGCAGCGGCTCCCGTAATGTGGAAGTACTTCCTGAAGAATTATCAACGCCGCCGCATCCTCGTTCTGTTCGATCCCAGCATCGACCCGACCGGTCAAAATGAGCTGTGGCAGACAAGGAAGAGCTTGGAGGCGCTGCGCAACGGCGGCCTTGCCGGTCAGGGACTGTTTAACGGAACGCTGACGCAGAAGGACTCGCTGCCCGCGCAGCACACCGACTTTCTCTTCTCTTCGATCGGCGAACAGCTCGGCATGGTCGGCTGTCTGGCCGTTCTGCTGCTGCTTCTGCTCATCGTCGCGCGCTGCATCTATGTGGGGCTGAAGTCTCCGGACGAAAAGAACCGGCTCATTTGCATCGGCATCGGCGCGATGCTTCTGTTCCAGACGCTCATCAACGTCGGTATGTGCCTCGGCCTTTTCCCTGTCATCGGACTGGCGCTCCCGTTCTTCAGCTACGGCGGCAGCTCCATTCTGACGTCCTTCATTGCCGTCGGTATCGTTTCGGGCATCAAGATGCGTCCGGAACCGGAGGTCGCCGACCGCTATATCCGTCCGTACTAAAAATACACTTCCGCCGCACACGCGGAAGTGTATTTTTTTGCATAGATTTCCTGATTTTGTCCATCCTATGAGCGAAGATCATTGAAGGAGGGACACCATGAAAACCTTATTTCGCGCGCTGACGCTGCTGCTCTGCCTGTCGGCGCTATGCTCGATCTGCGCTGCAAGCGACGCAGAGACGCTGTTTCATACGCAGTACTGCTTCACGGAGGGCGACTTTGGCGAGTCGATCGACGGCATTTTTGTCACGCAGGTACCCGACAGCGGCATTGCCGTCGTCCAGCTCGGTCAGCGTGTCATTCGTGCAGGCGACGTTCTGGCCGCCGGAACGCTCGACCAACTGCGTCTGACGCCCACCTGCACAAGCAACGAAGAAGCCGTTCTCTGCTATCTTCCCATCAGCGAGGGCACCGTCGGCGACCCCGCTGCGCTGACCATCCGGATCCGTTCCGGTAAAAACGAAAAGCCGACGGCCTCGGACGGTGAGCTTGAGACGTATCGCAACGTGGCAAACGACGGCAAGCTCCTTGCCAGCGATCCGGAGGGAGCGGCGCTCACCTATCGGATCGAGACGCAGCCGAAGCGCGGCACCGTGGAGCTGAAGGAGGACGGCGCGTATCTCTACACGCCCGCAAAGAACAAGGTGGGCGAAGACAGCTTCACCTTCGTAGCGATCGACGAGGCGGGCAACGAGTCGAAGCCCGCGACCGTCAGGATCCGTATTCTCAAGCCGTCGGAGAGCCGCACCTTTGCCGACCTTTCCGGTGATGCGGACTGCTTCGAGGCCATGTGGATGCGCGAGAGCGGTCTTTACAGTGGCAAGCGTGTCGGTGCAGAAGAGTGCTTCTGTCCGCTTGAGCCGGTCAGCCGCGCGGACTTTCTTGTCATGACGATGGAGCTTGGTAAGATCCCGATCGAAAAATCGCTCACGGTCTCCGGCTTTGCCGACGCACAGGACGCTCCGGCGTGGGTGCAGCCTTATCTTGCCGCCGCGATGCGGTGCGGTCTGGTCACGGGCGAGAAGACCGAAGACGGCCTGATGTTCTACCCGAACAAGCCGATCACGGGGCGGCAGGCAGCCGTGCTGCTGCAAAATCTGCTGAAGCTCCCCATCTCCACCGCCTCCGCCGCTTCGTCGCAGCAGCCCATGTGGGCAGCCTACGCGGTGCAGGCATTGCAGGAAGCCGGTGTTGCGCTCAACGCTTCGGACGAGGCGCTCAATCGCATGGATGCGGCAAAGCTGCTTTATGCCGCCGCTTCTCTGCCGAAATAACAGAAAGGGTCTGTCTCAAAATGATTTGAAATCATATGAGACAGGCCCATATTCTTATCTTCGTCGTTTTCTTCGGAGCCATTCGCTGAGGAATACTGCAAACGCGCCAAGCGCCACAAGTCCGACGCAGGCAAGATTCGTCCGCCACCCGCCGTCGTCCACGGCGGACACTGCGGCAGTCGTCTGCACGGGCTGCGGCTCGCTCGTCTGCGCCGTCGGCGTCGTCGTCTCCGGTTCATCCGCGTTCTGGGCAAATACCTCCAGCGTCTCCGACTCCAGTGCATCATAAGCAAGCGCAAGACGGCGCACCGCCGCATGATAGGTCACGGCGTCGACCCCGCCGTCGGAATACACCGGCAGTCCGTCGACGATCTGCGGCGTTTGCATTCGGATCTGTTCGAGTGCCAGCAGCGCTTCCTCCAGCTGCGCCAGCACTTCCGCACTGTAAGCGCCGCCGCGCTTTTGCCGCGCCTCCTGTTTCAGCGTCCGTGCGAAATCAGTAAGGCTCGAATCCGGCAACGCGGGCGTCGTGGGCGGCTGCACGCGCACTTCGGTCAGGTTTTCATACGCGCAGGCGATGGAGAGCAGCAGTTCGTCATCGCCATAAGGCGCGACAAGATCCAGCCCCAACGCAAGCTCACCGTGCGAAAGACCCATGGGCAGGCAAAGATCCGGCAGGCCGGCGACCGGCGCAAGGTCGCAAATATACGACGCCGGATTGTCCCAGCGACCGATCGCGTTGTTGAGCGGTTCGGCCAGATCAAGCTGCGACTCGTAGACGATCACGTCGACCTGTGCCTGCGCAAAGGCCTCCATGACAAGCGAGCGGAAGTACTCGTTGGCATCTCCCATCCCGCCCTGTCCGTAGGCCGCGATCGTATTGTCGCTCAGCGCACTGCTCATGTCGACCAGCTCCGCGCCCGCGCCCGTAAACACGGCAAGCGTCCGCTCGACCATCCGCGCGGCATCGTCGCTCAGCGGCCGCGCCCCGCTGCCGCTCGCTCCGGTGAAGAAGTCGCACTGCCAGCCGAAGGAGCTTGACAGATAGCCGATGCGCAGGCCGGAAAGGACGTCCGGATCGGGCGCATAGGTGTCCGTGCGCTCCGCGCCGTCCGCCCCCGCGATCACGCTAAGCAGCAGGCACAGATCCTCCGCCGAGCGGCACATCGGGCCGATCGTATCCTTGCTCCAGTTCAGTCGGTTCAGCCCCGTTTGGCTGACCTTGCCGAAGGTCGGGCGCAGACCGTATAGATTGGCAAAGGACGACGGTCTGCGGACGGAGGAGCCGGTATCGGTGCCGAGGGCAAGCGCGGCAAAATTGCACGTGACCGCGACGGCGGAGCCACCGGAAGAACCCGCAGGCGTGCGCGACGGATCGTATGCGTTATGGACGCTGCCCTTCACGGTGGAGGTCGACTCCGTGCCGGAGATGGCATGCTCCGCCATATTGGTCTTGCCGAGGATGATCGCGCCCTCCTCTTTCAGGCGGCGGACGGCCTCCGCGTCGGCATAAGCCATGTTATGCAGAAGAGAGACGGAGCCGTCGGTCGTTACCATACCGGCCACGTCGATGTTGTCCTTTACAAGGATCGGGATTCCGTTGAGTCTGCCCGCTTCGCCCGCCTCGCGTCGTTCGTCGGCGGCGCGCGCCTCGTCCATCGCCTTCGGATTTAAGCTGATGATGGTATTGAGCGCCGGATTGTAGACCTCGATGCGCTCCAAGTACATCTGCGTCAGCCGCTCGGAGGTCAGCGTGCCGCGCTGCATGGCAAGCTGCAATTCTTCCACCGTCGCGTCCATGAGATCCGCCGTCGTGAACAGGCGGTCAAGACGCATGGTCATGCGCTCCTCCGCGCGCACCGGAAGCGGCGGCAGCAGCAACAGCAGCGCAAGGAGCAATATGCACAGACGCCGCTTCATCATAACTTCAGCTTCGGGCGGATGCGCACATGGTAGTACAGCTCCAGCCGGTCGATCAGAACATCATAGATCACAAAGCTGACGTTTGCCAGCGCGACAAGGGCGATCAACAGGAAGGTGCCCGTCTGCCGGTATTCCTTCAGGATCGCATCCATGCGGAACAGGAAGATCATCAGGCTATAGGCCGCCGCGATGGATGCGTTGACATAGACGATCTTGAGCAGCCAGCGCAGTGCGCGGACGCGCAGGTGGCCAATCTTCCGGTGCAGCATCGGGTAGCAGCCGAAGAAGACAAAGAGGATCGGCCCTTCCTTATCCGTGCACAGCAGCAGCCCCAGCGCCGCCACCGCGAGATACCACAGGACGCCCCACTTCCGCCCCGCCTCGATATAGACAGGGATCAGGATCAGCGACGCCATGACCGGCATGGCAATGGTGGCAAAGGGCAGCACGCCGCCCAAGAACATCACGCTCACCGCCAAGGCGGCAAGCAGGCCGCTCAGGGCGATCCGTTTGGCATCAGTTTTCATGGTGCTCTCCGCCCGCATTGTCGCGCAGCAGCCGGTACTTGATGTCCCAGAGCTTCTGAGACAGGTCAACATAGTAGCTGTGCGGGTTGTCAAAGCGCTTGACCTCGTCCCACAGCGTATCGACCTGCGCGGCGCAGTAGACGCGAATCTCATCGAGTGTCGGGAGCTTGTAGACCAGTTCGCCGCCGCGGAAAATGGGGACTTGCAGCTCGCGCGCCGTGAAGTTATAGACACGCTTCTGCTTCCATGTCGCCTCGGGATCAAAGATCAAAAGATCCTTGCTGTCGTCCACCGTCTCGTCGAAGACGCACAGATAGTCCGCGATCGCCTTGCCGGTGTCGTTGCCGTAGAAGCGGTAGAGCTTCTTAAAATGCGGGTTGGTGATCTTGCCGACGTTTTCGGAAATTTTGATCTTCGGCTCTACGCTGCCGTCCTCGCGCTCTACCGCAACGAGCTTATAGACGCCGCCGAAGACCGGCTCGCTGCGCGCGGTGATCAGCCGCTCGCCCACGCCGAACATATCAATCTGCGCGCCCTGACGGAGCAGATCCTGAATGATATACTCATCGAGCGAATTGGACACGGAGATCTCGCACTCCGTCCAGCCCGCCTCGTCGAGCATTTGGCGCGCCTTTTTCGTCAGATAGGTCATGTCGCCGGAGTCCAGACGGATGCCGCACTTGCGGATGCCCAGCGGCTTGAGGATCGCGTTAAATGCGCGAATGGCGTTCGGCACGCCGCTTTTGAGCGTGTTATAGGTATCCACCAGCAGCACCGCGTTGGTCGGATAGGTCTTGCAATAGGTGCAGAAGGCCTCATACTCCGATTCAAACATCTGCACCCACGAATGTGCCATCGTGCCGCCTGCGGGGACGCCATAGAGCTGATCGGAGATCGTGCAGGCCGTTCCCGCGCAGCCGCCGATGTAGGCCGCGCGCGCGCCGAGGATCGCGCCCTGCGCGCCCTGCGCCCTGCGCGAGCCGAACTCCAGCACACGTCTGCCCTGCGCGGCGCGAACGACGCGGTTGGCCTTGGTGGCAATGAGGCTCTGATGGTTGAGGATCAGCAGGATATAGGTCTCCACCAGCTGCGCCTCGATCGCAGGCGCGCGGACAGTCAGCAGCGGCTCCTTGGGGAAGACCGGCGTCCCCTCCGGCACGGCAAAAATATCGCCGGTGAAGCGGAATTGGCTCAGGTATTCCAAAAACGCCTCGTCGAAGATGCCGCGCGCGCGCAGATAGGCAATGTCCTCCTGCGAAAAATGCAGGTCGCGGATATACGCAACGACCTGCTCCAGACCCGCCGCGATCGCAAAACCGCCGCCGTCCGGCACATTGCGGTAAAAGACGTCGAAATAGCAGATGCGATCCTTCATGCCGTTGCGGAAATAGCCGTTGCTCATCGTCAGCTCATAAAAATCGCAAAGCATCGTCATGTTCAGTTTATCGTAGGTGTGCATGGAAGATTCCCTCCGTTTTATCGTATTACCTTAGATTATAGCGGGTTTTCGGCGAATTGGCAACCTTATTTTCGGTTGATTATCGGTCTGAAATCTGCTATGATGAAAAAAGAATGAAAACGAAGGAGCAGAGCACATGAGCCAACGCATTGAGACCGGTGAAGTCGTCAGCACGCACGGCATTCAGGGAGAGATCAAGATCCTTCCGTGGGCGGACGCGCCGGATTTCCTGCTGCAATTTAAGACCTTTTATCTAAACGACGTGCCTTACCGCGTCACCGCCGCGCGGGTGCATAAGACCTGCGTTCTGGCAAAGCTGTCCGGTGTCGACACGCCGGAGGCCGCCTCGCTGCTGCGCGGCAAGACCGTCAGCGTGGATCGCGAGGGCATCCGCCTGCCGGAGGGCACGGTATTCATCGCCGACCTGATCGGCTGCCGCGTGCTGACGGAGGAGGGCGACGAGATCGGGACGATCCGCGACGTTCTGACCATGCCTTCCTCCGACGTTTACGTGATCCGTGGAGAAAAGAACTATATGATCCCCGCCGTCAAGGAGTTTGTCCGTGAGATCAACGTCACGGAGCGCCTTGTCCGCGTGCATCTGATCGAAGGAATGGCGACCGATGAGAATTGATATTCTGACGCTTTTCCCCGACACCGTGGGCGACATGATGAACGAGTCGATCCTCGGGCGCGCGCAGGAGCGCGGCTACATCCGCATTGAAACACACCAAATTCGCGACTACACCGCAAACAAGCAAAATCAGGTGGATGACTATCCCTACGGCGGTGGACGCGGCGCGGTCATGCAGGCAGACCCGCTCTATCGCTGCTGGTGCCACGCCTGCGACGAGGCGGGCGCGCCGGTGCATACCGTCTACCTCTCCCCCTGCGGCCACGTGTTTACGCAGGCGGACGCGCGCCGCCTTGCCGAAATGGAGCATCTGATTTTGGTGTGCGGCCACTACGAAGGGATCGACCAGCGCTTCATCGACGAATGCGTGGACGAAGAAATTTCGATCGGCGACTTTGTTCTGACCGGCGGCGAGATCCCCGCGATGGCGGTGGCCGACTCGGTCTGCCGCCTCGTGCCCGGCGTGCTTCCGGACAAGGAATGCTTCGAGGAGGAGAGCCACTGGGCGGGAACGCTGGAATACCCGCAGTACAGCCGTCCCGCCGTCTGGCACGGGCGCGAGGTTCCCGCCGTTTTGGTCAGCGGCGACCATGCGCGCGTAGCGCGCTGGCGCAGAAAGCAGTCGCTGCTGCGCACGCGCGACCGGAGGCCGGATATGTACAAAAAGCTCGACCTTTCCTCCAAGGAGGATCGCAAGATTTTAAGGGAGATTGAAGAGGATGAAGCAGATTGAGCAGTTGAAGCGCTGGATCGACGAAAGCAGCCGCGCGGTGTTCTTCGGCGGCGCGGGCGTCTCGACGGAGAGCGGCATTCCTGATTTTCGCGGCGTGGACGGGCTGTACCATCAGAAATTCGACTACCCGCCCGAGACGATCATCAGCCACTCCTTTTATGAGAAGGATCCTTCCTATTTTTTCCGTTTTTACCGCGAAAAGATGCTGCCGCTGGGCTTTGAACCGAACGTTACGCATCGCGTCTTGGCGCGGCTGGAGGCGCAGGGGCACCTTGCCGCCGTCGTGACGCAGAACATCGACGGTCTGCACCAGAAGGCCGGCAGCCGGGAGGTGCTG
>USIH01000070.1 GCA_900554705.1 uncultured Eubacteriales bacterium
CTGCTGGTGCTGTCTGATGGGATCAGCGAGGAAAACCTGACCGCCGATTCCCTGCGCGACGCGCTGGACGCGGTTGCCGGGCAAAAGGTGCTGATTTTGGACGCCTGCAACAGCGGCGCGTTTATTGGCAAGGGCGCGTGGGACGCGCAGCTGCGCAACAGCTTTCAAAGCGCCGATTATCAGGTGCTCACCAGCGCCGGCGCGCGCGAAAACAGCTTTCTCTGGCGCGACAAGGACGGCCTGGGCGGCGGCAGCTACTTTGCCCAGGAACTGTGCGAGGGCCTGCGCTCGCGCGAGTTTGATTATAACGCGGACGGCCAGGTGACGCTGGCGGAGGCCTATCAAGGCTTGCTGGAAAGCCATGGCGCGTCCACGGCGCAGAGTTACCCGCAGCAGTCCGATTTTGCGCTGTACGCGTACGATCCCGACCTGGCCGACACTGCCGAGCGGCCCATCGGCGCGATCACGCTGGATAGCGCCGTGCTGAGCGAAAAAGAGGACACGCTGTATTTCAGCTTTACCGTGCGGCGCGCCGTGCGTGTGCAGTATCAACTGATTTATTACAAAAACGGCCTGTGGCGCTTTGATACGCCCCAGACCATCGAGGATCCCGAGAACGAAACGGGCGCGCTGACCCCAGGACGCAAGGAACGCTCGGTTTCCCTGCTGGCAGAGGAGGACGAACCCTACGGCTATGTGCTGCTGCAGCTGGTGGCGCAGGAGGGCCGCCGCGCCATGCTGGCGGGCAGCAGGCTGACCTTTACGGAGACGACCGTCACGCTGCGCTCCGCGCTCGACGAGAGCAGCCGCGCGCAGCTTGACGCCCTCGCGGACGAGCTGTGCCGCGACTATGCACCCGCCGCGCAGAAGACCGATCCCGCCGCCCTCTTCCAGATCGGCTACGGGCTTTACGTGCTGACGACGCGTGACGGCGCGCGCGACAACGGCATGATCGTCAACACCGTCACGCAGGTAAACGACCGCATGGTCGCCGTGACGGTCAACAAGCGCAACTTCTCCTTCGACACCGTCCGCAAGACGGGCGTGCTGAACGTCAACTGTCTGACGGTGCAGACGCCCTTCCGCGTCTTTGAACAGTTCGGCTTCCGCAGCGGGCGCGACGTGGACAAGTTTGCCGGCGCGCAGGTACGCCGCAGCGAAAACGGCCTTGCCATCCTGCCGGAATACAGCAATGCCTTCCTGTCGCTGCAGGTCGAGCAGTACGTGGATCTGGACACGCACGGGATGTTCCTTTGCAGTATCACCGAGTCGCGCGTGCTCTCAAACGAGGAGACGATGACCTACACCTATTATCACAAGAACGTCAAGCCGCGTCCCGCGACGGAGGGCAAAAAGGGCTTCGTGTGCAAGGTGTGCGGCTATGTCTACGAGGGCGAGACGCTGCCGGAGGACTTCATCTGCCCGCTGTGCAAGCACGGTGCGGCGGACTTCGAGCCGATCGCATGACGCGTCTTTACGGGACGCTGCCGGAGTTTCTCCGGCGCGCGGCGCAAACGCCCGCCATGCAGCGTCTGCGCGGCGTGGGCATGAACTGCGGCTGCGAGTATACGGACTTTGCGCGCTTTGCGGCCTGCGCGCCCTATACACGGTTTGCGCACAGCCTCGGCGTGGGGCAGATCACATGGCGCTTTACGGGCGAGGAAAAGCAGGCGCTCGCCGCGCTGCTTCACGACATTGCGACGCCCGCCTTCTCCCACGTCGTGGACTTCCTGCGCGGGGATCACCTGCGGCAGGAGGCGACGGAGGAGGGCACGGCGCGCATCATCGCCGCCGACGGGCAGCTGTGTGCGCTGCTGCGGCAGCTGGGGCTGACGGTCGCGGACGTGGAAGACTACCACCGCTATCCCATCGCCGACAACGACGCGCCGCGCCTGAGCGCGGATCGGCTGGAGTATACGCTGGGCAATCTGACCCGCTTCGGCTTTGCGGACGAGGCGCAGGTGCGCGCGATGTATGAAAACATCACCGTCGGACAAAACGAGGACGGCGCGCCGGAGCTTTGCTTCACTGACCCCGCCGCAGCGCTCGCCTTCGCGCGCGGCGCGCTGCGCTGCTCCGAGGTCTACGTCAGTCCGGAGGATCGCTACAGCATGCAGATGCTCGCGGAGCTGCTGGGGCAGGCGCTGGAGCGCGGGACGCTGACGTGGGCGCTGCTCTACCGCACCGAGGCGGAGGTGATCGCCGCGCTGCGCGCCGATCCGGTCTGCGCGGCGCAGTGGGAGCGCTTCCGCGCCTACCGCACGATCACGCAGGCCGACGCGCCGACGGGCGCGGGGCAGTGGCGCGTCGTGCCCGCCAAACGGCGGCGCATCGACCCGCTGATCCTGAGGCAGGGACGCGTCAGTCGGGTCTTTCCGGACTTCGGCGAGGCGCTGGAAAAGTTCCTGCGCGCCCCGCAGGACGGCTACCTGTGCGCGAACGTCGAAAATGGGGGTAGATTTTTCCCATAATTTGGAGTATAATGGGGAAAACCAAGGAGGTGCCCTATGAAAAACGCAATTATCGTGCTGTCGTTCCTGCTGGCGTGTCTGCTGGCGGTAGCGCTGTATCTGCACATATCCGATGTCCGCGACCGGAAGAACGCGCCGACCGCCGCCACCCCGACCTCGACCGCGGAGCCTGCCACGCAGGCGGAAACCACCCTGCCGCCGGAGACCGAGCCGGTCGAGACGGCGACGGAGCCTTCGACCGAACCGCAGAAGCCGGAGACGACGCAAAAGCCGACGGAGACGACGCAGGAGCCTTCGACCGAGGAGCCTTCGACCGAGCCGCCTTCGACCGAGCCGCCCTCGACCGAGCCGCCCGTGCAGACGGAGCATTCCGGTTCGTTCTACTCCAACACCGGCACCGGTGTGAATTTGCAGGTGGACTGGAAGACCTACCGCGCCTCCGACGGGCGCGACATGGTGCGCTTTACCGTTTCGCTCAATACATACAGCCTCTATGTCGGCGAGCGCAAAAACGGCCTGACCATCCGCATGGGCGACGAAAAGCTCACGCTCGACACCGCAGCGATCTCTCTGCCGGGCGGGACCAAGACGACGGTGACGCTGGGGCAGTGCGAGATGGAGCTGAAGGACGAGTCGGTGAACGTGGAGGTGAGCTGGGCGTTCCGCGGCAGCTACTCCAATGTGCACATGGAGCGGATCACGGCCGCAGGCTTCGTTTCGAAAAGCTGATACACATAGCAACGCCGCCACAGAGCTCTCGTGGCGGCGTTGTGCGGCAATGACGCGGGGCTATCGCCGCCGCGAATGAAGAGTGAAGCAGCGCGCGTCCCGCGCGCCATGAAGCGCGCCGCCTTGCGGCGCATGAAGCGCCTGCGGGCGCGAGGAGTTTTCAGCACGGGGCGCACTCTCAAAGCCTCCCCTGTGTAAGGGGAGGTGGTGCGGCAAAGCCGCGCCAGAGGGGTTGTCAAGTCTACCGCGTTCATCCGCACCTTCTCCAATACGCAGCTACCAGCAAGCAACCCCTCAGTCAGCCTAACGGCTGACAGCTCCCCTTACACAGGGGAGCCTTTGGGTGCGGGCGCTTCGCACAAAGGGCAGCATTTTGAAAATTCCATACTTTTTGACAGTCTAAAGAGGCATGAGGCGGCCGCCTCATGCCTCTTCGGTTATCTCATTTGGTTATCCCATCTGGTAATTCAGATATTCGTCGCTGACCTGCGCCGTCTCGATCGGGATCAGATAGGCATAGTAGTCCGCGCCGGCGAGGGAGCCGATATCGGCATTCGCCCAGAGCGTGCCGTCTGACCCGAGGTAGGCAACGATACTGCGGACGTTGTTCTCCTCCACCGTGTTCCCCAGCGCTCGGTCGATCCCTTCCTTCTGCACTCCCTCCATGCCGCTGTAGAGCTGGAGGAAATAGGTGCCCATGACGTCCTTCGCCTTCGCGTAGAAGCTGTCGGCGTCATAGCCGCGCAGCGCAAACAGCTCCTCCTGCGTCAGGAGCGTCCCGCTTGCAAGGTCGATGCTGTACACGTCGTAATACTCGGCGCTGCCCCATGCGATGCGGGTAGACACGATCACCGTCACAATGCTGTCGTTGCGCCACCAGCTATAATTCATGCCGATGAGCAAGACCGAGTAGCCTTCCTGCATCGGCTCCTGCAAGTCCCGAACATAGATGTCATAGGCCTTCTGATAGATCTCCTCGTTGATCGCAGAAAGATCCCTGTCCGCAAAAACGACAGTCGGAATGGAAACCGCAATGTCCATCCCCTCGACCGTCACATCCTGATGAAACGCGTCCTGCACCGTCACGGCGCTGTAGTCCGGCTGCGGTTCCGTCGCGGGCGCCGTAGGCTCCTGCGTTGCGACCGGCAGCGTCGACGGCGTCGCCTCCTCTGTCGCCTGCGTGGCGGGCATCTGCGTGCTCTGCGTCGTCCGGCGCGCCGGTTTCTCCGTGCTCCCGCCGACACTGCCCGCGCAAGCCGTCAGCAGCACCAGCAGCGCCGCGAGCAAGAATGCAATTCCCTTTTTCATGCGTGTCTCCTTTCTAAAAACCCTAAATATGCTTCGTTCAGCCGCTCCAGCCACCGCATGAGCGGCAGGTGCGGCGCAAGCTCATATGCGATCACGCCGAGTACCCACCCCGCGATCACGTCCACAAAGACGTGCTGCTTGGTAAACAGCGTCGAGAACAGGATGAGAACGAAAAACACGGCGGAAAACGCCTTGTACCACTTCGGCACGGACTTGCAGCCGAACAGCGGTCTGAGCGAGAGCCACGCCATCGTGCAGTGCAGCGACGGGAAGAGGTTGGTCGGCTCGTCGAGCTTGTAGATCAGGTTGAGCAGCCAGCTTCCGAAATCGCGTGTCTGCACCTGCGGCTGCGTCATCGTCATCGGCAGGAAGATGAATATCAGCAGGCTCACCGCCTTGCTGAATAGATCCGCCGCCGCGAGGCGGTAGACCAGTCCCGCGCGGTCGCGGCTGGCAAGGATGTAGTTGGCCGCCCAGAAAAGGAAGCTCAGAACATAGACCGTGACCCACCACGGGCGCACGGGGATCCGATCGTCGATGGGCAGCGTCCAGTTGTGCACCGGAAACAGACCCGACAGGAGCATACCGCCGTAGTAGCAGAGCATATTGAACACCAGGCACAGAAACAGCGGCAGCGCGATCGTCTGCGGGACGATTCTCCGAACCAGCTTCATAGCACACTCCTAAAGCAGATTTTGCAGACGCGCAAGCTGCTTGTTTTTATAATCCGGATCGTTCGTCACTTCCTTGAGCACCCGAATCTCCGGCGGGAGAACAATGTCGTCGCCCTCCGCATAGCGGAAGAGGATCGCCTTCTCCGCGCTGAAGGGATAGACATCCAGCTCAAAGCGCTGACTGTCGTAGGTAAAGCGGTACTTCATCTTATGCACCGAGCGCAGGTTGGGGTCGCCCTCCATGAGGTAGCGGATGTAATCCTTCTGTGAGATCGGCTTTTCCGTGTCCCACTTCGTGCCGTCCGGCATGAGGTGCTTCTCGGTGTAGAAATAGAGATAATCCTCGCCGTTGCGCTGCTGACGGATGCGGCGCTCCACGCCGGACTTCGTTTGCAGCAGATAGGTCTGCATCATGTCGAGCTTTGCCATGGTATACTTGCCCTCCAGCGCCGCAAGGTCGGGCATGGCGACCAGATACTTGTGCTTCTTCGGCATCGGCTCCGGCTCGCCGACGGCGCGGTAGATCTCCTGCAAGGCGCGCTGGATCTTATCGGCAAAGTTGACGGAATTGTCGATGATCTTCAGGTTGGGGTGCGCGCTCCACGCGCGCAGCGTGCGGTCGTCCATCTCGCGGGCATAGGCGAGCGACTCGGTGCGCGCGTTGTTCTCGAGGTTATAGGCAAACTCCGCGCCCTTGGCGCACGTGACCAGATGGAGCACCATGTCATAATTGGCAAGCACGCGCTGTTCGGTGCGCCCGTCAAACTTGGCGATCGTCGCAGCAAACTCTTCGTCGGAGATATACGCCTTATTGTCCATCAGCGCGCGGTCGTAGATGACCAGAATGTTCTCCTCCGGAACGACCTGCGCCGCATCGAGCGCCAGCTTCTCCTTGTGGATCTGGTCGGCTATGACGAAATCCTGAAACGCCAGCATGGACATACAGTTGCCGAAGGGCTTGATGCCGAAGCCGGAGATCAGCTCCGTCGCGGTCTCGGGGATGGTGATGACGCGCCAGCCGTCTTCCTGCTTAAACTCCTTGAGGATCTGACTGGTCAGCGTGGTCTTGCCCGCTGCGGGGCCGCCGGTCAGGACGATCTTGATGATTCTCTTGCTCATAGACTTGTTCCGCCTTTCCAAAGCTAAGGGGTAATATTATAGCATATTTCCGTGCCGTTTTCAATGCTTTTCTTCCAGATAAGCTGCGAAGGACTCCACCGTTTTGAAGTAATTACCGCAGCTTTCGCGCAGATACGCCTCGATCTGCGGGATGTCATATGCCCAACCGGCAGCCGCAAACGGGACGCCGCAGGCGCAGGCCATGTCGTAGCCCGGCTTCAGGTCGTCGAGCATCAGCAGCTCCTCCGGCGCAAGGCCGTAGGTGCGCATGATGGTCAGAAGCGGATAGGGGCTTGGCTTTCTCTGCTCGGCAGGGCTTTCCCAGCCGAAGACCATGTCCGGCTCCGGAAGGTCGTTTGCGCGGTAGTCGCGGAGGATGTTCTCGCTGAGCGAATGGGACACCACGCACAAAAGCCCGCCTGCGTCCTTCTGCGCCCAAAGAAGCTCCCGCATATGGTCAAACGCCTGCGGCACGTGCCCCTTCACATACGCGCTCCAGAACCGGTGCTCACGCTGCATCATCTCCTCGTCCATGCCGATCTCGTCGCGCAAAAACGGGAGCATCCCCGGGTGAAAATTCTTCCGGATGTACTCCTCAAACGAATAGTGCAGCGTGGGGTAATACTCCTTCAGGAAGGCAAGGAAGCAGGGATAGTGCACCGTCGCGGTGCTATTGACGACGGTGTCGTCGTGATCGACGACCAGACAGCGGTATTTCATATGCACCCCTCCGTTTCAACGCTACCATTATACCGAAAAAACGGCAAATTGCAACAAAAAAAGCGGAGACGTAAAAACACGTCTCCGCCCAAATATTCAAAGGACGCTCGCCACGGCGCAAAACAGCCGCTCCATGCCCTCCTGCGTCTGCGCCTGCGTCAGGCGCTCCCCCGTCTCGTAATTCTCGCAGACGAGCGCCACCGACGCCGTCTTCACGCGGAGGATCGAGCCGACCACATACAGCGCGCTCGTGCCGCCGTCCATCACCTGCACGCCGAGCTCTGCCCACCGGCGCGCGCGCTCCATTCCGCCCTGCACATAAGGGCTTTCATGGTTCAGGCAGTCGTGGCTGCGGAACACCGCAAGCTCCGCCGGTCTGCACGCCCTGCGCAGCGCCGCCAGCAGCTCCATGTCCGGCACGGCGGGATAGGACGGGTCGATATACTCCCGACTCGCGCCCTCGCCGCGCACCGCGCCCTTGCACAGGCAGACGCTCCCGCAGGCAATCGCGGGGTCGATCGCCGCGCAGGCCTCGAGCTTTACAATGCGCTCCACGCCCAAATGGTTCAGCTCCTCCACGGCGATGGCCATCGGCATACAGCCGAAGCCGCTGCTCATCACCGTCAGGGGCTTGCCCGCGTAGGTCCCCGTAAAGGTCACATACTCCCGATAGTCGCCCTCCTGATATGCGTCGGTCATCAGGGCGGCAAACGCGGGGATCTGCATCGGATCGGGCAGCAGGAGCACCGTCTTTGCCACCTGCTTTTCGTCCACGCCGAGATGGTGCATCGTCCCGTCCACGTGCGTCATTTTTACGCTTCCAAACGCCATCGTTCAGCCCTCCTTCGTCAGCAGCACGGCGGCGCGCATGGCAATGCGCGAAACCGTCTCGATGCGGCGCGTCATGAAATTCGGATCCTGATAGACCGCGTAGATCGCGTCGCCCTTTTCGTCCATCTCGTCGAACATGGAGCCGAGCGCCACGCAGACGGTCGCCGTGCGCAGCCCCAGCAGGTGTCCGAAGGTGAAGAGCGTCCCGCTCTCGTTTTCCACGACCTGCACATTCGTGTCGATCCAGCGCTGCATCCGCTCGCGCAGACCCGGGTGTGCCGCCTTGGACTCCATGTAGAACGAATCGTGGCTGCGATAGAGGCCGACGACCGGCTCCTCGCCCAGCTCGCGTGCGGCGCGGATGAGCGCATCGACCACCGTCGGGTCGGCAAAGGCCGGAAACTCCTCCGGCACGTATTCATACGACGCGCCCTCGCCGCGCACGCAGCCGCTTGCGATCACGATCGCGCCGGGACGGAATTTCGGCTGCACGCCGCCGCAGGTGCCCACGCGGATCACCGTCTGCGCGCCCGCCTGCTTCAGCTCCTCCAGCGCCACGGGGACGCAGGCGCAGCCCATACCGCTGCTCATCACGGAGATCGGCACGCCTTCGGTCGCGCCCGTGTAGGTCGCGTAGGTGCCGCGCCGCCCGACAAAGTGACTTTCGTCAAAAAAGCCCGAGATCAGCTCGCTGCGGTGCGGGTCGCCCGGCAGCAGGACGCACGGCGCGACCTGCCCGCTGCGCAGCCCCGTGTGCAGCAGAGCGCCCGTGTCGTCCAGGCGCGGAACGCTGTGATAATACTGCTTCATTTGTTCTCCCTTCTCCGCTTTGCGCGGTAAAACAATCTGCATCTACTATACCATACGCCCGCGCGGGCGCGCAAGTCCGGCGCGTGAAAATTCTTGACGGCGCTCCCTTCCGCTCGTATAATAGGCATATCTGACTGGAAAGGAAGCGCTCCAATGGAACATCCGCGCTACGCCCTTTATGATAACTTCCGCGCGCTGCTGCTGTTTCTCGTGATCCTCGGGCACTGCTGCGAGCTGTTTTACACCGGCACGGCCGCAAAGCTCTACCGCATCCTCTATACCTTCCACGTTCCGGCGCTGCTCTTTCTGTCCGGACGCTTCGCCGCCTTCGACCGCAGGCGGTTTTTCCGCGGTCTGCTGCTGCCCTACCTCATCTTTCAGGCGCTCTACCTCTATTTTGACGCATCCGTCCTGCACGCCTCCGTCTTCCGCCTGCAATTTACAAAGCCCTACTGGATCCTGTGGTATCTGCTGGCGCTGCTCGTCTATTTCCTTCTGCTCCCGCTTCTGCCGGAGCGCAGCCGGAAAAGCGCCGTCCTTGTCGTCGCGCTCAGCGTGGTGCTGTCCGTGCTGGCGGGCTTTGACCGGACGCTCTCCTACTTCCTCGCGCTCTCGCGCATCGTCGTCTTCGCTCCGTTTTTCTTCCTCGGTTACTACGCGCCGCAGCTTCGCCTGCCTCCGCGTTACCTCTCGCTCGTGCTCGGCCTTGCCGTCGCCTGCTTCGGCGTCGCCTTCTTCCGCAAGATCGACGTGCGCCTGCTCTGGGGCTCGTGCAGCTATGCGCTCTGTCGGGAAACGTGGGTGGATCGTCTGCTTCTGCTGGCGGTCTCGGCGGGCTGGATCCTGTTTTTCCTGAACCTTCTGCCGCGCAGGCGGCTGCCGGTGCTGACCGCGCTGGGGCGGGGCACGCTGCCGGTCTATCTGCTGCACGGCTTTGTCATCCGGCTGGCAAAGCAGCATCACTGGTTCCGGTTTTCCCCTTCGGAGAACCTGCTGCTTGCCGTCGGGCTTTCCGCCGCGCTGCTCCTGCTGCTCGGAAGCCCACCGGTCACAAAGCTGTTCCGAAAAGTATTCGCATAGAAAAAACGGCAGTCAAAAAATGACTGCCGTTTTTTCCCAGTCTGTCAAAGAACTACAAAAACGCCCTCGTTTCTGGTATAATAGAAGAAACG
>USIH01000071.1 GCA_900554705.1 uncultured Eubacteriales bacterium
ATCCCGCAGCGGGTTGATGCGGATGCGCACCACGCCGCCGCAGGCGGCGCGGTTGACGGCGCGGTACAGCTCCGTCCGCTCGTCCGCAAAGCGCGTGCAGGCCGCGCGCCGCTGCGCCATGCGCTCCGGCGTGAGCACGGAGGCGTCCATGGGGTAGACCGGACTTAAAAACTCCTTGACGAACCAGAGCTTCCCGTCCTGACGGGCAAGCCCCCACTTGGAGTAGCCGCTGTTATCGTTCGTCAGCTCGCCGATCAGCGCATAGCCCTTCATTTATCTGCCGGTCGGCGTTCCGCAGATGTTGCAGAAATGCGCGTCCGGATCCAGCACGCTGCCGCAGGTGGGGCACAGCGCGGCGGCGGGAGCAGTCGGCTCGGCGCTGACGGCGGTGCCGCAGCGGGTGCAGAAGCGCGCGCCTTCCTCCAGCGGCGCGCCGCAAGCGGCGCAGACGGGCGCTGCCGGTGCGGCAGGCGCGTCGGAGACGTCGGGGACGACCGGCGAGGCTTCGGGAATGACGGGAGCGGCCGGTGCGGGCTGCTCAGGGGTATCCAGCGAGGGCGCGGCCGTAAAGAACGAGTCTGCGCGCTCCTGCGCCTCCGGCGCGGCAGGGGCGGGCTCCGGCATGAGGTCAGGCTCCTTGGTCAGCACCACGGCGGGCGCTGCCGGCGCGGGCGCAGCTTCCTCCGGCTGCGGCGCCGCCGCGGCCTTCGGCGCCTCTGGCTGCGTTACCGCAGCGCCGCAGACGCCGCAGAAGCGGAAGCCGTCGACCAGCTCCGCGCCGCACGCGGCGCAGCGGGGCTTTTCCGGTGCGGCGGGCGCGACCGGCGTTCCGCAGCGGTTGCAGAAGCGCATCCCCTCTTCCAGCGGTGCGCCGCAGGCGTTGCAGTGCTTCACGGCGGGCGCGTAGGCGGGAGCGGCGGGCGTGTAGGCGGTGGGATCGGCCGCAGCGCCGTAGTTCGGCGTCACGGGTGCGGCATAGAAGCTGCCGGTATAGCCTCCGGCAAGCGCCGCGCGGCGCGCATAGCCGCAAGCCCAGAAGATGACGGACAGCAGCGCGGCGATCGGCGTGACAAACATACCGAGATTGAGCGAGGCAGAAAAGCCAACATAGTTCATATATGTATTGAGAGAAATGTAGTTCACGATCATTGCAAACAAGGCTGGCGTCACACCGAGGAACATAAACCAGCCGTTGGTCTTCTTTCCGCACAGGTGCAGGATCAGCGCGATCAGCATCAGCAGGAAGGTCAGCGGGGTGGCAAACGCACCGATCACGGTAGAAAAGCAGAACATCAAATAGGAAACGCCGAACATCTCTTTATACGTTTCATTCAAACGCTCTTTTTCCGCTTTGCTCGCGTCAAAGTAGTCTTCGATGTTGTCAAAGATGTCGTCAAGGTCATCAAAGTAATAAACCATTTCATAGGCGGAGCCTACACTGTCGTCCTCCTTTGTGTTGAACCACATGCTTCCGTCGTCAAGATAGGGCGATTTTGTGCTGTACCACCCCATGAACATACCCCACAGGGCGATAAGGATCAGGACGATGCTGAGAACACGAAATGCTGTCTTCATTGTTTATCCCTCCATTAAAAATTTTTTATTGTGACAAGATCAAAGATCCCCCGGGCGGCGGAACGCGTCGCTTTCGTGTTCCGCGGGGGTGGTGCGCATGGTCGAGCGCAGACGCGGCGGCTTGGCCGCTTCCGGCGGTTCGCTTCCCTGCGGCATTTGCGGCTCCACCGGCGCATCCGTCGGCTGCTGCGCCGCAAGAGGATCGACCGGCGCAGCGACGCGGGTCGGTTCGTCGCCCGCGTGCAGGCTTCTGCCGCAGCTGACGCAAAAGCTCGCGGCAGGCGGGAGCGGCGCGCCGCATCCGGCACAAAGGCGCGGCGGGCGCTCGGCAGGCGATGCGGTGGAAGCGCCGCACACGGTGCAAAACGCGCTTCCCTCCTCCAACGGTGCGCCGCAGCCCGCGCAGATCCGGACTTTGGCCGTCGGCGGTGTCATGGACGCGCCGCAGGCGGTGCAGAAGGTGCGCTTCGCGTCGACGGATGCCCCGCAGTTGGGGCAGGTGCGGGGCGGCGCATAGTCCGTCGAGGGTTTCCAGACGGCGACCGTGGGGATCTCCTCTTCCTGCTCGCTCTGACCTGCAAGCGACCAGAAGACGACGGAAAGGAGCGCCGCGCCGAAGCCCAGATAAAGCCCATAGGCAATGGAAAAGCCGTCGAGCGCAATGGTGAAGATCACCGGCAGGAGCGCGACGCCCAGCAGCGCGGTGAAGATCGGGATGCCCTTGTATCTGCGGTCGAGCAGGTGCATCACCAGTGTGTGCAGAACCAAGATCGCAAGCAGGATCAAGAACAGGAGCTGGCCGACAAAGATCGCTTTGAGCGCAGGCTCCAGCTTCTCCGCCGTTTCTCCCGCGAGCGACAGCTCCTCCTGAAACTTGACGGTCTTGCTGCTGATGATGGCAAGGCGGACGGGGGACACCGAAATATCGCCGCCGACGCGCATCCAGCCGAGGAAGCACGAGGCAAGCACGGTCAGCAGCAGAACGATGCTGACGGTCTTGCAGGCTAATCTTCTGTTCACAGCGGTTCCTCCTTTGCAAGCCATTGGTAATAGTCGGGGCGGTAGCGCTTCCAGAGCGCCGCGACGCCTTCCGTCCCGTCCTTCAGCGCGCGGATGCAATCGCGATCCAACGCCGTGCGGCGCGGGCGGTAGGCCTTTTTCATGTTTTCAAAGCTGCCGAACCCGTAAGAGGCGATGCAGAGCGTGAAGTCGTCGCCCGCGTATTCGCGCAGCGCCAGCCGAAGCTGCTCGCGCCACGCGGCGGGGCTTTGCGCGTTTTGCAGCGTGTCGAGCAGCAGGAACTCAAACTCCATTGGCGACTTGAGGTAGGCAAAGCAGCCGTCCGTCGCCGCAAGGAGCATGGTCGGCAGGCGCGTCTGCGTCTGCCACCGGTGCAGGCGGAAGGGCGCGGAGGCGGAGACTACGTTGGTCAGCACACCGTCGCCCGTCAGGTTCTCCAGCGCGTCGGCGTCGGAGACATCGTCGCGGGTGATCTGGCGCAGCCCCTCCGGCGAGAGCAGGTAGCCCCGCGAGTCTCCTGCCCAGAAGAAGGTCGTCTCCAACAGATCGCCCGCTGCCGCGCTGCGCGTCACGACCGCCGTGGTGGGGAAGCTCTTTTGCAGATTACCGCGCAGGCCGCCGGACTTGTCTGCGTGCGCAGTGCAGACCCGCAGGGCGCGGTCGATATAGCCGCGCAGCGCGTCCTCCTCGCCGCCGGTTCGCTCGAACCATGCCTTCACGCCGCCGCTGACGGCGCGCGAGGAGATATAAGCGCCCGTTTTGCCGCGATAGTTGCGGTAACGCCGCGCGCCGATGCCGCCGCAGCCGTCAAAGACCGCCGCGACCGTCGCGCCGTCCTTCGACGCGTAGTAAAAATCGTCCTCGCCGTCGCCCGCGATCATCTCTCCGGCGACGCACAGCAGCAGCTCCGGCTCCTCCGTCTTTCGCAGGGCGCTCATATGGTGTTGGTCAGCGTGTCGAGGATCTGGTGGTAGTCAAATTCGTTCAGACCCTCGCCCGCCTGCGACGGGAAATGGAGCACATTGTCCCAGTTGTTTGCGATCACGTTCCACGCGGGCAGATCGGGCGCGTAGAGCAGCAGGCGCTTGGCGTTGCGGTCGATGAAGCCGCTGTTCTGGCTGTCGCCCCACCACGTGGTCAGCTCGCTCAGGTTCTGCGCCATGCCGCGCGGATAGTTCGGGCAGGCCTTGGCATAGCCCAGCTCGTGCGTCGCGGCATCCGTCCAGACGACGATGACCTGACGCTTCTTCATGCCCTCGACCGCCCACGGCGACTTGATGGCATAGGCCAGCGCCTCCAGACCGTCCTCCGGATCGTCTCCGCCGCCGTCGGCGCGCAAAGAACGCACGCAGGCCTCGAAATCCGCCGCCTGCTCGGGCAGACGGAAGAAGTCCGTGACCAGCATCGCCTCGTCGCCGTCGGCCACATAGTCGCGGAAGGCGACCACGCGCACGCGCAGCTGACTGATGTACTTGTTTTTCTTCGTCATGGCGTCGGTGATGTCGCGGTAGAAGCTCAGAGCGTTGTTCTTCAGCATTTCGATGATCCCCGACATGGAACCGGTGCAGTCGATGCAAAACACCATGTCCACATTGTAGGTCGCTTTGTAATTACTCCCCATCCTTTTCTCCTTTCTCACGGCTGAGATAGACCGTGACTGTTTCGTTTTCCGTGAATGCGGCGCCCGCCTCCGGCTCGGTGCGCAGCACCTGTCCGGCAGGCAGCTCGTCGCTTACCTCCTGTACATAGGTCACCGTCGCGTCGATGGCGCGCGCGACGATCTTTGCCTCCGCCTCGGTCTTACCCGTCAGATCCGGCATTGTCCCGTCGCCGGTGCTGACCCAGAGGGTAACGACGGCATCGGAAAGGATCATGGAGTGCGGCGGCGTAGACTGATCGAAAATCTCCCCGAACGGGACGCTCTCGCTCTTCTTATACTTCAGCGCAATGCGCAGATGCGTGCCAAGCTCCGTCCGGCCGTCCTCCTCCAAGCGCAGGTCGAAGACCGACCGGCCGACGTAATCGCCCAGCTCGACGCGCGACTCGTCCGATGCCTCGGTGGGCAGGAGGGTCGACGCGCTCGGCGCTTCCGTCGCCTCCGGCTGCGTGCTCGTCTGCACCGTCGGCTTTTCGCCCCGCATCTGCACGGGGCGGAAGCTCCGGTAGAGCGCAAACCCGGCAAGCAGCAGCGCTGCACCGGCCAGAAGCAGAGCGGCAAGCGCTGCGCGCCCCGTCCGCTTCTGGTGCGCAAGGAGCATCTCCACGCGCTTCTCCAGCGCCTTGACCTGCGCGTCGTCCGCCGCCAGAGAGGCCGGCACGGAGACCTCGTAGGTCAGAATATCGCCGAAACCGCCGCCCGCACTGCGCGCAGGCAGCGCCGCACCGCAGAAGGCGCACTTCACCGCCTCGGGACGGTTATTCTTTCCGCATTGTTCACACAGCATCGGTTCCTTCTCCTATCTTGACATGAAGTAATACAGCACGATAAACAGCAGCAGCGCCGCAAGCACGATCAGCGCCCGCAGCCCCCCGCCGAGCGCCTGCCACGGTGACTGCCCGTCCTCCGGCTCGTCCGGCGCATCCTCCGCGCGCTCCCTCCGCACCGGCGGCAGGGCGGCGGCTTTCGGCGGCCGCAGCTCCGTGCAGCCGCACAGGAAGCAATTCTTCGCGTCCGGCCGCAGCTCCGTTTCGCAGATCGGGCAGACGAGCGGCCTTTCCTCCTGCTGCCAGTGCAGAAACGCTTCGTCGACCGAGAGATACCGCTTTTCCTGCATTCAAACGCCTCCTCCGTTTTCAGATAAAGCCGAGGTAATTGCGCAGAATTTCCGGACAAATGTCATACACGTCCAGCATGGCCTGCGTCTCGCCGTTGCTCTCAAAGATAAAGCACAGCGCAAGGAAATTGCTCCAGCTCATCGGGCGACTGCCGCTTTCCAGCGCGGTAAGCGTCTGACGGGTCACGCCCATCCGCTCGGCCAGCTCGGCCTGCGTCATGTTCAGCTTGGCACGCAGTGCAGGGAGCGTTTGCACCATTTTGCAAATGTAGCTCTCTTTTGTGATCTTGTTGAGAATTATTTTCATTCATTTTGCTCCTGAATTTGACTTGATGCAACATTTTATTGCACTTTGCACTTAAATTATAGCACCCCATTTCCTCCCTGTCAAGGCATTGACCGAAAAAAACGCAGCCCGAACCAGCTTGATTCGGGCTGCGCAAATATAGACCGTATCAGTTATGCTCCGCACGCAGGCGCGCGAGCGCGTCTTCAATGCGCAGGTAGCCCTCGTCGATGTCGTCCGTGTCCTGCACGGCGCGCTCCATCGGACAGGTGTCGTCCTTCTGCGCGTTCAGGATATGCGCCGTCAGCACGTCGTAGCGCACGGCGATGCCGTGCTTCTCCAAAAGCGCCTTGCCGCCCTCCGAGATCGTCTTGGCATAGACCGCGCGGACGCCCGCCTTGACAAAGAGCATCGCGACCGCCTTGCCCACGACAAGATCCGCCGCGCAGAAGCCGTAGAGATGCTTTCTTTCCGCAAGGAAGCTCATCATGCCCGCCACGCCGTGCCGGTCGCTCACCAGAAGCTCGTCGCCCTTGCACAGCGCGATGGTATGCCCCTCCAGCGCCTCCGTCGCACGCTTGAGATCGGCGCGCTCAAACTCGTTTGCCACGTCTTGCAGCAGCCGACGGATGGGCAGGTGCTGCGGGCAGGCCTTCTCGCAGGCACCGCAGCGGATGCAGTCCGAGGCCTTGCCGCCGTGCTTGGTGTAGACCTCGCCGTAGTAGAAGTCTGCGTTCCAGTCCTTGTGCAGCCGCTTCGCGTTCAGGCAGGAGAACAGGTCGGGGATGGAGATCCTCTGCGGGCAGCCCGCCGTGCAGTAGCGGCAGGCGGTGCAGGCGATGGTATGCAGAGAGCACAGATAGTCACACACGCCTTGGACTGCCGCGCGCTCCCGCTCGTCGAGCGGACGGAACCGCTTCATATGGGACAGGTTGTCCTCCATCTGCGGAAGGTCGCTCATACCGGAGAGCACCATGCACACGCCCTCGCAGCCCGCGGCAAAGCGGACGGCATAGCTCGCGGCGCTGCCGCCGTCCAGATCGGAGAGCAGCTTCGCGGCAGGCTCCGGCAGGCGCGCCAGCATGCCGCCCTTGACCGGCTCCATGACGATGACGGGTTTGCCATGTCTGCGGCAGACCTCGAGGCAGCGGCGCGCCTGCACCGAAGGATCGTCGAAATCAACATAGTTGAGCTGGAGCTGCACGACCTCGACCTGCGGGTAAGCGCTCAGAATTTCTTCGAGCACCTCCGCCGTGTCGTGGAAGGAAAGCCCCACGTGGCGCACCTTGCCCTCCGCCTTGAGCGCAAAGGCCTGCTCATAGGCGCGGCAGCGGCGGAATTTTTTGAAGTTGTCGCGGTTCTGCGCGTGCATCAGATAAAAGTCAAAATAGGTCACACCGCACGCGGCAAGCTGACTTTCAAAGAAAGGACGAATGGCTTCCTCCGAACGGAAGAACGTGTCAGTCAGCTTGTTGGTCAGAAAATACGCCTCGCGCGGGTAGCGCGACGTCAGGCACTGCTTCAGCGCGACCTCACCCTTGCCCTCTAAGTAGCCGTGCGCCGTGTCGAAATAGCGGAAGCCCTCGGCAAGGAACCGGTCGACCATCCTGCAAAGCTCCTGCGTGTCCACCTGATCGCCCTGCATCGGCAGGCGCATACAGCCAAAGCCGAATTTTTCCTTCATTTCGGGAAACGTTTGCATGGTTCATTCCTCCTTTTTTGTATTACAGCACGAAAGTTTCCGCTTGTCAAGCGACATTTGCGTCAGCTCCGGTCGAAGCCAAGGTAGCGCGTGCCCCGAAAACGCAGCGTTCCAACATCGCCCTCCGTCAGCATCCCGTATACCGAGACGGCAAGCCGCGGCGACTGATTGTCCTTGTGCCATGTGCTGATGTTCCGCACGATGCCGTAGATGATCACGCCGAACACGCAGAGAAACAGGAGCGGGAACAGATAGCCAAACGCCGTTCCAAAGCCAAAAAACATAAATTTTCTTCTTTCCTAAGCGGCGCACAGTGACGCCATTTTTATAATTATAGCATATACTTCCGCTTTTTTCCAGTATGATAAAAAGGAAGCCCGAGGGCTTCCTTAATTCTTTCTTACAAATTCTCTTCATAGCGCATGGCTTTGAGCATCTGAATGGCGGCCGTTTTCTGCGCGGGCTTCAGCCAGACCCAGCAATCAAAGAGTTCTTTCATGTCTGGGGTCAACTCGACCATGTCAGCCTCGGCAAAAAACTGCGACAGAGTGATGCCAAAGCCTTTGCATATCGTCTCAAGCGTCTCGATAGAAGGGATGGTATTTCGCCGGAATATGTTGCCGATCGTGGACTGCGCTAAGCCACACTGCTTTGACAGCTTGTACTCCGTCCATCCCCGTTCCTGCAACAACTGCCGAAGCCGAGCGTGCGTGTCCATAGCATCACCGCCTTTCCAAAAGCTATTTTACTTTCAAACTGAGCATTATTATACATACGAGTTGAAACGAAAATAGATATGTGCTATGATGCAGCTGAAAGGCCAACGCTCTTAAGGAGGAAGATGAAGTGAATGAGTCCGAAAAACGTATGCACAGAGTATGCTTCACTGGGCACCGTCCAGAGAAGCTGAGCCGTCCTGAAATTGCCATCAAGACAGACTTGGAAGTACAAATCCGTCAGGCCGTCGCTGATGGCAGGAACGTTTTCATTACAGGTATGGCAAGAGGTGTCGACATATGGTCAGCACAAATTGTACTTAAACTTCGCAATGATGGTATGACAATACGATTGATATGCGCCTGCCCTTATGATGGTTTTGAGGCCGGATGGAGTCAAAGTTGGCAGAGAGAGTACAAGAGGATATTGAAATCGGCAGACCTCGTGAAATATATATGCGCAGGCTATTGTCGATCCTGTTTTCAAATCAGAAATAAATGGATGGTAAATCATTCTTCTATGGTTATTGCGGTTTTTAGCAATGATACAAAAGGCGGGACAAAGAATACTATAGACTATGCACACATGACTGGCGTGCCTGTTACCTGCATCCAAGGGTAGCATTACGGCTTCTTACGCATCATTTACTCCATTACACGAAAACATAGGCGGGCTCTGTGGCGCTCATTTCTTGAGCAGCCACAGAGCCCGCCTTCATTTGTGTGGAAGTATTGTAAACAGAAATGTTTACATTTTAAGCCAATTGTCTCAAAGGGGATGTCCCGTTGCAATATGAATGCGGAGCTTACTCCTCAGCGGTCGCTCCGTGAGAACTCCGACTTTCGCTTCTTCCCGAAGTGCATCACAGTGCCGTTCCCTTTTTTGGTACGAAAAAGTGGCTCATGTCGGTATGTTCCAGCCTCAGCAGGCGCTCCTTGATGGCGATCCCGCCGGCATAGCCGGTAAGGCTGCCGTTCGTGCCGACCACGCGGTGGCACGGGATGATGATGGCGATCTCATTGTGCCCGACCGCGCCGCCGACGGCCTGCGCAGACATACGCGGTTTGGCAAGCTGCCGCGCGATCTCGCCGTAGGTGGTGGTTCTTCCGTAAGGGATCTGCAAGAGAATTTTCCACACCGCCTGACGGAACGCGGAGCCGATGGGGTGCAGCGGCGGCAGGAAATCCGGCTCTCTGCCGGTGAAGTAAATGTCCAGCCAGCGCTTTGCCTCCGTAAGGATGGGCGTTTCCCGCTCGACACGTTCAGCGGAAAGGTCGCGCGCGAAGTATTTCTGCCCGTCGAGCCACAGTCCGGTCAGCCCGATTTCGTCGGCCGCAAGCAGAATGTCGCCAAGCGGGGAATCATAGCGCTGAAGATACGTCATGGCTTTCACCTCTCGTTTTTTTGCCTTTGGGGTCTTTCAGCTCCGGAATCGCGCCGCCTGCCACCGCCCACAGATACAGGCTCGCCACACTGCAATAGGGGCTGAACCGGCGGCGGTATGCTTCAAAGCGCTCGCGCTCGACGGTGCGGTGGCGGTAGACCATGTGCAGACCGCGCCGGATGGCAAGGTCGTCGTAGCTGAAAATATCGGGGCGCTGCATACAGAAAAGCAGGATCATCTCCGCCGTCCAGACGCCGATGCCCTTCAGACTGCAAAGCTCCCGTATGGCGTCCT
>USIH01000072.1 GCA_900554705.1 uncultured Eubacteriales bacterium
CGCGGTGTAGCGCGGGCAGAGCTCCGCGTCCTTGATCTCCACGGAGAGCTTCTCATGGATATCGCCGTGGCCGGCAGTCACCGTGGGCTCAGCAAACGTCAGGGGCGTGTGGAACGTGCAGGCGCTCTCGCAGGCGAGACCGCGCACGGAAAGACAGTCGGGGCGGTTGTTCGTGATCTCAAAGTCCACGACGGTGTCGTCGTTGCCGATGACGGTGTTGATGTCGTCACCGGGCTTGCAGTCCTCCTGTAGGATCCAAATGCCATCCTCAATGGCGTAGGGGAAGTCGCCCAGCGTCAGCCCCAGCTCCTTGAGCGAGCAGAGCATACCGTTTGAGGCGACGCCGCGCAGCTTGCCCTTCGTGATGTGCACGCCGCCGGGCAGGCGCGAATTGTGCAGCGCGGCGGGGACAAGATCGCCCGCATGGACGTTCTGCGCGCCGGTGACGATCTGCACCGGTTCCTCTTTTCCCACGTCGATCTGGCAGACCCACATATGGTCGGAGTTTTCGTGGCGGACGATGGAGAGCACCTTGCCGACGACGACGTTCTTGATCTCGGCGTCCAGCCGCTCATAGGTCTCCACCTTTTGACCGGCGACGGTCATGGTCTCCACGAACGCCTTGTCGGAGACGTCGGAGAGGTCAACAAATTCTTCGTTGATCCATTTTCTGTTCAGCTTCATTGCCTTGCCTCCTTAAAACTGCGATAGGAACCGCACGTCATTGTCAAAAATCAGGCGCAGGTCGTTGAGCTTCAGGCGACCCATCGCCATGCGCTCCAGGCCGATGCCGAAGGCAAAGCCGGAGTACCTCCTGCTGTCGATGCCGCAGCCCTCGAGCACCTTCGGATGCACCATGCCCGCGCCGAGCAGCTCGATCCAGCCCTCGCCGTGGCAGGTCGAGCAGACCTGACCGTCGGTCTCGCCGGTGCCGTGGCACTTGAAGCACTGCATATCGACCTCGCAGCTCGGCTCGGTGAACGGGAAGTGGTGCGGGCGGAAGCGCACGACGGCGTCCTCGCCGTAGAGCCGCTTGATGAGCGTTTCGAGCGCGCCCTTGAGGTCGCCCATGGTGATGCCCTCGTCGACGACCAGACCCTCGATCTGGTGGAACATGGGCGAGTGCGTCGCGTCGGCCTCGTCCTTGCGGAACACGCGGCCGGGGGCAAGGATGCGGATGGGCGGCTGCTGCTTTTCCATCACGCGGATCTGCATGGGGCTGGTCTGCGTACGCAGAAGAACGCTGTCGTCGTCCGTGAAGTAGAACGTGTCGGAACGGTCGCGGGAGGGATGTCCCTCCTCGATGTTCAGCCGCGTGAAGTTATAGGCGGCCTCCTCGACCTCGGGGCCATCGACGATCGTGTAGCCCATGCCGATGAAAATTTCCTTGACCTCTTGCAGCACCTTGTTCATCGGGTGCTGGTGCCCCATCTGCACGGCCTTGCCGGGGATGGTCACGTCCACCGCCTCGGCGGCAAGACGCCGGTCGAGCGCCTGCGCCTCCAGCTCGGTGCGGCGCGCCTCCAGCCTCGCCTCCAGCTCCGCACGGATGCTGTTGGCCAGCTGACCCATAACGGGGCGCTCCTCTGCCGATAGCCTGCCCATCTGCTTGAGCAGCGCGGTCAGCTCGCCCTTCTTGCCCAGAACGCGCACGCGCACGCTCTCGAGCGCGGGAAGGTCGCCCAGCGACTCCACCTCGGCAAGCGTCGCCTGACGGATCTGTTCCAGTTGTTCTTTCATATCGTTTCTCCTTCCGGTAAAATACAAAAAAAGCCTTCCGCCCGATAGGGGACGAAAGACCATGCTTCCGCGGTACCACCCGCAATTCGCGGCTGACACCGCGCGCTCCGACCGATAACGGGGCGACCCGTCCGCGCCTAATCGCAAAACGCTTTCCGCGCGGAAGCTCACGGGGGAACGCCCAAACTCTCCACAGCAGGCGCTTGCAGCAACCGCGCCCTCTCTGAAGCCGCACCGAAGAGCGGACAACCCGATCATAGCCTGTTTTGTTCAGTTCCCGATGATTCTACCACAACCGTTTGCAAAAAGCAAGCGGTATTTGACTATTTCCGCACGTCTGCTATAATGGAAGCGGAAAGGGGCGGATGAAAAATGGATGATTTTCTGACCGTAACGGAGTCGATGCTGCGGCGCTGCCTGCCCAGACGCACGCGCACGGCGCACAAGGGCGACTTTGGGCGCGTGCTGCTGCTCTGCGGTGCGCGGGGCTACACGGGAGCGCCCGCGCTGGCCGCCATGGCTGCGGCGCGGACAGGTGCGGGACTGATCTATGTGGGCGTGCCGCGCAGCGTCTATCCGATCGTCGCGGGAAAGCTCCTTGAGCCGATGGTCTTTCCGCTGCCGGACGAGGAGGACGGTGCGCTCTCGGCGCGTGCCGTGCCGGAAATTTTGGAGCGGCTGAAGACGGCGGATGCCTGCCTGATCGGCTGCGGCCTCGGGGCAGGCGCGGGACGGGTGCTGACTGCCGTGCTGCAAAACGCAGCCTGCCCCGTCGTGATCGACGCCGACGGCATAAACGCGCTGGCGGGGCATATAGATATATTGCGCGGCGCGGCCTGTCCCGTCGTCTTAACGCCGCATGAGGGCGAGGCGCGGCGGCTCTGTCCCGATCTGAGCGCCGACCGCCCGACCGCGCTGCGGCAGCTACAGACGCTGACGGGCGCGACCGTCCTGTATAAGGGCTGGCATACGCTCATCGGGGACGGCGCCGTCCGCTATCTCAACGCGTGCGGCAATCCCGGGCTTGCGACCGGCGGGAGCGGCGACGTGCTGGCAGGTATCCTGGTCTCCCTGCTCGGGCAGGGGCTTGCACCGGTGGAGGCCGCCGCGGTCGGCGCGTATCTGCACGGGACGGCTGCGGACCGCTGCGCCGAGCGGCTGGGCGAGTATGGGCTGCTGCCCTCGGATCTGCTTGACGAGCTGCCGCGACTTTTGATAACGAAGGAGTGACCGACTTTGCGGCGAGCGACTGCCGCACTGATGACGACCCTCCTGCTGCTGCTTTGCGGCTGCGCGGGAGCCAAACCGAAGCTGGACGAGGCCATGGAGTTTCGCAGCGCGCTGCTCCTGGCGGAGACGTGCAGCTTTACCGCCGAGGTGACGGCGGATTTCGGACAGAGCGTGGAGGAGTTTACCCTTGCCTGTCAGGCCGACGACGCGGGCGACCTTGACCTGTGCGTGCTCGCGCCGGAGTCGATCGCGGAGATCACCGCGCGCGTCACGCAGGAGGGCGGCAAGGTGACATACGACGGGATGCAGCTGGAATTCGGGCTGATGGCGAACGATAACGTTGCGCCCATCGCCGCGCCGGCGCTTGCCTTTGCCGCGTGGCGCGGCGCCTATATCGTCAGCGCGGGCACGGACGAGAACGGCTATCGCGTGACCTATCAGAAGGACTATGACAACAAAGCGCTGATCGTTGACACGTGGTATAAAAACAAGGTACCAATTTGCGCGGAAGTGTGCTATAATAACCGGCGTATCCTGAAATTGACGATTTCTGACTTTATACTGGAGAAACGGAAGTAAGAGCATGGATTATCTGAAGAGAACATGGGCGGAGATCTCGCTGGAGAATCTTGACCATAACTACCGCGCGCTGCGCACGAACATCCCGTCGCAGTGCCGTTTTCTCGGCGTAGTCAAGGCCGACGCCTACGGCCACGGCGCGGTGCCGGTCGGCCGCCATCTGACGGAGCTGGGTGCGGAGTTTCTTGCCGTGTCCAACATCGAGGAGGCCGCGCAGCTTCGCTACGGCAGCATTCGCGGGCCGATCCTGATCCTTGGCTATACGCCGGTCAAGTTTGCCGAAGACCTTGCAAAGATGGGGCTGCGGCAGGAGATCCACAGCCTTGCCTATGCGCGCGCGCTCAACGAGCGGCTCAAGGGGCTGCATCGCCGCCTGCGCGTCCACCTCAAGCTCGACACCGGTATGTCGCGCCTCGGCTTCTTTGCCTACGACCATCCGCAGACGATCGAGGAGATCAAAGAGGTGGCGGGCATGGAAAACCTGCTGATCGAGGGCGCGTTTACGCATTTTCCGGTCGCCGACTCCGTCGACGGCGCGGACGAAGCCTTCACCCGCACGCAGTACGAGCGCTTCTGCACCCTGCTCACGGCGCTCAAGGGGATCGGCGTTGAGCCGGAGATCCGCCACTGCTGCAACAGCGGCGCGAGCATCCTCTATCCGGAGTACGCCATGGATATGATCCGCCCCGGCATCGCGACCTACGGCATTCTGCCTTCCTCCGACCTGCGCGGAAAGATCGACCTCCGGCCGGTCATGGCGCTGCGCTCGACGATCTTCCAGATCCGCGACTTTGACCCGAACATCACCGTCAGCTACGGCCGCACCTTCACCACACGCGAGCCGACGCGCGTCGCGGTCGTCGGCATCGGCTATGCCGACGGGTTGTGCCGCAGCCTTTCCAACAACATCTCCTTCCTCCTGCACGGCAAGCGGGTGCCGCAGATCGGCCGCATCTGCATGGATATGTGCATGGTGGATGTCAGCCGTGTCCCGCAGGCGCAGGAGGGCGACACCGTCACCGTCTTCGGAACGGACGGCGAGGACGAGATCGAGGTGGCGAGCCTTGCCTCCCGTCTCGGCACGATCCCCTACGAGCTGCTGTGCGGGATCAACAAGCGCATCCCCCGCGTTTACCTCGACGGAGAAAATCAGACGGAGGTCTTGCAATACATCGTTTAGTCCGTCATAGAATGACGCAGCGGGGAGACCCGCCGGAGTTTGCGCTGAATATTTTTTGCCTTCGCGTGGAAGAATACGGTCATCGCCTACATAGACTGCTATGTGGTGCGAAGACCAATTACGGAGCGTGAAGCAAATGGATACCACCGTAAAGAGAGGCGATATTTTCTATGCGGATCTCAGTCCGGTCGTGGGCAGCGAGCAGGGCGGCACACGCCCCGTGCTCATCGTGCAGAACGATACGGGCAACAAGCATTCTCCCACGGTGATCGCCGCAGCGATCACCAGCCAGACCAACAAAGCGAAGCTGCCGACGCACATCGAGCTAAACGGCAGGGAAGTCGGCCTGACCAAAAACTCCGTCGTTCTGCTCGAACAGATCCGCACCATCGACAAGCGGCGTCTGCGCGAGCATATGGGACGTCTGGACGAGAATATGATGAACCGTGTAGATGCCGCCATTGCGGTCAGTTTCGGACTGCCGCAGGCATAACGACCATCCCTCCCGCATAGACTGTGCGGGAGGGATTTTGCTATGGATATTTTCGAAGGTGCGCAGCGCATCGGAACGCTTGCGGTGCAGGAGGACGGCCTGTTTTACAAATTTTCCTGCCAAATTGAAAAGAACACGGAACAACTGCGCCGGATTTACGTCATTCATTCATGGAGGGTAGAATATCTTGGCATACCGGATCGCAGCGGGGCGCTCACGGCGCACATCGCCCGCAGCCACCTGCCCGACGCGCTCGACGGCGCGGTCGCCTCGCCCTACCCGCCCGCGCACTGGCGGCCGTGGCGCGGTGTGCTCGACGGCATCGCCGTGGACGAAGCCTATGTCAGCGATACGCAGCCGGTGTGCCTTGCGCTGCCGCCGCTGGAGGCGGTAAAGTTTCCCACATGGGTGGAGCAGACAAAGACAGAAAAAGTGTTCGACCGCGAGATGGCGCTGCTTACGCTGAGCGCGGACGGACATCTGCCGGAAAATGGAGGAACAGAAGATGAAACGCCTGATTGCGATAGCACTGACCCTGTGCTGCCTGATGACGCTGCTGCCGGTGATGCAGACCTCGGCGGCGAGCGAGAAGAAACTGATTGCCCTGACCTTTGACGACGGCCCGGGCGCTTATACCGAGCAGCTGCTCGACGGTCTGAAGCAGCGCGGCGCGCGCGCGACCTTCTTCATCGTCGGCCAGTGCGTCGGCGGCCGCGAAAAGACGGTGCGCCGCGCCTTCGATGAAGGACACCAGATCGCGCAGCATACATACGATCACCCGCAGCTTTCCAAGTGCGACAACGACAAGATCGCGTGGGAGCTGAACAAGACGACGCAGAAGCTCTACGATGCCGTCGGCATGGAGTTCCGCATGATGCTCCGCCCGCCTTACGGCGATTATAACGACCGCGTGATGCAGCAGATCAGGATGCCCGCGATCATGTGGTCGATCGACCCGATCGATTGGCGCGACCGCAACAGCGATACCGTGCGCGACCGCATCGTAAACGCCGCCTTCGACGGCGCGATCGTCCTTTCGCACGACATCCACAAAACGACCGTGCCCGGCGTGCTCGCGGCCATCGACATCCTGCAAAAGCAGGGCTATGAGTTTGTCACCGTCAACGAGCTGCACCGCCGCCGCGGCGCAACGCTGCGCGACGGCGAGCGCTACTATTCCTGCAAGCCGACCGGAACGGAAAACGGCAGAACGCAGGAGCCGAAGATCACGTCCACGGCCGTCTACGGCGGTTTTGACGTGACGCTCAGCGCGCAGAGCGGTGCGAAGATCTACTATTCGCTCGACGGCAGCGCGCCGCGCACGCTCTACACCGGAAAGATCACCCTGACGGCGGGACAGACGCTCACGGCCTTTGCCGCTTACGACATCAACGGCGACCGCAGCGCGACCGTCACGAAGACCACAGACCATCCGGCGCTGGAGGCCGTGCGGCTCAGCGTGAAGGACGGCTGCTTTGTGCTGGAAAATCCGAACGCCAAGACCGACCTGCGCTACACGACCGACGGCACCAAGCCCACGGCAAGCAGCCCGAAGTACACTTCGCCCATCGCCTGCTACGACGGGACGCTTTCCTACTGCGTCATGGGCGACGGCGTCGTCAGCGATGTCTACAGCTACACCTGCACGAAGCGCGGCAACCTGTTTTTGGACGTTGCGCCGAACCTCTGGTACTTTGCGTCCATCGACTGGGCGTGCACAAAGGGCATTTTGAAGGGCACCGAGCCTTACCGCTACGAGCCGGACGGCTCTCTGACGCGCGCGATGTTCGTCACCATGCTCCACCGCCTCATGGAGGGCAAGCAGCTTGCGCAAAAGACGCAGAACGTGAAGCTCTCCGACGTCAATTCGGCGGAGTGGTACGCCAAGGCCGTCACGTGGGCGGTGGAAAACGGCGTGGTCAACGGCTATGAGGACGGTACCTTCCGCCCGAGCAACCGCATCACCCGCGAGGAGATGTGCGTCATTCTTGACCGCCTCCTGCAAACGCTGAATAAGCAGGGGACGGCGGCGACGCTGACCTTTGCCGACCGCACCTCCATCGCCGATTGGGCGCGAGATGCCGTCGCGCGGCTGACCGCCACCGGCATCATCCGCGGGCAGGGCGAGAACCGCTTCGCTCCGAAGAGCACCGCGACCCGCGCGGAGGCGGCGACCGTCATGCTGCGTCTGCTCGAGCACATAGAGAAGTGACAAAGTGACAAAGTGACAAAACGGGCTGCCCCGTCGGGGCAGCCTGTTTTTCAACAGACGGCGCGGGACGTTACCGGAAAAATGCGTTGCAAGTGTGCGCGGAATGTGCTATGCTTTTTTCATAGGCTTTCAGAAACGGGGACAAGCGGGATGAATGACACATGGCCTGCAATGCGCATCCAGAGCATCGCGCAGGCGGGGCTGCAATACGGCAGAGACGAATAGTACAGGGAGCGCTACGCGCGGCTGCGAAGGATCGCAGTTTGATTAAGGAAGGGGTTGTTACCATGCAGGTGATCACGAAAGAGGATGTGCTCGATGCGCTGAAGCGTCTGGGCGTAGAGCGGGGCGACGTGCTCATGGTGCACACGTCTCTGCGCAGCGTCGGCTACGTCTGCGGCGGTGCGCAGGCGCTCATCGAGGCGCTTTTGGAGGCGGTCGGCAGTGAGGGGACGATCATGATGCCCACGCAGTCGTGGAAAAATCTCGATCCGAGCGAAGGCGTCCACTGGGAGGTGGAGCCGAGCCAGTGGCAGACGATCCGCGACCATTGGCCTGCCTATGACAAGCGGATCACGCCAACCAATACGATGGGCGCGGTGGCGGAGATGTTCCGGCAGTGGCCGCAGAGCGTGCGCAGCGACCATCCGGCGCGTTCGGTCTGCGCCTGCGGCAGGCAGGCGGCCTTCCTGACGGCGGAGCACTCCCTCTCCGATATTTTCGGCGAGCGGTCGCCCATTGGAAAGCTCTACGCGCTGGACGGCAAGGTGCTGCTCATCGGCGTGGGCTATGAGAAAAACACCTCCCTGCATCTGGCCGATGCGCGGGCATCCTACCCCGGCAAGCACACCTACACGGCGCACAGTGCCGTCATGGAAAACGGCAAGCGGGTCTGGAAGGCCTACGAGACGCTCTATGTCGACGGCGAGGATTTTGCCGCGATCGGCGCGGCCTTCGAGCAGGAGCACGCGGTGCAAAAAGGCGTCTTGGGCGGCGCGACCCTCCGCCTGATGCGCCAGCGCGAGCTGGTGGACTTCAGCGTAAAATGGATCGAAGAAAATAGAATATGAAGATAAGGAAAGCCGTTGGGAGTTGGCTCCCAACGGCTTTCCTATGATTCTTCCTGCATAGAAAGCGCGCTCTCGATCATCCGCACGATCAGCGCCGCTTGGCTCGGCGTCGCCCGCTCCTGAAGCTGCGCGAGCCGGTCAAACGCCTTGCTTTCCTCCTGAAGCGAGTCCGCCAGAAGATAACTCGGCGAGACCTTCAGTTGCTTGCAAAGCCCCACAAACATCGGCAGGCTCGGCGTCTTGCTGCCCGATTCGATCTGCCTGAGGTAGATCGCGTTGATATTGCAAAGCTCTGCCAGCCTTTCTCCGGTCAGTCCGCGCTCCTTGCGCGCCGCCTTGATCCGGCTTCCAAGCCCTTTTTTGTCCATACTGCCTCCCAATATAAGCTAATAATCTATTTTTTGCGCGCTTTTAGCATATATTCCGCTTGACAATTCGGAAAGAGTCCTGTAGAATATAAAATATAAGCCATTAGACTACAAACGGGGAGGGTAGGAGGAAGAGAAACGCAACGCGAAGATAACATAGAAAGGGAGTTGTATGAAATGCAAGACAGAAAATTTACGGCCAGCAGAGCGGCCATCCAAAAGACGGCGAAGCGGAAAACCAGCGAGGGCGTGCAGATCGGCGGCTATGCGCTGATGCTCTTGCTGCTGCTTGTGCTGATAGCAAGCGACGAAGTGGTGTATGACATTGCCGCCAAGAATCGGGTCGGCGCTGAAACGGTAAGAACGTGGCTGCTGATCTTCATGCTTTTGTGCGGCGCATTTTTGACGATCTCGATCGTGCTGTTTTTCGTATACCGCGCAAAGCTGGAGCGTTTGGAGCAGAGCTACGTTGCGTTGACGGGGGACATCATTTCCGGCGTCGCTTATGACAAGGGCGATGAAGGGATGTTCCGTTTTCAGGGAAATCTGAGCGAGGTCACGAACGTCACCGCCGTTTACGGTGAGGAGAATAACCTTGTCATCTCCACACGCAACACGTCATACGTCTGCTACCGGATCGAAGCGCCGGACGAGGCCGCAAAGTATCTCAACGAAGCGCGCGCACAGCTCGAAAAGCGAACGGCAAAGCCGTAGCACGTCGGGCGGCCTGCGTGACGGATGCTGCGCTTTGAGGGGCGTTTCTGTTTCAAACAGCCGCTAATAACGAGACCCACGGGAAAACCCGTGGGTCTTCAGCGTGTCGAAAAACCTTTTTCGGCACGCTGGGAGGCTGCCAAAAAGGTTCG
>USIH01000073.1 GCA_900554705.1 uncultured Eubacteriales bacterium
CACGCCCGTCGGCGTATATAGATACGGTAGGGCGTGAGTTGCGAAGTAAGTCAAATATTATAAATAAAACTGATTTTTACTTGCAAAAGTTCAAAAATTCTCGACTATTTATATTGTAATCCTGCGATCAGTTTTCTTAAAAAAGTGAATCTATTTTGACGGTTACGGACTTTTTTGGCAGTCTGCAAAGCCTGCTGCAAATTTGGTTTGCAGCAGGCTTTTGCTTTATCTACCGGCCTTGTAGTCCAGATATTCGTCGTAGGTCCCGATCCGGTCGCAGGCTTTTCCGCCGGGGAGGAACTCGATCACGCGGTTTGCTACGGATTGCAGCAGCTCGTGGTCATGACTGGCAAAGAGGATATTCCCCGGGAAAGCCTTCATCCCGTTGTTGACCGCCTGAATGGATTCCATGTCCAAGTGGTTGGTCGGCTGGTCAAACAGGAGAACGTTTGCACCGGAGAGCATCATTTTAGAGAGCATACAACGCACCTTTTCGCCTCCGGACAGGACATTAACGGGTTTGAACACCTCCTCGCCGGAAAAGAGCATCCTGCCGAGGAAGCCGCGCAGGTATACGTCATCCTTCTTAGCGGAGTACTGACGCAGCCAGTCGACAAGGCTGTCCGTGCAGTTTTCAAAATAGGCTGCATTGTCCTTCGGCAGGTAGCTCTGCGAAGCGGTAACTCCCCAGCGCACCGTTCCTTCGTCCGGCTCCATTTCGCCCATCAAGATCTTGAACATCGCCGTTTGCGCCGGTTCATTCTCGCCGACAAACGCGATCTTGTCATTTTTATTTACCGTGAAGCTCACCTTGTCGAGGAGCTTCACGCCGTCGATCGTCTTGGAAACCTCGCTCACGAAAAGAATGTCTTTTCCCACCTCACGCTCTCTCGTAAATCCGACAAACGGATAGCGGCGCGAGGACATCGGTATCTCTTCGATCGACAGCTTATCCAACAATCTGCGGCGTGCGGTGGCCTGCTTGCTCTTGGCCTTGTTGGCGGAAAATCGGGAGATAAACTCCTGCAATTCCGCGATCTTTTCCTCATTGCGCTTGTTTTTGGTGCGCATGAGCTGCTGCACAAGCTGGCTTGACTCATACCAGAAGTCATAGTTTCCGACGTACATTTTGATTTTTCCGTAGTCGATATCAACAATGTGCGTGCAGACGGCGTTGAGGAAATGGCGGTCGTGACTCACGACGATAACGGTGCCGTTGTCCTCATACTCCATGAGGAAATTTTCAAGCCAGTTGATCGACTCAATATCCAGATTGTTGGTCGGCTCATCAAGCAGGATAATGTCCGGATTTCCAAAGAGCGCCTGTGCAAGAAGGACTTTTACCTTCAGGCGGCCGTCGGTGTCACGCATTTTGTCGCCGTGAAGCTCAACGGGGATGCCCAAGCCTTGCAGGATGCGGCTGGCGTCAGATTCCGCCTCCCAACCATTCAGGTCGGCAAACTCGATCTCCAGCTCTGAAGCGAGCATTCCGTCTTCGTCGGAAAGCTCGGGCTTTGCGTAGAGCACTTCTCGCTGTTTCATAATGTCGTACAAGCGCTTGTTCCCCATGATCACCGTATCAAGAACGGTGTAATCATCGTAGGCAAACTGATCCTGCTTCAGGATCGACATCCGCAGCCCGGGTTTGATGGAAATGCTTCCCTTGGTAGATTCCAGCTCACCGGAGAGCAGCTTGAGAAACGTCGATTTACCGGCGCCGTTCGCGCCGATCACACCGTAACAGTTGCCGGCTGAAAATTGCAGGTCGACATGCTGAAACAGAACAGAACCGCCGAATTGCAGCGCAAGGTCGGATACTGTAATCATTCTATCACCTCACCGTTTTTCTATAGTATAGCATGAAAAAGCGAGGATGGAAAGAAGAAAAACTACACCGCTTTTGAATGGCGGCGCTGCAAGACGCGGATACTGTGAAAATACGCCGGAACGAGGAAGCAATCGGCAAAGACCCATGCTGCCGCGTTTGCAAAGCAGATCGCAGAATATCCCAAGATACCCGCAAGCCAGAAGCCGCAGAGGCAGCGCGCGATCATTTCAAAGATCCCCGCAAAGATCGCCTGCTTCGTAAAGGAAAGCCCCTGTATCATAAAGCGGAGAATGTTGACAAATGCGAGCGGAATGTAAAAGGCACCGTTGCAGAGCAAGAACTGACGCGCATATTTTGCGATCTCCAGTCGCGTGCCGAGCGGCTCCGTCGCATCCATAAAGAACATAGACAGTTCGCTTCCAAAAAAGTACAGCACGGGAAGGACGGCAACACTGTAGATCACGGCAAGGATGCCGCAGGAGGCGACGCCCTTGTGCAGACGCTCCAACCGCATTGCCCCGTAGTTTTGCGCGCCGTAAACCGCCATAGTGGTACCCATTGCGTCAAAGGTGCAGGTAAAAAGCTGACTGATCTTGTTGCCGACAGTGACGGCGGCAATGTAATTGGAAGCCAATCCGTTTACCGCGGCCTGCACAACGATCGTGCCGATCGCGGTGATCGAATATTGCAGCCCCATCGGTACGCCGATAGAAAATAGGCGCACAAGCTCAGTCTTGCGCGGCTTTCGATCGTCGCGCGATAGGCGAAGAATGGGATAGCGGCGAAACAGGATCAACAGACAGAGAATGCCGGAGATGGCCTGCGACAGTACCGTTGCCCATGCGGGTCCTTTGACGCCCATATGGAGCGCTTTGACCGAGAGAATGTCAAAGAGAACGTTGAGCAGGGAAGAAAGCACCAAAAAGTAGATCGGTGTTTTGGAGTCGCCCAGCGAGCGGATGATGCCGGAGAGAAGATTGTACAGGATCGTCACCGGTATGCCGAGGAAGACCACAAAAATGTAATCGTAGGCGTAGTCAAAAATGTCGATCGGTGTGTCCATCCAGTCAAGAATTTTTCCGCACAGCAGACAGACGGCTGCCGTGATCACAACGGCAAACGCGGCAGAAAGCCAGAAGCTGTTCGCAACGTATTTGCGCAGCCCCGCCTCGTCACCCTCGCCGAATTTTTGCGCAACGGGTATTACAAAACCGTTGCAAATACCGATGCAGAAGCCAAGCACCAAGAAGTTAATGGAGCTGGTCGAGCCGACGCCCGCAAGTGCGTCTACACCAAGGTAACGGCCGACCACAAGCGTGTCGACCATATTATAAAGCTGCTGAAACAGTAAGCCGCCCAGCAGTGGAATGAGAAAGCCAAGGATGAGTTTCATCGGCGAGCCGACAGTCAGGTTTTTCACGGAGTTTTTTGCCACCGTTTACGCCTCCTTTCACCGCGCATAAGTTTACAGCGTGCCCCAAAAAGTTGCAAGATGGAATACTTCCGGTTTTTCAGAGTGCGTCATGCGGCTCAAAAGGCAAAATGCACAAAATTTGATCAATATTTTATGCACAATGCACAGGTGCAAAGCTGCATGGTGGCTACAACAACCATCGGGGGAAAAGTGTAAATAATTTGTGACGGGGCTTGCAAATTGAAAAATGTACGCTATAATAAGAATTAGCACTCGAACGTGAAGAGTGCCAGTTTGAAGAAAGAAGCTGATTTTTATGGCAAAGAAACAGTTCAAGGCGGAGTCCAAACGCCTCTTGGATCTGATGATCAATTCGATCTATACACATAAAGAGATCTTCCTGCGCGAACTTATCTCCAACGCTTCCGATGCAATCGACAAGCTGGCGTATTTATCGCTGACGGACGAGAAAGTCGGGCTGAATCGGAGCGACTTTTTCATCCGACTGTCGTCGGACAAGGAGGAGCGGAGCCTGACCGTTTCCGACAACGGTATCGGTATGAGCAAAGAGGAGATGGAAGAAAACCTCGGCACCATCGCGCACAGCGGCTCGCTTCGCTTTAAGCAGGAGATGGACAAGCAGGAGGATATCGACATCATCGGCCAGTTCGGCGTCGGCTTTTACTCCGCCTTTATGGTTGCGGATCGCGTGACCGTCGTTTCAAAAAAGTTCGGCAGCGAAGAAGCGTGGAAGTGGGAATCCTCCGGCGCGGATGGCTACACGCTTTCCCCGTGCGAAAAGGACACGGTCGGCACAGAGATCACGCTGTATCTGAAGCAGGATACGGAGGAGGAAAAGTACAGCGAGTTTTTGGATGAATACCGCATTGGCGGTCTGGTGCGCAAATACTCTGACTATATCCGCTATCCCGTAAAAATGGAAGTGGAGGAGCGGCACCCCGTTGGCGAGCCGAAGGAGGGCGAGGAGCAGCAGTATGAGACCGTGCGGGAGGATCGCACGCTCAATTCCATGATCCCGCTCTGGCAGAAGAACAAAAAAGACGTTACAAAGGAAGAGTACGACCGGTTTTATCGCGAAAAGTTCTTTGACTATGAAGCACCCGCGTCGGTGATCCACATCAGCGTAGAAGGCGCGGTGACCTATAAGGCGCTGCTCTATATCCCGAGCAAAGCGCCGTATGATTTCTATACCAAGGACTTTAAGTCGGGCTTGCAGCTCTATTCCTCCGGTGTTCTGATCATGGATAATTGCAGCGAGCTGCTGCCGGAGCACTTCCGCTTTGTGCGGGGCGTTGTTGACACGCAGGATCTCAGCCTTAACATCAGCCGCGAAATGCTGCAGCACACCCGCGAACTGAAAGTCATCGCAACGAACCTTGAAAAGAAGATCAAGGCAGAGCTTCTGCGCCTGCAGGCGGAGGATCGCGACACCTATGACAAGTTCTACGCCGCATTCGGCCGTCAACTGAAGTATGGTCTTGTTTCGGACTACGGAATGCATAAGGACGTGCTTCAGGATCTTGTGGAGTTTTATTCTTCCAACCTGAAGAAGGCCGTCACGCTCAAGGAATACTGCCAGCAGATGCCGCAGTCGCAGAAGTATATCTATTATGTGAGCGGCGCATCGGTCGAGCAGCTTTCCAAGCTGCCGCAGACGGACGCTCTGCGTGCGCGCGGCTTTGATGCGCTTTTGCTGACGGAGCAGGTCGATGAGTTCATTCCGCAGACGCTTGCATCTTATGAGGAGCACGCATTCCGCAACATCCTGACGGACGATTTGGAGCTTGCGACAGAGGACGAAAAGAAGGCGGCGCAGGAGAAGGCCGAGAATTTCAAGGACTGTCTGTCTTTCTTAAAGGAGACCTTGGGCGATAAGGTCGCCGAGGTACGCACGGGAACCGACCTTGGTTCGCACGCCGTCACGATGGTGCCGCAGGCGGGTATGAGCTTTGAGATGGAGAAATATTTCCACACCGTCGACCCGAACAGTGACTTTAAGTGCGGTCGCGTGCTTGAGGTAAATCCGGATCACCCGATCCTGATCAAGCTGCGTGAAAAGCTGACGGAGGATCCCGTGGCGGCAAAATCCTATGCGCAGCTACTGTATTGTCAGGGGCTTTTGATGGCAAATCTGCCGCTGGAAGACCCCACGGCTTACACTGACTTGGTCTGCTCACTGATCGGCTAAGTGCAAAAAGGAGGGCACGATGACATACCGGATGAATATCGCGGGACTGTCCCGCGAACTTCCGCTCTGCAAGGTGCAGGAAGATCTGTATATTGGCGCGTTTATCCTGTTTGGGGATGCGGAGCTTACCGTAGCCTGCGCGCGGGAACTGCTGACGCGCGCGCCGAAGGACTATGATTATCTGCTTACGGCGGAGGCCAAAAGTCTCCCACTGATCCACGAAATGGCGCGTCAAAGCGGTGCAGGCACCTATCTCGTTGCGCGCAAGGGAAAGAAGGTCTATTTAACGGATCCCATCGAGGTCTCCGTCCATTCCATCACAACGCAGCAGGAGCAGAGGCTCTGTCTGGGAAGAGAGGATGCCGAGCGCATTTGCGGCAAGCGGATCCTGATCGTGGACGACGTGATCTCTACGGGCGAATCTCTAAAGGCGCTGGAAACGCTTGTGGAAAAGGCAGGCGGGCAAGTAGCCGGACGCATGGCCGTCCTTGCCGAAGGCGATGCGTGGGAACGAAAAGATATTGTTTGTCTTGATCGACTGCCGCTGTTCCATGCGGATGGTTCCATCAGAGAATAAGGAAAACGGAGTTGCGAGCTTTTCGCAACTCCGTTTTTTTGTCCGGAAAATGAATTTCCGGTCACCCGAGGGTGGGTGACCGGAAATCACAGAAAAGAGAGAGGGGGTAAAAAGAGAGAGATAAAAATGAAAGTGGAAGAACAAAATCTGTATTTGATTTGTTCTTATGACTGGAGTATAGCGGATCGGTTTGAAGAAACTATGAACGAAGTAGAAACAAATTCAAAATTCCAACAAATTTTTAATCCAATTCACGGCAGGCTGTGAGCGCCGCGATCGCTCCGTCCGCGATCGCCGTCGCCACCTGACGATAGGACTTCGTCCGGCAGTCGCCCGCGACATAAATTCCCTTTGTCCCCGTGAGACAGCGCTCATCCGACTGGATATAGCCGTTTTCGTTGAGCTGGGCAACGGCCTGATAGGCGCCGTTCTCCGGCTCCGTCCCGATGGCAAGGAACGCGCCGTCAACTTCCAACTGCGAAAGTGCACCGGTTTCCGTGTTGCGCAGCTCCAGTCCTTCCAAACTGTTCTCGCCAAGATAGGCGGCAACGACCGTGGAATAGAGGTAGGTGATGTTCTTGCGCTCCTGCAGCATCCGGATCATCTTTTCTTCTCCCGTCAGGAAGGGGAGATTCTGCACGACTGTCACCTTGCTGCAAACGTCGGAGAGCAGCGCAATTTCCTGAAGCGCCGTATTGCCGCCGCCAATCACCGCCACATGGCGGTCGCGGTAGAAAGCACCGTCGCACACGGCACAGAAAGAAAGTCCGTTTCCGATCAGCGTCTCTTCGTTCGGCAGGTGCAGGCGACGATGCCGTGCGCCTGCGGCAATGATAACGCTGCGACCCTCATATGTGCCGCTCTTGCCGGCCACGATCTTGACGCTGCCGTCCTGCACGGACGTCACCGTATCCATGTCGATCTGCGCGCCGAGTGTGAGCGCCTGCTCGAGCATATTCTGCGCAAGCGCGTTTCCGCTGATCTCCTGAAACCCGGGATAGTTTTCAAGCTTCGGAGAGAAGGTCATCTGCCCGCCGAACGTTTCCTTTTCCAGCACGAGGACGCTCTTGCCGCTGCGGCGCGCATAGATGGCGGCGGTCAGCCCCGCGGGGCCTGCGCCGACGATGATCACATCATAGATCATGCCTGCGCCTCCGCAAACGCACGGATGTTCGAGGGATTTTCCACACGCTTCAGCTCCGTCTCGCCGTCGAGGATCAGCAGCGTGGGTGCCTGCTTTACGCCGAATTTGCGTGCCATATCCGGATCGTTGTCCACAACGACCGTCTCATAGGTCAGGCCGGCATCCGAGAGGAACTTCTTTGCCATAACGCACTTCGGGCAGGTCGAGGTCGTAAAGAGCACCAGACGGCCGTTTGCGACAGTCTCTTCTTCCTGCGCCGCTGCGGTCTTGGTTCCGTCGCCGAAGTGCTTTTCCATCGACGCGCCAATGTTATAGACCTTGCGATCTACAAACTCCTGGCTCTTGCCGTCGTTCCAGTTCTGCACAGGACGGTAGTAGCCGGTGATGCGGCTGTAGATCTCCGTTGTCTTGCCGCACTTCGGGCAGGTCTTCTGCTCACCGGCAAGATAGCCGTGCTCGCGGCAGACGGAATAGGTGGGAGACATGGTGTAATACGGGAGATGGTAGTTCTCCGAGATTTTGCGCACCAGCGTCGCGGCGGCCTTCCAGTCGGGCAGCTTTTCGCCCAAGAAGGCGTGGAACACCGTGCCGGAGGTGTAGAGGGTCTGCAATTTATCCTGAATGTCCAGTGCGGCAAAAATATCATCCGTGAAGCCGACCGGCAGGTGAGAGGAGTTGGTGTAATAGGGCGTTTCGCCTTCCTTGGCCGCGGTGATGATGTCGGGATAGTCGTGCTTGTCGTGCTTGGCAAGGCGGTAGGTGGTGGACTCGGCTGGCGTCGCTTCGAGGTTATACAGATCGCCGTACATCTCCTGATAATCGGAGAGGCGCTCACGCATATGGTTCAGAACCTCGATCGTGAAGTCCTGCGTCTCCTTGTGCGTCATATCCATGCGCAGCCACTTTGCATTCAGGCCGACTTCGTTCATGCCGATCAGGCCGATGGTGGAGAAATGATTCTCAAAGGTACCGAGATAGCGCTTGGTGTAAGGATACAGTCCCTCGTTCATCAGGCGGGTGATAACGTCGCGCTTGATCTTCAGCGAACGTGCCGCGATGTCCATCAGATGATCGAGCCGCTGGTAGAACTCCTTGCGGTTCGCGGAAAGATACGCGATCTTCGGCATATTGATCGTGACGACGCCGACGGAGCCGGTGCTTTCGCCGCTGCCGAAGAAGCCGCCGGTTTTCTTGCGCAGCTCACGAAGATCAAGACGTAGACGGCAGCACATCGAGCGAACGTCGCTCGGCTGCATATCGCTGTTGACATAGTTGGAGAAGTACGGCGTGCCGTACTTGGCGGTCATCTCGAAGAGCAGCTTGTTGTTTTCCGTCTCCGACCAGTCGAAGTTCTTGGTGATGGAGTAGGTGGGGATGGGGTACTGGAAGCCGCGGCCGTTGGCGTCGCCCTCGATCATCACCTCGATGAAGGCTTTGTTGACCATGTCCATCTCCGGCTGGCAGTCGCCGTAGGTGAAGTCCATGGGCTTGCCGCCCACGATGCAGGGCTGCTCCGCCAAGTCGGCGGGCACCGTCCAGTCCAGCGTGATGTTGGAGAAGGGAGCCTGGGTGCCCCAGCGGCTGGGGGTGTTGACGCCGTAGACGAAGCTCTCGATACAGTGCTTGACATCCTCGAACGCCAGCTTGTCCGTGCGGACGAAGGGGGCGAGGTACGTGTCGAAGCTGGAGAACGCCTGTGCGCCCGCCCACTCGTTCTGCATGATGCCAAGGAAGTTCACCATCTGGTTGCAGAGGGTGGCCAGGTGCTTGGCAGGTGCGCTGGTGATCTTGCCGGGGATGCCGCCCAGACCCTCCTGAATGAGCTGCTTCAGGCTCCAGCCGGCGCAGTAGCCGGTGAGCATGGACAGGTCATGGATGTGGATGTCCGCGTTGCGGTGGGCGTCGCCGATCTCCTCATCGTAGATCTCACTGAGCCAGTAGTTGGCGGTGATGGCGCCGGAGTTGGACAAGATCAGGCCGCCCACAGAGTAGGTGACGGTGGAGTTCTCCTTCACGCGCCAGTCGTTGATCTGGAGGTAGTTGTCCACCAGATCCTTATAGTTCAGCAGGGCGCTGCCCACGTTGCGGACCTTCTCACGCTGCTTGCGGTACAGGATGTAGGCCTTGGCCACATCGGCGTAGCCCGCCTCGGACAGCACCTTTTCCACGCAGTCCTGAATATCCTCCACGGCCACCAGCTCGTCCTTGATCTTCGGCTCGAACTCCGCCGTGACACGCAGGGCCAGCATGTCCATGACGCTGGGATGATACTGCTTGCCCATGGCGTCAAAGGCCTTGGTAATGGCAGAGCTGATCTTGGCGATATCAAATTCAGCGATGGTTCCGTCTCGTTTCGTCACCCGGTACATGTGATGATCCTCCTTCTCTCGTATGCAGCGCCCGTGAGGGCGGAAAATAAAATGGCATGCAGCTTGTGGG
>USIH01000074.1 GCA_900554705.1 uncultured Eubacteriales bacterium
CTTCCGCAATCGAATTTCTCAAAATAATCATTTTGACGGTTACGGACTTTTTTGACAGTCTGAAATAAGCACGTCCCGCAGCCGTAGAGACCGGCTGCGGGACGTGCTTATTTTGTTCAGGCGAAATCGGTCGGTCGCTCCTCGCGCAGGCCGAAGTGCCACTCGATCGCGTCGGCGATCCTGCGGCAGGCATTGCCGTCGCCGTAGGGGTTGACCGCGTGTGCCATGGCTTCATAGCGCGCCGTGTCGTGCAGCAGTGCCTGCGCCAGCGCGAAGACGGCCTCTTCTTCCACGCCCGCCAGCGCCACCGTACCGGCAGCGACTGCCTCGGGGCGTTCGGTCTCTCGACGCAGGACGAGCACGGGCTTGCCGAGCGCGGGCGCTTCCTCCTGTAGGCCGCCGGAGTCCGTCATGACAAAATGGCAGCGGGCAATGAGGTTGTGCATCTCCTCCACGTCGACGGGATCCGTCAGGAGGATGTTTTCCTCGCCGGAAAGCTCCTGCGCGGCGCACTGCCGGACGATCGGACTGAGATGGACGGGGTAGACAAACTGGACATCGCGGTTCTCGCGCGCGACGCGGCGCACCGCACGGAAGATGGCGTGCATCGCCTCGCCGTAGTTTTCGCGCCGATGACAGGTTAGTACGACGATGCTGCGCGCGGGATCCAGCGCGTTGAGCGCCTCGGTGGAGAAACGAAAATCGGGGCGGACGGTCGTGCGCATGGCGTCGATCACCGTGTTGCCGGTGACAAACACCGTGCCGCCGACGGCCTCGCGCTTCAGATTTTCCGCGTTGGCGCGGGTGGGGGCGAAATGCAGCGCCGCAATATCGCCCACGAGCGTGCGGTTCATTTCCTCCGGAAAGGGAGAGTATTTGTCATACGTGCGCAGACCGGCCTCCACATGGCCGACGGGGATCTTTTGATAGAACGCCGCCAGCGCACCGGCGAAGGTAGTCGAGGTGTCTCCGTGCACCAGAACAAGGTCGGGCTTTGCCTCCGAGAGCACCTGCTCCATGCCGAGAAGCGCGCGCGTCGTGATGGACGAGAGCGTCTGCTGCGACTGCATGATGTTCAGGTCGTAATCCGTGTGCAGGTGGAAGATCTGCATCACGCTGTCGAGCATTTGGCGGTGCTGGCCGGTCACGCAGCAAATGCTTTCCAGACCGGCGCGCTGCCCAAGCTCCGTGACGAGCGGCGCCATTTTGATCGCCTCCGGACGGGTGCCGAAGACGGACATGACCTTAATTTTGCTCATCTGTTTTGTCCCCCTCGGGCTTCTTCGGGTGCCAGTGCTGGAAGACCAGCCGCACGGAGATCGAGCCGATCAGCACCACGGCGGCAAGCAGGATCAGCATCTGGATCTCATTGCGATCCGTGAGCACCACGGCGGCAAGCCCCAAAACGGCGGAGATCAGGTAGCAGATGGCGACGACCTGCTTCTGCGAAAAGCCCATGTCGATCAGTCGGTGATGGATATGGCCGCGGTCGGCGTGCATGGGGCTTTGCCCGTGCAGCAGGCGGCGGATAACGGCGAAGGAAATGTCGCAGATCGGCAGACCGAGCACGAGGAAGGGAACCAAAAAGGAAATAACGGCATAAGTCTTAAACAGACCGTAAATGGAGATCGAGGAAAGCATGAAGCCTAAGAAGGTCGAGCCGGTATCGCCCATAAAGATACGTGCGGGGTTAAAATTGTAGGGGATAAAACCGATGCATGCGCCGACGATGGAGGCGAGCATGATCGCCGAGGCGATCACGACATTGAGCGGGTTGCTCGAGTTGAGCAGCAGCAGCGCGACGATGAGCATCGTGCCCGCGGAGATCGCGGAAACACCGGCGGCAAGCCCGTCCAGACCGTCGATGAAGTTGACAGCGTTTGTGATTGTGGCGATCCAGAGGATGCTGACGATCCAAGAGAGCCAGACCGGTAGATGCAGGCCGAGGAAGATCTCGATGCGGCAGCCGTGCAGTACGACGATCGCGGCGGCAAGCAGCTGGACGATGAACTTCGGCATGGCGCGCAGCGCCAGAATGTCGTCGGCAATGCCCAGCGCCGCGATCACGGCCGCACCGGCCAAAATGCCGCAGGTCTGCGTGTCGAGATTGACAAACAGCAGGACGCTCACGGTAAATCCAAAGATGATGGCAAGGCCGCCCATGCGCGGGATCGGCACATGGTGCATCCGCCGCTCGTCCTTAGGAATGTCCATCGCGCCGACCTTTTTCGCCAGCTTCATGACAAACGGGGTCGCGATCAGGGCAAGCACTGCCGAGAGCACAAGAGCAAGACCGATTTTCGGAAAATAATCAAGTTGTTTCAGCATAATTCATCTCTCAACGGGCGACAAAGCCCACCTTTTTATAAACCTTGCGAAGCGTCTTTTCCGCCACGAAGGACGCCTTTTGCGCGCCCTGCTCGCAGACCGCTTGCAGATATGCCTTGTCGGCCAGCAGCCGCTCGGTCTCCTCGCGGATGGGGCGCAGAAGCTCGACGACCGCCTCGCCGACGGCTTTTTTGAAGTCGCCGTAGCCGCGTCCGGCAAATTCCGCCTCGATCGTCTCAAAGCTGCGGCCGGTGGCGGCGGAATAAATGGTCATCAGGTTGGAAACACCCTTCTTCTCCGCCGGATCGTAGCGCACTTCGCTGCCGCAGTCCGTAATGGCGCGCTTGAACAGCCGCATGATGTCCTCCGGCTTGTCCATCAGGCAGACGCGGCCGGGGTCTTCCGCCTCGGATTTTGACATTTTTGCCTCGGGGTTGGCAAGGCTCATGATCCGCGCGCCGACCTTCGGCACGTAAGATTCGGGCAGCTTGAACACATCGCCGTAGATGCCGTTGAAGCGGCGGGCGATGTCGCGCGTCAGCTCGACGTGCTGCTTCTGATCCTCGCCGACCGGAACAAGATCCGCCTGATACAGCAGAATATCGGCCGCCATGAGGGCAGGGTAAGTAAACAGACCGCCGTTAATATTGTCGGCGTTTTTCGCGCTCTTGTCCTTAAACTGCGTCATGCGGCTCAGCTCGCCGAACATCGCGTAGCAGTTGAGCACCCAGCCAAGCTCCGCGTGCTGGTGCACATGGCTCTGGAAGAACAGGACGTTTTTCTCCGGATCAATGCCGCAGGCAATGTACTGCGCAAGCTGCGTCAGAGAGCGGCGGCGCAGCTCGGCGGGGTTTTGGCGCACGGTGATCGCGTGCAGATCGGCCATAAAGTAATAGCAGTCAAACTCGTCCGCGCGATCCTTCCAGTTGCGGATGGCGCCCAAGTAGGAGCCGAGGGTCAGGTCGCCGGAGGGCTTGATGCCGGAGAGCATCCGTTTTTTTTCGGGCATGATTGAGACTTCCTTTCACAGGACGGTATAATTCAGTTTATTTTAGACTACCCGTCGGCATTTGTCAAGCGCGTGCCGCCCAAAACGGAACAAAAGCAGTCACCTTTTGTTCCCCCGCCGTATAAAATGGTGTATCGGCGGCGTCCGCCAAGGAGCGCCGCGTCTGAGGAGGAAGAAACATGGCTACAACGCTCTCCCGTCTGCCGCAGGGGCAGGACGGTAATGTTACAAGCATCTCAACGGAGGAAACGCTGCGCCGCCGCCTGCTGGATTTCGGCCTGACGGAGGGGACCGGCGTGCGCTGCCTGCGTGTCTGTCGGGGCATGATGCTCTTTCTGGTGCGCGGAACGATGCTCGCGCTGCGCCGCAGCGATGCCGAGCGGATTGGCGTCGAGGTGAGAACATGAGGCTCGTTGCGCTGGCGGGCAATCCCAACGTGGGCAAAAGCACGCTGTTTAACTGCCTGACCGGCATGAATCAGCACACGGGGAACTGGCCGGGCAAGACCGTGTCGCTCGCGCAGGGACGCTGCCGCTTCAAGGGGGAAGAATACCGATTGGTCGATCTGCCCGGCACCTATTCGCTCAAGAGCGTTTCTCCGGAGGAGCGGGTGACGGAGGAATTTCTGCGCGGCGGCGAGGCCGACTGCGTGATCGTTGTCTGCGACGCGACCTGTCTGGAGCGCAGCCTGCTGCTGGCGCTTCAGGTGCTGCGAAGGACGCGGCGCGTCGTTGTGTGCGTCAATCTGATGGACGAAGCGGCGCGGCGCGGCATTCGGGTCGATCTTCGCACGCTCTCCGCGCTGCTGGGCGTGCCCGTGGCCGCGACGCAAAACGGCGAGGGCGCGCAGGAGCTGATGGAGTGTGTGCGCGGTGCCTGCGAGGGCTATCTGCCGGTGGACGACACGGCGCCGCCGCCGACGGAGGAGGAAATGCGCGAGCTGATCGACCGCGCGCAGCAGATCGCGCGGCGCACGCTCACCGCCGAAACGCGCAGCACCCACCAAAAGGCGGACGATCTGCTGCTGCACCGTGTTTTCGGCTACGCGGCAATGCTCCTGCTGCTGTTCGGCGTCTTTTGGCTGACCGTCACGGGGGCAAATTACCCCTCGCAGGGCTTGCAGTGGTGCTTTGACCGGCTCGGCGCTTTTTTGGAGCGGACGCTTGGGGGCATCCTGCCCGCTGCCGTGCGCGGCGCGCTGCTGGACGGCGTCTACGCGACGGTCGCGCGTGTCGTCGCGGTGATGCTGCCGCCCATGGCGATCTTTTTCCCGCTCTTTACGCTTCTGGAAGACTTGGGCTATTTGCCGCGCGTGGCGTTTTTGCTCGACGAGCCGTTTCGGCGCGCGGGGGCGTGCGGCAAGCAGTCGCTGACGCTCTGTATGGGCTTCGGCTGCAATGCCGTGGGCGTGACGGGCTGCCGCATCATTCAGTCGCCGCGTGAACGCCTGATCGCCATTTTGACCAATGCGTTCGTCCCGTGCAACGGGCGCTTTCCGGCGCTGCTGTTTTTGATCGGGCTGAGCTTCTCCGGCGGCTCGTCCGTCGTGCAGGCGCTGCTGCTGACGCTGTGCGTGCTTTTCAGTGTCGGCGCGACGTTGCTGGCCTCCCGCGTGCTCAGCCGCACGGTGCTGCGCGGCGAACCCTCGGCCTTTCTCATGGAGCTGCCGCCTTACCGCAAGCCGCGCGTGTGGCAGGTGCTCGTGCGCTCACTGATCGACCGGACGGTGTTCGTCTTGGGGCGCGCGGCCGCGGTCGCGGCACCGGCGGGGCTGCTGATCTGGCTGCTGTCGCACTGCCGTATCGACGGAACGACGCTGCTGACGCTTGCCGCGCGGTCGCTCAACGCACCGGCAAGCCTTCTGGGCATGAGCGGCGCCGTGCTGCTGGCCTTCGTGCTGGGCATCCCCGCAAACGAGCTGGTCTTGCCCGTTCTGCTGCTGATCTTAGGCGGAAGCGCGGCGAGCGACGCGGATATGGGGCGGGTGCTCTTGCAAAACGGATGGACGTGGCGGCAGTCGCTTTGCACGCTGCTGTTCTTCCTCTTTCATTGGCCCTGCGCCACGACGCTCCTGACCGTTCACGCGGAGACGGGGAGCCGGAAGTGGACGCTGCTTGCCTTCGCGCTGCCCACGGCCTTCGGCGCTGCGCTGTGCCTGCTGACCAATCTGCTCCTGTCGGTATTTGCCTAACGAAAGCCGCACCGGCCTTGACCGGTGCGGCTTTCGTTATTCTTCTGTGAAAAATGCCTGCTTTCTCAGAGCGATGCGTGCGTTTCGCAGCAGCTCGGTCAAGAACTCAAGCTCCCGCGCGGAGCAATCCTCCAGCTCGGCTTCCAGTGCGGCAGACAGCGCGCCGCGCTCCTTGCGGGAGGCGTCGAACAGGAGGTCATCCGTGCGCACCTCCAACGCCTGCGCCAAGGCTACCAGCACAGGGAGACTGAGCTTCGTGTTGCCCGTTTCAATGTGGCTCATATGCGGCACGGATATACCGACCCGCTCCGCAAGCGCCTCCTGCGACAGACCATACGCCTTTCGATATTTACGAATGCGCTGACCGATTTGATAATAATCCATTGCCTTCCCGCCTATGCAATTAAATTCTACTTGCATTGTACAGGCAAGTGTGCTATGTTGTTATTAACTGAAAAGGCGATTTTATGCCTATACAGTTTAATTTCAATAAACACAGAAGAATGACCCCGTAACGGTGACGCATATACCGCGCGGGACATTCCGGTAGGACGAGGAGGAAAAGAAATGAGACGGGTGATCAGCATTTTACTATGCCTGTGTCTGCTGGGCAGCATCGCACCCATTGCAGCAGCGATCACGGTCGCTTCCGGAGAATGCGGCGAAAACCTGACATGGACACTTGACAGCGACGGCACATTGGTCATTTCCGGAAACGGGGACATGGAACAGTACGACGTCAGCCAGAAAGGGGGCGGCGCGGTCGCCCCTTGGCGTGATGTAGAAATAGGGCGCGTGGTGATCGAAGAAGGCGTGACGAGCATCGGCAGTTACGCGTTTTTCAAAAGCAACTTAACAAGTGTGAGCATACCGTCAAGTGTAAAAAGCATCGGAGCGCACGCCTTCCTTGGCTGCGAGTCCCTGCGCAGCGTTTCCATTGCGGAGGGGGTCGAGCGCATTGAGGAGAGTGCGTTCAATATGTGCGTGAGCTTAGAAGAGATCGAACTACCGGAGAGCTTAGCGGAGATCGGCACGGCGGCATTCGGTTACTGCGGCGCGCTGAAAGGCATTGTCATCCCGCGTGGCGTGACGCGCATTGAAACGGCTGTGTTTGCTTCCTGCACCGAGCTGAGGCGCGTTGTCCTCCCAGAGGGTATGAAAGGCATTGGCACCAATGCTTTTTTATCCTGCGAGAGCTTGCAGGAGATCGACATTCCGGCGAGTGTAACGGAGATCGGGGAGGGTGCTTTTTGTGGTTGTGAGCGTCTGACGCGTGTCAGGCTCCCCTATGGCATAACAAGCATAGAGGCCTCTACCTTTTCCAACTGTCTCAGCTTAAGGAGCGTCACGCTCCCCAAGAGCGTGACATATCTCGGGGAAGGGGCGTTTTCTAACTGCGAGAGCCTGATCGGATTTGTCGTTCCGGAGAGCGTTACAGATGCACACGTTTTCGCGTTTCGTTTTGGTTGCGCTTCGTTAAAGGGCATTGCCTTTTGCGGTGAAAAGAGAAAGGGCTGGGAAGACAGGTGCGTTGGCAATATAGAGGGGCGCATCGTGGCGTTTTATCCGCGGCAGTGGGATGAAGACCCGTCGTGGGCGAAGACGCGGCAGCAAGAGGAGAATGTGCTTTGGTACGCGTTTGACAAAAAGGGTGTTACGCGCGGCCTGCCCAGCTATGTATTTCCCTATGTGATGACGGCTGTGGCGTCGGCAATGCTCTGGACGCCGGATAGATAATGAACGGGGTCGCCCACAGAGGGCGACCTCGTTCATTGCTCCTGCGCATGGTATGGAAAACGGCTGAGCAGGGCGAGCTTTTCCTCGCGCGGCAGCTGCTTGATGGCATATTCGCGGCGCAGTGCCTCCGACATGGAGCCGCACGGCTCCAGATAGACCGGCGTCAGCGGCGCACGGCCGCGCGTGTATTTTGCGCCCTTTCCGCTGCGATGGGCGGCAAGACGGTGCGAAAAATCATCCGTCGCGCCGGTGTAGAGCGTTCCGTCGCCGCAGCGGAGAATATAGACGCACCACTGCTTCATCGCTCCACGTCGATGGCGCAGCGCTCCGTGCGGATGGATTTGCACAGTGCGGAGACGGCAAGGTGGCGCGGGTCGTTCTTATAGCGCTGCACGTCCTCCAGCGAGTCAAAGTCCGAGATCAGAACGGCGTCAAACGCGCTGTCCTTCACGGCGCTGCGGCGGACTTCCATCCCGCGGATGCACTCGATCACGCCGTCGAGCGCGGCAAGACGGGTCAAAAAGGTTTCCGCCTCCGCTTCGCAGCCCTCGCGGAATTTCCACATTACGATGTGTCTTATCATGGGTTCATCCCTCCTTACCGATACGATACCCAAAAATCACCGGAAAGTCAACACGGAAAATTCACACTTTGCTCATATTCCCGTGGTATTCTCATGAAAAAATGGATTGAAAATACCGGTCAATTATGGTATGATAATCAAAATTTTCCCGAAAGGATCGAGCACAATGGAAAACGAAAACTACCGGCCCGAGGAAACGACCGAGGCCGAGGAAACGACGGAGACCGAAGCGACGGCAGAGCCGGAAAATGCGGCAGAGCCGGAAAAGGCGGCAGAGCCGGAAAAAGCGGAAGAAACGGTCAAGGGGAAGAAGGCGTCCAATCCGGCGCTGGTCGGCGGCCTGATCGCCATCGTTCTTGCGCTTTTGGCAGCGGGTCTGTTCCTCATCATCCGCTATACCAACAAAGACAACGACGAGCCAAAGCAGACCGAGACGCCCGCGACGACGCAGGCGGCCACGGAGACCCCCGCGAGCACGCAGCCGTCGGAGGACAAGGTTCTCTACAACACCGTGGTTCCTCCGCACAGCGGTTCGCAGTACGGAAAGAACGCCGTGACGGATCTTGGCGTTTATGCCGTTTCCGCCGCGTCGCCGGACAGTGAGACGATGCTTGCCGTGGTCGCGCAGAACGGCGACGGCGAGGACATCCTCAACAACGCCCAGTTCCAGCTCTACTACTGGATGGAGTTCTATCAGATGATGGAGAGCTACGGCGACTACGTTCTTTATTTCGGCCTCAACCCCAACGCCTCCTTCGCCGGACAGGCCTCTCTTGCGGAGAACATGACGTGGGAGCAGTACTTCGTGGATTCCGCGACGCACTCCTTTGCCAACTACTACGCTCTGAGCAAGGGCGCGGAGGAGGCGGGCTATGAGCTGCCGCAGGAGGCGGAGAAGTATATCGCGAGCCTCACCGATGAGGACGGCGACTTTGAAGCGCAGCTGAAGGGAAACGGCTTTGCCTCCGCAGACGAGTATATCAAGAAGACCTTCGGCGACGGCGCCGATCTACAGGATTATATCGACTACCTGCGGATGTACTACTACGGTGTGAGCTACTACAACAACGTGCTCTACGGCGAGCCTGCCGATGCCCTGACGGACGCGGAGATCGAGAAGTATTACACGCAGCACAGCGAGGAATTTGCGGACGTTCCCAAGGTCAACAACGTCAATGTCCGCCACATCCTCATCACGCCGGAAGAGCAGAACAGCGACGGCACGTATACCGATGAGGCGTGGGCAGCGGCAGAGCAAAAGGCCAACGAGCTGCTGGCACAGTGGCAGAAGGAGCCGACGGAGGAAAATTTCGCGGCGCTTGCCAATCAGAACTCCGACGACCCCGGCTCGAACACGACCGGCGGCCTTTATGAAGAAGTTCGCCCGGGGCAGATGGTCACGGAGTTTGACGAGTGGTGCTTTGATACCGACCGCAAGGTCGGCGACGCGGCGATCGTCAAGACCACCTACGGCTACCACATCATGTTCTTTGCCGGCTACGGCGAGGGACGCTATTGGGTGGACAAGGTTCGCTCCGCCATCGCCGCGCCCATTGCGGAAGAGGCAATGAATGCGCTGAAGGAAAAGTACCCCGTGCTCTTCGACTACACGCAGCTGCGCGTCTTCGATCTGGCCTCGGCCAGCGCAACGGCGGAAACCGAATAAACATCATACAACCGGTGGCGTCTTCGGACGCCACCGGTTCAGACTGTCAAAAAAGTCCGTAACCGTCAAAATGGTTCAACTATTTTTAGAAA
>USIH01000075.1 GCA_900554705.1 uncultured Eubacteriales bacterium
GTTTTTCGACACGCTGCGGCGGCTGCCTTCCGCAGCCGCCGGTGTTTTCTTAACGGGTCGCATTGCGCGGCACACGGACTTACTTGTGAGGTATTTATGCAAAACAGGACGTCGAATTACGATATCATGAGAAGCGCGGCGGCGAAGCTGTTTTTGTCCTACGATCAGGGGGAGATGATCCGGAAGCTCTCGCTTGTGCACGACGACACGTGGCTCTACCTTCCGTTTGTCGGTCGGATGTACCGGATCGACAGAAAAACCGGAAGTGTGACATGGTCGCCGGACGGTTTTCAGACCGCATTCGCGGCGGACTTTGAGGCGGCGATGACTCTCTATGACGTCCTTTGCTATTCCAAATCGGACTGCCATCCGGCGCACGCGTTTGCAAATCTGAATTCCGTTTCGTCGCTCCGGCTCGGCAATCTTCCCGAAAACGGCTTCCTTCAGGGACCCGCGGCCGACTTTACGGGGAAGGCGCTTGCCGCTGCCTGTCAGGCGCTCTCCGGAAAGCGGCTGGACGGGGGCGACGTAGCCTACGAGTTGGCGCTGTTTCCGTTCCTCTCCGTGGCGCTCCGCTTCTGGGAGGCCGACGAGGAGTTCCCGTCGAGCTTGCAGATCCTTGTGGATCAAAACGTGCTGGACTTCATGCACTATGAGACCCTGATGTACGCAATGACCCACCTTCTCCGCCGCCTCCGAGAGGAAGAATGTGTTGCACTTCGTTGACTTTCTGCCCCTTAGGTGCAATGGAATCTGCGGGACTTCGCCGACGAGAAGAAGCGTGGAGTGAAATGAGAAAACGGTGCACAAAGAGCCTCCTTCTGACGACGGCAGCTGGGATGCGGCACTAATAAAAAGTAGGCAGGGACGCCGGAGGGCGTCCCTGCCTTGCTATCTATCAGCGGATGACGTTTTCAATGTAGCGCATGAGGATGGTGGCGACCTGCGCGCGGGTGGCGCTGTCGGTCGGAAGGAGCTTGCCGTCCGAACCGCCGATGACGCCCTCGGCGACCGTCCACGAGAGCGCGTCGCTCGCCCATGTGCTGACCGCTGCGGCATCGGGGAAGGCGGCAAGGTCTGCGCGCTTGCCGGTGTCTACGCCGCTCGCGCCCGCGTAACGGTAGAGGATCGCGGCCATCTGCTCGCGGGTCACGCTGCCGTTCGGGTCAAAGGTCGTGGCGGACGTGCCGTTGACGACGCCCTTTGCCGCCGCCCACGCGATCGCCTGCGTGTACCACTGGCCGCTCGGCACGTCGCTAAAGCCGTTCGTGCCCTCGGCGGGGGAGCCTGCATAGCGCCACAGGACGGTGACGAGCATGGCGCGCGTCATAGCGCCGTCGGGATCGAACTTGTTCCCGCCGATGCCGTTCATCAGGTCGCAGCCGACGACGTAATTAATGCCCGCGCGGTACCACTCCGCGCCGAAGCTGTCTTCAAAGTCGGTCGAGACGACCTGCTTGCCGTTCCACCAGCGGGTGTAGACCCCGTTCCACGAAAGCGGCGTCCAGCCCGCCTGACCGGCGAGGAAGAACACACCGCTCACGGACGGATGATCACCGCTCAGGAACGCGCCCTCTTCCACCTCGGGCGCGGCGCCGAAGAAGCAAAGCTCCCGAATGCTGGTTCTGGGGTCGACCGCGAAGGCGGCACGGCAGATCTTCTTCACGCTGGCGGGCAGCTCGACGTGTCCAATGGACATCGCACCGGAGAAGGCGCCTGCGCCGATCTCCTCGATCCCGTCGGCAAAGTAGATGCGCTCCACGCAAGCACCGTAAAAGGCTTTTTCGTTCACATAGCGCATCGAAGCGGGAACGTAGAGCGCGGAGAGGTCGGAGTTTTCAAAAGCGTAAGGGGCGATGCCCACCGTGCCCTCGCGGATCCGGAACACGCCGTCGCCGGAGCGGCCTGCGCGGATGAGGTAGCGATCGACGTAAACGCCGTCCTGTTCGCTGCCCTCGACGCAGGGGCAGCCTTGGAAGGCCATATAACCGAGGTCATGCAGAGTGTCGGGCAGGGAGACATCGGCCAGCGCGGTGCAGCCTTCAAAGGCGCGGCTTGCGATGGTCGTGACGCTCGACGGAACGGTGAGCGAGGTGAGCTTGCTGCTGGAGAAGGCACTCTCGCCGATGGTCGCAAGACCCTCCGGCAGGGGAAGCTCCGTCAGGTTTTCGCAGCTGTTAAAGGAATAGTTGCCGACCGAGGTCAGACCCTCCGGCAGGACGACGCGCACGATCTTGTCCATGTGCTCCGCCCAAGGAGCGGGGTGGCTGTTGGGAAGGTAGCGGGACTCGTAGTTTTCCATCGCGCCGCTGCCGCTGACGCGCAGCGTGCCGGTCTCCGGCTCGAATACCCACGTCAGGCCGTCGCCGCACGTGCCGCTCAGCGGCGCTTCGGCGGAGACGGGCAGGAGCACCGAGCACAGCAGCAGGGCGCACAACAGCAGGGAAAGCAACTTTTTCATGAGAAAAACCTCCGTTTCTGTTATCTGTCTGCATCATACCACACGGCGCAGCGCCGTGCAAGCTATATTCGCTTCTTTTTCAGGAAAACAAGGACGGCAAGCAGGCCGAGACCGACCGCCCAGAGGAAGACGATCCCGAGCGCGGCGGAGTCCAAACGACCGGTCAGCGCGGCGCGGCAGAGGTCAACGGCGTTTGCAAAGGGCAGCACGCGCGCGATCGCGCACAGTGTGCCGCCGACCAGCGAAAGGTCAAACCAGATGCCCGACAGCCACGCCGAGAGATTGGTCAGCAGCGCGCCGCAGACGCCGCCCACCGCCTTTTCCGTCAAAAGCGTGCCGCACAGCAGGCCGATGGCGATGTGACAGGCGGCGATGGGGAGCGAAAGGAGCACGGCGGGCAGGATGCGCAGGCTCGGCGTGAGCCCCAGCGCCATGCCGCCGAGGTAGCAGACGATCTGCTGCGCCAGCGCCATCGGCAGCAGCGCCAGCGCGTAGCCGCAGATGAACTCCCACGCACGCATGGGTGAGGTGTAGAGCCGCAGCAGGAAGGCGCTCTCGCGGTCGTGCGCGATGAGCATCGCGGAGAAGAGCGTCAGGAAGCTCAGCGAGAATACGCCGATGCCGGGCGTGAGCTGCGCCGGCTCGAACAGATGCATCTGCGCCTGCGCCGGTATGCTGCGGTTGATGAGGCTCAAAAGCAGCAGAAGCAACAGGGGAAAGGCCATGCCGAAGAAAAGGCTGATCGGATCGCGCCGGATCTCGCGCAGGTTGCGCGCGGCAAAGCGAAGCATCCGTTTCATTGCGCACCTCCCGCCAGACGGACGAAGGCCTCTTCGAACCGATCCGTCTGCGCCTGTGCCATCAGCTCCGCCGGTGTGCCGCAGGTGCGCAGCCGACCGTCGGCGAGGATGCCGACGCGGTCGGAAAGGTGCTCGGCCTCTTCCATGTAGTGTGTCGTCAGAATGATCGTGACGGAGCCTTTCAGCCCCTCGATGAGATGCCAAAGCTCGCGCCGCGCCAAAACGTCCAGCCCGAGCGTCGGCTCGTCCAAAAACAGCAGCTTCGGCTCCGAGGCCAGCGCCATGGCGATGGAAAGCCGCCGCTGCCAGCCGCCGGAGAGGGTCTTTGCGCGCTGCCGCTTGACCTCGTCCAGCCCCAGCGCCGTGCAGACCCGCGCCGCGCAGGCCGCGCTGCGGTCATAAATGCCTGCGATCAGCTCCAAATTCTCCCACACGGTCAGATTTCCCGCCACGGCGGTCTCCTGCGGCGAGAGGCTGAACAGCCGTCGCGCCTCCTGCGACTGCGGCGGCAGGCCGAAGAGCAGCGCGCTGCCCGAGGTGGGGCGCAGCAGGCCGGAAAGCAGCCGGATGGTCGTGGTCTTGCCCGCGCCGTTTACGCCGAGCAGGGAGAACAGCTCGCCCTGCCGCACCGTCATCTCCAGCGCATCCACGGCGCACTTGTCGTCGAAGCGGCGCGTCAGCGCCTTTGTTTCGATCGCGTTCAAGTCATTCCCTCCTTCATGATCTGCCCCAGCAGAATGTCGGCCTGCTCCTTCGGCGGCAGCGCAATGCCGCGCTCAATGTCCGCCAAAAGCAGCAGACTGTCGCCGGAACGGATGCCGAACATCTCGCGCACGTCGGCCGGTATGACGATCTGCCCCTTGGGGCCGACCTTCACCATGGCAAGGGTCTTCCCCTTCGGAAATTGCATGGCAAATCCCTCCTTGGTATAATTTGTATAACAAATTATACCTCCGCCGATCAAAAAAAGCAAGTGGGGATTTTCGGCACGCTGACGGCCTGAACGAATGAAGCGGCACGTGCCGCTTCATTCGTTGGGGAAGAGCGGGCGGTAGGCGACAGGGGAGGCGGCGCGGAAGGTGATCCCGTAGCCGCCGCCTGCGGGGACGGAATAATCGTAGCGGGAGCCGCCGAACCAGTGCATCATCAAAACGGCGATCACGCCGCCGTGCGTGACGCAGAGGCAGTCCTCGCCGCGCGCCAGAAGCGGCGCAAGGGCGGCAAGACTCCGCGCGCGCACGTCGTCTGCCGATTCGCCGTTCGGGCAGCGACGCTTTTCCGGATCTGAAAGCCACGCCTGATAGTCCGCGCGCTGCTTCAGCTCCTCATAGCCGTGCATCTCGAAGTCGCCGAAGTCCGTCTCGCGCAGGCCGCGCAGCGCCGTGTGGGGCACATCGCCGTAGAGCGCCGCCAGCGTCTGCTCCGTGCGCAGAAGGCCGCTGGTATAATAATGTGGTGCGGTCGGATAGCGCGCCCGATCGCGCCGCAGCGCCTCGACCGCCTCCGGCAGCAGCGGAAGGTCGGTCGCGCCGTAGTACAGGCGGCGCAGGCTGCCCTCCGTCTGCCCGTGGCGCAGCAGGAAGAGCTTCATTTCAGCGCCTCCGCAAGGCCGCAAAACACGCGCGTCACGTGGCACGCGTCGCGCGCCAGACGCTGCAAAAACGCGCCGTGCCGCTCGCGCCACTGCCGCTGCTCCGGCTCCGTCGGGACGACGCCGCAGCCGATCTCGCGGGAGATCACCACGCCGCCGGAGAGAAGCGGGAGCCAGCGCTCCGGCGCGTCGTCGCGCAGCGTGAGCGCCTCGAGATGGGTATAGCAGCGGAACCCCTCCTGCGGGTCGCCGTGCGCAAGGTCGCAGACCTCCTCCGGCGCGATGCCGTAGGCGGCCATCGCCCAAGTCAGCTTGCCCTGATAGGCGCCGCCGATCACAAGTTCCATACGCTCACCCCGCTAAGACCCAGACTGCCGCGCCTGCAAGCTCGCCGAGCGTGAGCGCGAAGCCGGAAATATCGCCGGACATACCGTCCAGTTGCCGAAAACCGTAAAGCGCCGCGAGCCAATAGCCCGCAGCCGCGCCCAGCGGGGCGAAGCTGCCGCACAGCAGCAGCGGCAGGCCGACGCCGAGCAGCAGGAAAACGCACGGCACGATCCACCCGCGGCCGTGCCGCATCGCGGCGTACTGACTGCCGTGCATCGGGCGCAGCGTGCCGACGGCGACGGCCGCGCAGGCGCGGACGGCGACCGGAACGCACAGAAGACCGACGGGGCTGCCGCCCTCCGCCGAGAGGAAGAGGCTCCACTGCACGAGCGCCAGCAGCACCATGCAGATGACGGAAAACGCGCCGCAGTGCGAATCCTTGAGGATCTTCCGGCGGGCGTCAAGGTCGCGGCGGGAGAGGACGGCATCGCAGAGATCCATATAGCCGTCCAGATGGAGAAAGCCCGTCGTGAGCCACGGCGCGAGCGTCAGCAGCGCGGCGCGCAGCGGCGCGGGCAGCGGCAAAAGGGAGACGCCTGCCCACACGCCGCCCACGACCAGCCCGATCAGAGGCAGGCAGAGCAGCATCCGGCCGCGCGCCTGCTCGTTCCAGCGCCGCGCGGGACAGGGGACGGCAAGGAACATCCCCCAAGCCATGAAAAACCCGTCAATCCATTGCTTCATCCGGCAATTCTCCCTTCCATAGGTGTATGCGCCCCGCCGTGACCTCCGCCACGGCGTCAAACGCGGCGGCAAGCGTCCGGCAGATCGCGGCCAGCGCGCGCCGATAGGCCTCCGTTTCGGCGGCGTAGACGACGCCGTCGCGCCAGATTTCGTCGCAGACGCAGACGAAGTTCGCGCCGTGCGCGCTGACGGCAAGAATCTCCTGCGCGACGCGCTGCGCAGCGGAGGCGTCCATGCCCGCGCCGGTGAACATTTGCAGCGCGAGGCAGGCCGTCACGCTGTCAAACAGGATCGTTCCCTCCGGCTGCACCGAAGGCAGCGCCGTGTACAGCGCGCGCCCGCGCTCGACCGTGAGAAAGCCCCAGCCGTCGCGCGCGCGGCGGTGGCGCGCGATGCGCGCGCGGTCTTCCTCGTCCGTCGGCTCCATTGTCGCCCAATAATAAAGCGGCGCGCCGGCGGCCAGCGCGCGCGCAAGTCGCTGCGCGCACATACTCTTGCCGCTTTTGCTGCCGCCTAACAATAATATTCTCATCGTACCGTGAAGCAGTCGTCCGCGCGGATGGGCGCGAGATAGTCGTCCGCGATCTGCGCCTCGCGGAAGGTGGCCATGCCGCTTGCGGCGGCGCAGGCCGCCTTGAGGATCTGGAAAAAGATGGGGCAGCCGCTGCCCTCGCCCAGACGCATATCCAAGAGCAGACACGGCTCCATGTCGAGCGCCTGCGCGGCGACACGGTAGCCAAGCTCGTAAGAGGCATGGGAAAGAAACAGGTAGTCGCGCGCCTGCGGGCACAGACGCACGGCGCACAGCGCGGCGACGACGGAGATAAAGCCGTCGACGACGGCGGGGACGCGCTGTGCGGCGCAGCCCAAAAACGCGCCGGTCATCGCTGCAAGATCCAGCCCGCCGACGGCAGCCAAAACGCCGATGGGGTCGTCCGCCTGCGGTCGGTGCAGCGCAAGCGCCTGCGCGAGCACCCGCTTCTTGCGCGCGAACGCCGCGTCCGTCAGACCGCCGCCGCGTCCGGCAAGCGTCTCGGGCGCGCGACCCGTGAGCGCGGCGAGTACCGCCGCCGAGGTCGTGGTGTTGCCGATGCCCATCTCACCGACGCCGACGGCGTCCACGCCGTCGCGCGCCGCCTCCTGCGCCAGCCGAATGCCGACGTCGACGGCGGCCAGCGCCTGCGCCCGCGTCATGGCAGGCTCCTTGGCGATGTTGCCCGTGCTGCGGCGAATTTTTTCGTTGCGCACGTTGGGGATCGGTGCGTCCGTGTCGATGCCGACGTCCGCAATGACGACCTCGTCACCGAAATAGTGCGCCAATGCAGACATCCCTGTCACGTGGCGGGTCATATTGACCACTTGTGACAGGGTGACAGAAGAAGGCGCGGAGGAAACACCCTCCGCGACCACACCGTTGTCTGCGGCAAAAACCAGGACACGGCATTTTTCCACACGCGGACAGATCGCCCCGCGGATGCCCGCGAGCCGGACGGCGTACCGTTCCAGCTTGCCGAGACTTCCGGGCGGCTTTGCAAGCATTTCTTGACGCTCGCGCGCACGATCCATGCACGCGGTGTCGAGCGGTGCGATCTGTCGCAATATAACTTTCAGCTCGGTCATTCGCAAAGTTCCTTCCATTGGTCGAGCGAGGCGGCGCAATCATGCGTCTCCAGAGTGTAGGATGCATTTGGGCAAAGCGCTCTTACCGATCGGAGGAGCTGCCGCATCGGAATGGTTCCGTCGAGCAGCCCACCATGTAGATCGTCCAGTCCGTCGTTGTTGTGCACATGAAGATGGCACAGCCACGGCGAGAATTGGGCGACCCAGTTGTGTGCCATGGTACCGGTGAGGTTTGCGTGTCCTACATCGAGGCACAGACCAAGGCGGGGGTCGCCTACGCCCTGCACGATGCGCGTCAAAAGCTCCGGTGTCGGTTCCAGAACGTTCTCCAGCGCAAGGAGGAAGTCTTGCGGCACCTCGCGCAGAAAATCGCGCCAAAACACGATGCTCTGCTCGACGTACCACTGCGGGTCGTAGACTTGCGGCACGAAGCCGCCATGTAGAACGATGCGATGGATGCCAAGGCGCTGCGCCAGCTCAAGGGTCTGCCGATAGCGCGTCAGAGTGACCCGACGCACCAGCGGATCGACGGCACACGGGGCAAGCTCTGCGAAAGGCGCGTGCAGCCAGAAGTCGGGGACACCGCACATCTGTTCCCGCACCGCCGCAAAGCGGCTCGCGTCCTCAAGGTTTGGCGCATATGTAAACTCGGTGATTTCCAGACCGAGCTGAGAGTTTTTCGCAAGCTCCGGCGCATGGGGATCCATGCCGGAAAGGAAGAGCTTCTGGGGCATGAACTGCCCTCCTCTCTGCTGCAATCTCATTATAACACATCTTGCGCGAAATTTCTACATAAATTTTTATTATTTTTTCAATTGACACTTTTCGCGGAAAGCAATACAATGAAGACACGGAGAGAGGACGTCGTATGTACCGTATTTATATCGTTGAAGACGACCGCGGCATCGCGCCGGAGGAGCTGCCGCGCGTGTTTGAAAACGGCTTCACCGGCTTTAACGGTCGGGTCGACCGGCGGGCAAGCGGCATCGGCCTGTATCTGTGCAGGCGTGTGTGCGTCAGCTTGGGGCACGAGATCGCCATTACCTCCGCCGTCGGCGAAGGCACGAGCGTGTGCGGCCTGCTTGCAGGCATCGTTGTCTCCAAGCTCGCGGAGCTGGGGCTGATGAACGTCGTGCGTGAGCGCGTCACCTTTGATTTCCGCCTGTCCGCACCCGCGATCGGAGAGACGGCGCTGCTTTTCTGCGGCATTTTCGCGGTGCTCTATCTGATCTCGCTGGCGCAGATCCGTCTTGCCGATCCGGTGACGCTGCTGCGGAGCGAAAACGCGGGGGAGAAGCCGCCCAAGGCCAACTGGTTCCTCGGCGCGGCGGGTGTCGTGCTGCTGGCCGCCGCTTACCGGTTGGCGGTCTCCCTGCGCGACCCGCTCTCGACGCTGACATGGTTCTTCGTGGCGGTGATCCTTGTCATTTTGGCGACGTATCTGCTGATGATCTCCGGCTCGGTCGTGCTCTGCCGTATCCTTCAAAAGCGAAAGGGCTATTATTACCGCAAGGAGCACTTCGTGTCCGTCTCCTCCATGCGCTACCGCATGAAGCGCAACGGCGCGGGGCTTGCCTCCATCTGCATCCTTGTCACCATGGTGCTGGTGATGATCTCGTCGACCAGCTGCCTGTATTTCGGCGCGGACGACGCGCTGTCGAGCCGCTACCCGTATGATATGAACTGCACGCTCGAGCTTCCGTCCCTTGCCGACTGCACGGAGCAGCGGGTACAGACGCTGCGCCGGACGGTGCAGGCGGTCTGCAACGGGGTGCAGCCGGAGGAGGAAACGGAGCTGCGCATGGCAAAGCTCCTTGCCTTGCTGGAGGGCGACACGGCGCGCTACGCGCCGCAGGCGCTCAGCGTGTCGAAAAACCTTTTTCGACACGCTGGGAGACTGCCAAAAAGGTTCGG
>USIH01000076.1 GCA_900554705.1 uncultured Eubacteriales bacterium
TCCGAACCTTTTTGGCAGTCTCCCAGCGTGCCGAAAAGGTTTTTCGACACGCTGATGGTGCACCGCAACGGATGCGGTGCACCATGTTTCTTTATCGTTCCGGAACCGTCGGCCAGTCGGCGTAACCGGAGGTATAAAGGTCTTCGTAGATCAGCCGGTAGAGCACGTCGCTTGCGCGGTTGAGGTCGTAGACGCAGTAAAAATAGTTTGCGCTGCTCGGGATGATGCCGCCCCAATAGTCCATGTAGTCGATCAGCGCGTGCTGCTCGATGCGGTAGCCGTTTTGCGCGACTTCGCCGCAAAGCTCCAGCAGCTTATCCTCCGACAGGGAGGTCGTGCACAGGCCGAGGCAGTCGCGCACGACGCGCGGATAGGAGGAGATGGGCAGCGCCTCTGCACTGCGCAGCAGGGAGACGAGCACCTTGCGCTGCCGTTCCGTTCGATTGATCTCATTGTCCGAACGATTGCGCGCGTAGCGAAGCGCCGTTTCGCCGTCCATGTGGCACACGCCGACGGGCTTGCCGAGGATGGAGGCGTCATAGGAGCTTAGCTCCACATCCACGCCGCCGATGTAGTCGATAATGCTGACGATCTGATCGAAGTTGACGGATATGTAGCCGGAGAGGTTGAGGTTAAAATTGCGGTTGAGCGTGATGAGCATCTGCGTCGCGCCGCCCCAGTTGTGCGCGTAGGCGAGCTTTGCAAAGCGGTTCCACTGCGGCATGAGGGCGTAGGTGTCGCGCGCGATGGAGATGAGCTTGAGCTTGTGGTGCGCGCGGTCGACCGAAAGGACGATGATGGAGTCGGCGGAGAGAACTTTGTCCAGACCGAGCAGGAGGTAGTTTTCGATCTCCTCCGAGCCGCTGTGCAGGTAGCTTGCTCCGCTTGGCGCGCCGGTGAACATTTTTTCAAAGGCTTCCTTCGGGATGTTGCTGTCGCGCAGCAGAAAACGCTCGATCTCCGTCTCGTCCGGCAGTGTGTCGAGCACGGCCGGTTCTTCGTCCAAGGCGGAAGGAGTGGGGGTATCCGACCGGTCGTCCACGGCGGAGGGCAGCGGAACGTCGTTGCGGATCAGCTCGCCGTTGTCGCCCACCTGCGCCATGTGCAGCTCTTTATCGGAGAGTGCCTGAAAGGCGGCGTCGTAGTCGAGCTTTCCGAACAGGTAGCCGTAGCCGTACAGACCTGCGCCGCTGCCCGCGAGGAGCAGAAAGGCAAGCACACAGGAGACGACAGCGACGCCGCGCTTCCTGCCGCGCAGGAAAAGCGCGCCGACGGAGGACAAAAGCGCCGCGATGCCGACGGCAAGGCAGACCTTCAGCGCGATGACCGCAAGGCGGATGTCTGAAGCACGGAGGGAGGCGCGCCGGTACTTCAGAAACAGGTTTATGCCGCTGTAGATCAGAAATATCGCGGCGGCGGCGGTCAGCAGCAGCGCGGCCAGACCGAGCGGATTGATGCGCTTTGCGCGGCGATAGCCGCGCGGTTCGTATGTATCCATAAATGTACTCCGTTTCATGACGGCGGAGGGGAGACCCCTCCGCCGATAATTATCCGTTAGCAGCCGCAGCCGCAGCTGTTGCTGTTGTTGTCGCAGCCGCAGCCACAGCCGCAACCGCTGTTGAGAGAAGAAGTGCCGCAGCCGCAGCCGCCGAAGCCACCGAGCAGGAGAATCAGGATGATGATCCACCAGATGTTACCGAAGCAGTTCGAGTTGCAATTCATGTTTCAAGTACCTCCCGTTGATTGGTTGAGCATCATGCTCATTCCATGTTATGAAGTCAGACGGGAAGTGTGACGAAAAACTCAGCGGTGCGTCCCGATGAAGAAGACGGAGAGCGTGTCCGGTCCGGAATGCGCGCCGATGACCGGCCCAACGTAGTGCGTCATGACGTTCTTCACACCGGCGTCGCGCAAAAGCGCCTCCAGTGTCTGCGCGTCTTCCGGACAGTCGCCGTGGACGATGTAGGCAAGCTCGTCCGACGTGCCGGTTTCCGTATATTTTTCGGCAAGGGCGGCAATGGCGCGCTTTCTGCCGCGCGTTTTACCCACGGAGATCAGGCGGCCGGCGTCGTCCATATGTAGGATGGGCTTGATGCCCAGCGCGCTTCCGATCAGCGCGGTCGCGGCGGAAATGCGGCCGCCGCGCTTGAGGAAGAACAGGTCGCCGACGGTGAACCAGTGGCAGATATGCAGCTTTGTCTCTTCCGCGTAGGCGGCGGCTTCCTCAATGGTCGCGCCCGCGTCGCGTCTGCGCGCCGTCAGCGTGACCAGAAGCCCTTGCCCCAAGGAGGCGGCGAGCGTGTCTACGGTGAGGATCTTGCGGTCGGGGTAGCGCGCACGCAGTTCTTCGGCGGCCATCGCGCCCGCGCTGTAGGTACCGCTCAGTGCGGAGGAGAAGCCGAGATAGAGCACATCCTGCCCCTGCTCCAGATGCGCCTGCATGACCGAGAGAAATGCGCCGACGTTGACGGCGGAGGTCTGGACGCTTGCGCCCTGCCGCAGCTTGGCATAGAAATCGGCAAAGCGGATGTCCCGCTCGTCGGGATGGTTCTCGTATGTTTTGCCCTCCAGCAGGAAACTCAGCGGGAGCACTTCAATGTTCAGCTTTGCGATTTCTTCGGCGGGTAAGTCCGCAGAGGAGTCTGTTAAAATAACATAAGGTGTCAAAACGACCACTCCTTCCAATTTTTCAGTCTATTATACCATTTGCCGGTACGGGCTGTCAAGAATACCGGAAAAAAGCTCCCGTCCGCTCCATGGCAGGAGGGGACGGGAGCAAACGGATTGATCGTGCAACCCAGAATTAAAAGATCAGCAGGGTGAGCACGGTCATCACCGGCTGATGCAGCAGATAGATCCAAAGGGAGTGCCTGCCGCAAAAGCGGAAAAAGCGAAGGATCGGTGTCTGTGCGTTGACCTTCGGCAGGAGCGAGACCTTGCGGCGGTAGAGCGTCTTTCCAAGACCCGCGCCGCAGAGGAACCAGCCGAAGCCGGGGAAGAGCGGGAAATAATCCGCGCCCGTGAAGACGCCGTCGGAGCAAAGTCCGATCGGGAACAGATAGTCGACCGATACGGTCAGTGTCTCCATCCAGAAGCCGAGCACCACAAAGGCCGCGCCCAGAACGAACAGCGCCCACGCGGGAAGCCGCTTAAAGAGCGGGTAGAGGATCATGCACAGGCCGAGCAGATGCAAAATGCCGAACCAGATGCGGAGGTCTTCGGTAAAACCGATGATCTCGACCATATAAAACGTGACGTAGGAGACCAGAAGCGCCGCGCCGAAGACCGTCACGCCGCGCTGCGCACTGCGCGAGGCCAGCGTCGCGCAGGTGCCGGAGATCAGGATGAACAGCACATGGCCGTAGTTGCGGAGAAAAAGAAACCATGCAGGCAGCGTCAGGTCAAATCCGCTGAAGGTCGTCAGGTCAAAGACCGCGTGGATGGCGACCATGCAAAGGATACACAGACCGCGCAGCGCATCTAATTCCCAAATTCTCTGCTTCATCCCTTGTTGGCCTCTTCCTCTTCCAGAACGCGGTAGGCGACCTTGCCGACCAGCGTCTTGGGAAGCTCATCGCGGAACTCGATCTCACACGGCATGGCGTACTTCGCAATGCGCTCACGGCAGTAGTCCATCAGCTCTGCCTTGATCGCGTCGCTGGGCGTGTAGCCCGGGCGCAGGACGACAAAGGCCTTGACGCGCTGCATCTTGTAGGGATCCTTCACGCCGATAACGCAGGAGAGCAGGACTTTTTCGTGGCCGTCGATGATGTTTTCCAGTCGGCTGGGGTAAACGTTGTAGCCGGAGGTGATGATCATCCGCTTGATGCGCTGGAGGAAGTAGACAAAGCCGTCCCTGTCCATCTTGCCGAGGTCGCCTGTGTGCAGCCAGATGCGTCCGTCGTCGTGGCGGCGGAGCGTCTGCGCCGTTTCTTCCGGATTGTCCAGATAGCCGAGCATGACGGAGGGGCCGGAGATGCAGATTTCGCCCTCCGCGCCCGGAAGCACCTCTTCGTTCGTGCCGGGCTTGACGATCTGGTAGTATGTGTCGGGGAAGGGCAGGCCGATCGAGCCGTCGCGTGCGTTGTGGATGGGAGTCAGGCAGCTTGCCGTGACGCACTCCGTCGTGCCGTAGCCCTCGCGGATCTGGACGCTTGCCCCGTGCTCGCGCAGGAAGGCGTCTACCTTGTGCTTCAGCTCAACGGAGAGAGAATCGCCGCCGGAGAAGACGCCCATCAGGAAGGACATATCGAGCTTGTCTAAGTTGTCCGCGCGCAGAAGCGCCTCAAAGAGCGTCGGCACGCCGGGGATAAAGTTCGGATGCTTTTTGATCAGCAGCTCGGCGTAGGTCTTGATGCTGAAATTAGGCACGAGGACGCATTTCGCGCCGCCGACCAGCGCCGTGTGGATGCCGATGCCGAGGCCAAAGCCGTGGAAGATCGGCATGACGGAGAGCATACTGCGGCCGATGATGTCGGAGTAACCGCTGGCTGCGATCGTTTGCAGGGCGAGGGCGTTAAAGTTGTAGCTGGAAAGGCAGATGCCCTTCGTCGTTCCGGTCGTGCCGCCGGAGTAGAGGATGCTTGCGCATTCGTTGTATTTCGCGTCGTCGGGCGGGAGCTTGTCCGTCGCGCGGCGCAGCGCGTCCGACCAGAGCACATAGCTGTCGTCCTTGGGCAGCGCGGGATACTTTCGCGCCTCCGTCAGGGAGAAGCCAAGCCTCAGGGGGAGGGAAAGTTCGTCCTGAATGCGCGCGATGAGCAGCAGCGGCTTGCGCTTCGCGTTTGTGACGGCGGTGTGCACCTTGCCATAGAAACGGTCGAGCGTCAGGATCGCCTTGCTCTTGGAAATGTCCAAATAGAAGGTGATCTCGCCCACGGCCGAGAGCGGGTGGATCATGTTCGACACGGCGCCCAGACGGTTGAGCGCGTAGAAGCACTCCAGCGCCTGCGGCGTGTTCGGCATACAGATGGTCACGCGGTCGCCCTTGCGGATGCCGAGCGCGTACAGCGCGCCCGCCGCCCGCTCGATGCGCTCGAGGAAGGAACGGAAGCTGGTCTTGCGGTTCTGGAACTCGTAGGCGGGCAGATCGGGATAGGCCTTCGCGTTGCGCGCAAGGAGCTGATACATGGTCAGGCGCGGGTAATCAATGGTTTTCGGCATATCGCCGTAAAAGGCAAGCCACGGAGCCTTGGCGGATAACGACATGGTGATACCTCTCTTTTCTTACTTTCCCATTATCATAACATAAGACGCCTCAAAATGAAACGTACAAATCGACTATTTTGTGAAAAAACGCACGCACCGGCAAGGAGGTTGCCCCAAAGTACGCCTGCGCCGCGCAGGAGTTCTTGCGTAGGATGAGACCGAAAAACTTCCGCCGAACGAGGGGCACATACAGGCCTTGCGGCAAAGTTGGGGCTTTATTTTCGAGCGAAAATGTAATAGAATAAGGGAAGCAACATAGGAACGAGGAACGCACATGACAAAGACATATGAAGAACGTTTTCTGACTGCCCGCAGAGCCTATATCGCGGCGCAGTTTTCCAGTATGAACCAGCCGCAGCTCGAGGCGGTGCTGACGACGGAGGGACCGCTCCTGCTGCTTGCGGGCGCAGGAAGCGGCAAGACGACCGTGCTGATCCACCGCATTGCCAATCTCATTCGGTTCGGCCGCGGCTCGGACAGCAGGGAGATCCCCGAGGACGTGTCGCCGGAGGACGTCACATTTTTGGAAAGCGCCGTTGAGAACCATGAGACGTCTCCGCGTGCGGAACGTCTCTGCCAAGTCGAGCCCGCTGCGCCTTGGTCGATCATTGCCATCACGTTTACCAATAAGGCGGCAAACGAGCTGAAGGATCGCCTGTCGGAACTGCTCGGTGCGGGCGGAGAGAGCGTCTGGGCAATGACGTTTCACAGCGCCTGCTGCCGTATTCTGCGGCGGGAGATCGAGCGCTTGGGCTACGACCGCAGCTTTACGATCTATGACACGGCCGATTCCGAGCGCGTCGTGAAGGATGTTCTGCGCGACCGCAACTTGGACGAAAAGCTCTTCGCGCCGCGCAGCGTGCTTTCGATCATCTCTAAGGCGAAGGACGCGATGCAGACACCGGAGGAGTTTGCAGAAACGACGGGCGACGACTACCGCATGAAGCAGATCGCCCTGATCTACGCGGACTACCAGAGCCGCCTTGTTGCCTCCAACGCCGTCGACTTTGACGACATCATTCTTCTGACGGTGCGCCTGCTGAGAGAGCACGAGCAGGTGCGCACCTACTACCAGAGAAAATTCCGCTACGTCCTGATCGACGAGTATCAGGACACGAACCATTTGCAGTATCTCCTTGCCTCCCTCCTGAGCGGCGGCTACGAAAACATTTGCGTCGTGGGTGACGACGATCAGAGCATTTACCGCTTCCGCGGCGCGACGATCCGGAACATCCTTGACTTTGAAAAGCAGTACCGCGACGCGAAGCTCATCCGCTTGGAGCAGAATTACCGTTCTACGCAGCGCATTTTGGACGCGGCAAATGCGGTGATCCTGAACAATCAGGGACGGAAGGGGAAAAACCTCTGGACGAAAAACGGCGAGGGCGACCGCATCGTGCACTATGAGGCAAGCTCCGAGAGCGACGAGGCGAGCTTTGTGGCAAACGATATTCTCACGCGGTCGCAGAACAAGGATCTCAAGGACTATGCCATCCTTTACCGCACGAACGCGCAGTCCAACGCCATGGAGATCGCGTTTAAGAAAAGCGGCCTTCGCTATCGCATCATCGGCGGTACGCGCTTTTTCGACCGCGCGGAGGTCAAGGATATGCTTGCCTACCTGTGGGTCATCAACAACCGCTCTGACGATCTGCGCCTGCGCCGCATCATCAACCAGCCGCCGCGCGGCATCGGCGGCAAGACGCTCGAAACGGTCGAGCGCCTGTGCGCCGCCTCCCACGAGCCGCTTTATTCCGTGGCGCGCGACGCCGGAAACTATCCGGCACTTGAGCGCGGCGCGCAGAAGCTGATCGCGTTCTGCTCGCTCATTGAGCAGTGCGCCGACCTGTTGCAAATGCTGCCGCTGCCGGAGTTTTACGAGGAGCTGCTGATCCGCACCGGATATGTCGCCATGTTGGAGGAGAAGAACACGCCGGAAAACCGTGTGCGGCTGGAAAACGTGCGCGAACTGAAATCCTCGATCCTGACCTATATGGAGCACACGGAGCAGCCGACGCTGGGCGGCTTTTTGGAGGAGATCGCGCTCTACACGGACATCGAGCAGTACGACAAGGATGCCGATGCCGTGGTGATGATGACGATGCACTCTGCCAAGGGCTTGGAGTTTCCCAATGTCTATCTGGTCGGTGCGGAGGAGGGGCTGTTCCCCGGGCTGCGTGCGATCGGCGATGCGGAGGAGCTGGAGGAGGAGCGCCGCCTGTGCTACGTTGCCATTACGCGCGCAAAGCGCCGCCTGACCATCAGCAGCGCGCAGCGGCGTATGCTCTACGGCCACACGACGGTCAACCGCCCCTCGCGCTTCCTTGCGGAGATCCCGCCGGAGCTGATGGAGGAGCGCTCCGCCCTGCCGCCGGTACGGCCGCTCTATCAGAACGCGCCGCAGCGTCCCGCCTACCGCATGCCCCCGATCGCGCCGACGGCACGGCAGAGCATTCCGGATTATCAGAAGGGCGACATGGTGCGCCACGACGTTTTCGGACGCGGCATGATCCTCTCCGTCCTGAAGATGGGCAACGACGCGATGCTTGAGATCGCGTTCGATCAGGTCGGTACCAAGCGGCTCATGGCCGGAGCGGCCTGTGCGCGCATGAAAAAAGAGGTATGATCCGTAGACTGCCCCGCATAGGAATATTCGGGGTGGTGCAAAATGACGCTGGAGCAACGAAACCGTGTCCGGTTCTTCTTTGCAATCGGTCTGACGCTTCTGTGCGGCCTGACCGTGCTGTTTCGGATGCGGCTCGCACCGATGGCGGAGCAGCTTGTGGCGACGCAGGTCGACAATCAGGCCTCGGACGCCATCAACAATGCCATTGCGGAGGAAATCACAGCCGGACACATCGACTACGAAAGCATCGTGACCGTCTGCACGGACGAGGGCGGCAACGTGACGACCATCCGGACGGATATGGAGAGCATGAACCGCCTGAAGACGACGCTGCTCAAACGGATCGACGCGACGCTGGAGAACCTGTCGATGGAGCAGCTCAGCGTGCCGATCGGCTCGGTGATCCTGCCGGAGCTGTTTTCCGGACGCGGACCGAGCATACCGGTGCGCGTGCTGGCGGTGCGCACCTCGGATGCGGATTTTCGCAGCGCGTTTTCCGAGGCGGGGATCAATCAGACATTGCACAGCATTTACGTTGACGTCGGCGTGGTGATCACGGTACTGACATGGACGGGGACACAGAGCGTTTCCGTCGAGTCGTCCGTGCTTGTCGCGCAGACGGTGATCGTCGGCTCGGTGCCGACGGCATATTTCAACATGGAGGGATAACGATGGACGCACAAAAGGAAATGCAGGAGCTTACGCAAGTGCTCAATGAGGCAAATCATAAATACTACGTGCTCGACGCGCCGGATATGCCGGACTATGAGTACGACCGGCTGCTGCGCCGTCTGGAGGAGCTGGAGGTTCTCCGGTGGGCGGCGGCGAACCTGCCGCCGGATGCGGACACGCAGTATTTCCTCGGCGAGATCCTCTGGAACATGGACCAGAAGGCCGCCGCGCTCGGCGCGTGGAAGAAGGCGGTCGGGATCGACCCGCGTCATGCGCTCGCGCTCCGCTGCCTCGGCTTCGGCCTGTCGCACCCCGGCACGTACTTCACCAACACGGGCGTCCCCTCGGGCGTCGCAAGCCGCGAGGCGTACGACTGCTACCTCAGGGCGCTCGAAGCCGATCCCGGGAACTTCCGCACCCTCGACGAGGCGGGCAAGCTCGCCGAGAAGCTGAACCTGCCCGCGCCGGAGTGCCTGGCGCTGATGCTGAAGTACCCGGAGGCCTGCGGGAAGTACGACGCGAACATGCTGCGGCTCGCGTACTGCCACAACGCCGTCGGCGACTACGAGAAGGCGCACGCCATCCTCACGACGCGGCGCTTCCACGTGTGGGAGGGCGCGGACGGGCTTCTTGCGCCGTTCGTCGAGGCGTGCATCGGCCTCGGCCGGGCGGCGATGGCGAAGGGCGACTACAAGGCGGCACTCGGGTATTTCGAGGAGTCGACGACCTATCCCGACAACCTGCAGGCGGGGCGCCCCGGAGATGCGGGCACGGAGCCGAAGAGCCGCTACTTCATGGCGCAGTGCAGGAAGGCGCTCGGCGACGCGGCGGGCTACAGGACCGAGTTGGAGAAGTCCCTCAAGGGCTGGATCCACGCGGGCGAGATGGACTACTGGCGGGTCA
>USIH01000077.1 GCA_900554705.1 uncultured Eubacteriales bacterium
GTGAATCAATTTTGACGGTTACGGACTTTTTTGACAGTCTGATGGTGCACCGCGGTGAACGCAGTGCACCATGTTTTTATACGATAGAAGGCACGGGCGTGGGTCTTGCCTCGTCGAACACCTGCGACACGTCAAACAGGTCGCTCAGCGCGTCGGGCATCCATTGCATCCGGTAGCCGTCCGCATTTCTGCGTGCCTGACGGACATAGCCGCTGCGGATCTGCACCCAAGCCGTCGTGGACGCATCGGCGTTGCAGAAGAAGCGGAAACCGGCCGCGTAGAGCGTGTCGAACTTGTCGCCGGAGTATTTTTCAATGCCGCCGATGTCGTTGCCGTAGGGATAGATCAGCACGTCCGTCTCGCCGACGATCGGCTTGACCTGCGTGTCCCACTTCTGGACATCGTCGGAAACATCCGTTGCGGAATTGTTGCCGTAGCCGATGTGGGCAAAGCTGTGGCTGGCAAACTCATATCCGTGCTCCCGCAGACACTGCGCGACGGCCTGCGCCTGACGCACCTGCGCCATGTAGGCATCCTCCCCAAGCGTCTCCTGCCACTTGGGGTGGGTCTGATAGCCGAGCACGCCCTCATAGCCCGTCACGGCAAGCAGCGCACGCGCGCCGCGATAGGAAAAGTCCGGATGCTCCTTGATAAAGCTCTCCAGAATGGGGACAAGATCATACTCGCCGTAGACCGTCTTCCCATCCGCCGTAACATAGGCACAGGTGGGGTCGCCGTTTTCGTCGATCATCAGGCGGTTGGCAAAGCCGTCGCCCTTGGCGTCCGGCGTATGGTCGCCGTCGCCGTCGACCATATACTCGTAATAGTTCAGATCCGTCTGCGACAGGACAAGGGGCTTCTTGCCCTCTGGCAGATAGATCTCACCCTGTTCGTAGGTCGTCGTCCCGTCCTCGGCGGTCACTGCCTTGGCAATGTCGTGGATGCTGACGAGCACAAAGCCGCGGTCATACATCTGCTGGAGCATCGCCCGAAATTCCTTGACCGTCGTCATATACTGGTTGTAGCCGTCCTGATCGGAGTCGCCGTCGAAGGCGCGCTCCGTGTCGACGATCAGGCTGTGATAGGAGACGTGCGGGATGGTCGTGGTATCCTTCCAGCGCACCAGCTCCCCTTTTTTCTGCTCATAGTCGGCCTTGGCCGCAGCCAACTGCGGCTGCGTCTCCCAGTCCGATCCGAACTGCGCAAGCGTCGCAAGCGCGCCGTCGTAGTCATAGGTAACGGCAAGGCGGTCGGCCTGTCCGATCAGCTCCGCCGCGCGCTCCTCCGGCGACTGCGTCGCCTCGACGGTCGTGGTGGGGATCGTCGTCGCGGGCGGCGTCGCCTTCTTCGGCTTGACCGCCTTTACGATCAGGCTGATGAGCAGGATGAGGGCGGCAATGATGACCGCCGCGATGAGCGCAAGGATACCGTAGCCTTTCCAGTTGACCCGCTTTTTTCTGCTCGGCGCCTTGCGCGCCGGTCTTGCCTGCGGCTGCCGCTGGGAGGGCACGGAACGCTGCGGCGGCGTCGCGCGCTGCGGTTGTGCAGGCGTCGGACGCTGCGACGGAATCTGGCGCTGTCCGATGCGTTCGGCCGCCGCGTGCGCGTCGTCTTTCCTGCCGCGCAGCGCCTGCTCCGCGTCCCAGCTCGCGTCAAGCTGTTCCGCCTTCCGGCGAAGTTCTTCACTGAATTGTTCCCAATCACCGTTTTTTCCCATTGAGGCACCTTCTTTCTTATTCTTTTAGCAGTCGTTTTCTCGCGATGTTTATGGTTCCCTCCTGCATATGATTCATCCACGCAAGGCTCTTGCCACAGCCGTAGGCAACGCAGGAATCCGCATCGTCGGCAAGCATACAGTTGATCTCCGTTCGCTCACAGAGCAGGCGATCCATTCCGTAAATGCGGCTTCCGCCGCCGGTCAGGACAATGCCGTTGCGTGCGATGTCCGCGACAAGTTCCGGCGGGGTCTGTTCGAGCACCTCAAGCACCTGATCGGTGATCGTACGGGCGGGGCGCTTGAGCGCCTCCATGATGTCCTCGCTCGTCAGATCCGCCTCGCGCGGCAGTCCGGTCTTGAGGTCGCGTCCCTTGATGCGCATGGAAAGCGGCTCCGGACGCGGCATGACGCAGCCGATGGCCAGCTTGGCATCCTCCGCCGTGTTCTCGCCGATGAGCAGCGCATAACGCTTTCTGACATAGCGGACGATGGCGTCGTCAAACTCCATCCCCGCCGTGCGCACGGAGGCAGACAGCGCGATGCCGTTCATCGTCAGCACGCCGATGTCCGTCGTGCCGCCGCCGATGTCCACGACCATATGTCCGTCCGGCGCGGTAATGTCCAAGCCCGCGCCGAGCGCAGCCGCCAGCGGCTCCTCGATCAGATAGACACGGCGCGCGCCGGCCTCCATTGCCGCCTGAATGACCGCGCGCTCCTCGACCTCGGTAACGCCGCTCGGCACGGAGACGATCACGCGGGGCTTGATCACGGCGTGCTTTAGGATGCGCCCGATCATCTCCGTGAGCATCTTGGCCGTCAGCTCATAGTCCGAGATCACGCCGTCGCGCAGCGGATGAACGGCAACGACGTTGCCGGGCGTTCTGCCGAGCATATTGCGCGCAGCCGCGCCGACCTTGAGCACCTTTCCCGTGTTCTTGTCCAGCGCGATCACAGACGGCTCGCGCAGGAGGATGCCCTTACCGGAGGCATAGATCAAAACGTTGGAAGTGCCGAGGTCGATCCCCAGATCCTTGGAAAACAAAAACATAGTTTCACCTACTTGTAGCTTTTTCGTGCGTCACGCACAGGGTGATGCACTGTACACTCGCCGCACCGGCGGTCAAAAGGACGCGGCTGCATTCGCTGAGCGTCGCACCCGTTGTCAAAACATCGTCCAAAAGCAAGAGCCGCTTGCCCGCAAAGCGCTCCGGCTGCACGGCGTCAAACACGCCGGAAACGTTGGCTTTGCGCGCGGCGGAGTCGTGAAAGGCCGTCTGAGAACGGCAGTCGCGCTTCTTTTTCAGCGTGGGCAGCAGCGGAACCTTCATCTCCTCCGCCACCTGCCGCGCCATGCGTTCCGACTGGTCAAAGCCTCTCTCGCGCCGACGCTTCCTGCTGACCGGAACCCACGTCAGGTAATCGAAGGTAAGCTGTTGACGCAATAGCTGCATCGCAAGAAGCCGCCCGAACGCGGCGGCATAGCCCTTGCGTCCATGAAATTTCATGCGCCGGACGGCGTCCGACAGCGGCGCTTCGTAATAATACAATGGATAGCAGACCTCGTAAAACTCGCCGCGCTTGACGCTGTGGCCGACCTCGGGCAGCTCGCACCGGCACCGTCTGCAAAGATCCGTCTCGTTCTGCGCCAGCAGCTTGCGGCACAGGACGCAGCGGGGCGGATAGAGCAGGTCGAGAAACACATGGAGCGGATTCATACCGTCGCGCACTGCGTCAGCCGGAATCGAAGCCCGCTGTAGCGCTTATTTCTGACATGGTTATTCGTCATGCGCGCGACGACCGTCTCGTCTCCGACTAAGATCAAAAGCTCGCGCGCGCGGGTGATCGCTGTGTAGAGCACACTGCGCGTTAACAGCATCGGCGTGCCTGCGAAGGGAACGAAGATCACGGCGCGATATTCGCTGCCCTGACTTTTGTGCGCCGTGACGGCATAGGCAAGCTCCAGCTCCGGCAGGAGCGCGGCATCGTAGACCACCTCGCGGTCGTCAAAGCGGATGGTGATGCAGTCCTCGCGCAGGTCGATCGACTGGATGATCCCGACGTCGCCGTTAAAAATACCGGTTCCGACGGTTCCGTTCTCTTTTTTCCATAGTATATCATAATTGTTCCGGATTTGCATCACCCGATCGCCCACGCGGAAGCATTTTTCTCCGCTGTGCTTTTCCGTCTTGCCGGCTGCGGGCGGGTTGAGCGTCTCCTGCAAGACCGCATTGAGGTGGACGGTGCCCGTCTCCCCTTTTCGCGTGGGGCTGATGACCTGAATATCGGTCGGCGCGATGCCCATGTTTTTCGGCAGGCGCACCGCACACAGCTCTGCCACGGTCTTTACGACCTCCTGCGCGGTCTTACGCTTCAGAAAGAAGAAATCCCGATCCTTCGCCGTCAGCAGCGGCATCTGCCCGTGGTTGACGGCGTGCGCATTCATGACGATCAGGCTCTGCTGCGCCTGCCGGAAGATCTCGGTCAGGCAGACCGTCTGCACCATCCCGCTGCGGATGAGGTCGGAAAACAGGTTCCCTGCGCCGACGGAGGGCAGCTGGTCGGGGTCGCCGACCATGATGAGCGTCGCCTGCTCCGGCAGGGCGCGCAGCAGGCTGTGCATCAGGAGCAGATCCACCATGGACATTTCGTCGACGATCAGCGCGTCGCAGTCCAGCGGCTCGCGCGCATCGCGCCGGAAGAACATCTCCCCCGTTTCCGGCGAGACCTGCGCCTCCAGCAGTCTGTGGATCGTGGAGGCCTCGCAACCCGTCAGCTCGGACAGGCGCTTGGCGGCGCGGCCGGTCGGCGCGGCAAGCAGCGTTTTTTTGTCCATGCGGTCAAAGAGCGCAAGGATCCCCGCAAGGGTCGTCGTCTTTCCCGTGCCGGGGCCGCCCGTCAGGATCAGCGCGCGGCGCTCGGCCGCAAGCAGGATCGCCTGCCGCTGTAGCGCGGCATAACGGATCCCGTTTTCCTGCGCAATGCGGTCGATCATCCGCTCTGCATTGACGCAGGGCTCCTCCTCTTCGCGCGCCATGCGGCTGATGCGCTGCGTGATATAGCGCTCCGCCTCGCAGTATTCCGGAAGGTAGACGGCGGAAAGGTCGGCGATCGTATCGAGCCGCACCCGTTCCAGCTCCGTCAGGCGGTCAAGCGCGGTCAGCACAAGCTCCGTCTGAAGCTCCAGCATCGCTGCGGTCGCAGCGGCGAGCTTGTCCATCGGAAGAAAGGTATGGCCGTTATTCAGATTATATCGCAATTCAAAGATCACACCCGCCTCGACCCTGCGCATATCGTCGCCCGCGAAGCCAAGCTCCAGCGCGAGCGCGTCCGTCGCAGCGAAGGACGCGCCGAACTGCGGGTCGGCCAAGGCGTAGGGATCGTCGTGGATGCGCTGGTGAGAGCCTTCGCCATAGACGCGGTAAAAGCGAACGGCGATCTCCGCCGGAATGTGGTAAGCCGTCAAGAACTCGATCAGGCGGCGGACACCCGCCTGTTTTCGGAAGGAAGCGCCCATTTCCAGCGCTTTTTTTCTGGAGATGCCGGTGATCTCGCTCAGGCGCTCCGGCTCCGTCTCCAAAATTTTCAGGCTGTCCGTGCCGAAGCGCTCTACGATCCGCTCCGCCGTTTTCGGGCCGATCCCTCGCACCGCGCCGCCCGCAAGATACGCGCAGATCTGCGCGCGCGTATCCGGCAAAAGCCGCTCTAAAAACTCCGCTTCAAACTGCCGTCCGTAGGTGCCGTGCGTTGCCCAGCGCCCCGTGACGATCAGCCGCTCGCCGAGGATCGGAACGGGGATCGTCCCGACGACCGTTACAACGGCTCCCTCCTCGCTGTCGAGGCGGATGACCGCGTAACCGTTTTCCTGATTCTGAAAGACTACTGCGGCTATCGTTCCGCTAATCAGTTCCTGTTCCAATCCCAAGCTTCCCCGTTCTTATGTATTGCTCCGCCTGCTCTCTTGCGCAAAGCGCGGCATTTTCGTCGTTTCGCAGCAGCAGCGCGACCGCCTCCTGCGCCTGCGCGTCGATCCCCTCGTCAACAAACAGCAGCATCCCGCTGCTTTCGCTGCACAGACAGCGCGCAGAGCGCACCGTCCGCTCGACCTTCGCCGCATCGCCGCAAAGCGGGACGATGTGGATCATACCCTGCGGCAGCGGCAAAAGGCACGCCCGATAGAGCGCGTGAAGCAGAAAAAGGACGCCGCAGGCAGCGAGCAGTGCAATTAAAAATGTCAAAAACACAAGCATCACCTCACGCCCATTTTATGAGCGCGCAAAATGCTTTGTTCCACAATTATCCTACTACACAATTCCAGAAATCGCAAACAATTTTTGCAAAAATCGGGGTCTTTTTACAGCGCCGCGAGGATGGCCTCGGCGCAGCGCATACCGTCCACGGCAGCCGACAGGATGCCTCCGGCATAGCCCGCGCCCTCCCCGCAAGGATAGAGGCCGCGCAGCGTGCTTTGCAGGTCATCGCCGCGCAGAATACGCACCGGCGAAGAGCTGCGCGTCTCCGGCGCGGTCAAAAGCGCCTGCGGGTCGGCAAAGCCGCAAAGCGTCTTGTCCAGCGTGCGCAGCGCCTGTTCGAGCGTCTGGGTCAGCCGTGTCGGAAGCAGCGCGTGCAGGTCGCAGAGCGTCACGGCGGGGCGGTAGGTCGCGTGCACCTCACTCTCCTGCCGCGAAGGACGGTGGGCAAGGAAATCGCCGACCGTCTGCGCGGGCGCGTGGTAATTCTCCCCGCCGAGCACAAAGGCGCGCCTTTCGATCTCCTCCTGCCAGAGCATCCCGCCCAGCGCGCCCGCGTAGGGAAAGTCCTCCGGATGGAGCGTGACCAGCAGCGCCGCGTTTGCGTTTTCACCGTCGCGCGCGGCATAGCTCATGCCGTTGGTCACAACACCGCCAATCTGAGACGCGGCGGCGACCACATGGCCGCCCGGGCACATACAGAAGGTATAGGCCGACGTGCCGTCCGGCAGGTGGCAGGCGAGCTTATAGTCTGCGGGCGGCAGCAACGCCGTGCGCGGCGCGCCGTACTGCGCGCGGTCGATCGACGTCTGCCTGTGCTCAATGCGGACTCCCATGGAAAAGGGCTTCGGCTCCATCGGGACGCCCAGCTGCGACAGATAACGGAAGGTGTCGCGCGCGCTGTGGCCGATGGCAAGGATCAGGCGCGTGCAGGCAAGCGAGACCGTCTCGCCGCCGGACTGATAGTCCAGCCCCGTCAGGCATCCGTCCTGACTGTGCAGGGCGGTGAGCTTTGCGCCGAAGCGCACCTCGCCGCCCAAGGCGATCACCCGCGCACGCAGATTTTGCACAACATGATAGAGCACGTCCGTCCCGACGTGCGGTTTTGCATCGTAGCAGATGGCCTCGTCCGCGCCAAAATGCACAAACTGCTCCAGCACCCATCTGCCGCGCGCATCCTTTGTTCCGGTGTGGAGCTTGCCGTCGGAAAAGGTGCCCGCGCCCCCCTCGCCGAACTGCACGTTGCTCTCCGGATCCAGCGCGCCGCCGCGCCAGAAGGTCTCGACCTTCTCGCGTCTCTGGGGCGCGGCATCCCCGCGCTCCAAAACGATCGGGCGCAATCCCGCCCTCGCCAGCACCAGCGCCGCGAACATTCCGGCAGGGCCGAAGCCGACGATCACCGGCCGATCCGCGCAGCTTTTTTTCGGTATGCGGTAGTAATACGGCTCCTGTTTCGTGATCTTCGCGCTGCGGACGGAGCGAAGGACGCGTCCTTCCCCGCTGCGCAGCGTGACATCGACGGTATAAGTCCAGAACAGCTCCGGCTTTTTCCGCGCGTCGAGCGACCGCCGAAAGATCTTGAGCGAAGCAATCTCGGAGCTTTTGACGCGGAGCGCCTGCGCGGCAAGAAACAGCAGCGCGTTTTTGTCGTGTTCGACCGGTAAGGTCAGATCCCGTATCCGTATCATCGTTCCGTCCTCATTTCTCCGGCAAGTCGGCCGGACGCCCATGACCATTGCAGATTATAGCCGCCGCAGTCGCCGTCGATGTCCAGCACCTCTCCGGCGGCGTAAAGGCCGGAGCAAAGGCGGCTCTCCATCGTCCGGTCGAAAAACTCCGACGTGCGCACGCCGCCCGCCGTGACCTGCGCGCTTTCCATTCCCATCGTGCCGCTCACCGGCAGGGAAAAGCGCTTGACGCATCGGGCGACCGATGCAAGTGCGGCGGCGCTCAGTTCGCCGCAGGGCGTCTCCAGTCGTTCGCCCGCCGCACGCACGAGCACGCGACCCAGCCGGTTATGGAGGATGCCCGTCAGCAGATCCTCCGCACGCAGCGCAGGCAGCGCGGCGGCACGCGCAAGCAGAAGCGCCTGCACGCTCTGCGCCGTGTGATCCGGCAAAAGATCGAGCGTAAGCGCGCCGCCGCCCGCCGCGGCGATCGCGCCGGAAAGCTCGAAGATCGCGGGCCCGCTGACACCGTAATCCGTAAACTGCACCTCCCCCGTGACCACGTCGCCGCCGTAGGTCACGCGTGCGTTGCAGCGCACGCCCTTGAGCGCCCGAACAAAGGTCGTGTCGGTCTTGATCTGCACGAGCGAGGGGAGGAGCTTCGTGCGGCTGTGCCCCAGCGCGCCGAGCAGGCGGTAGCCGGAATCCGTGCCGCCGAGCTTTCCTCCGGCGAGGCCGCCCGCGCAGACGATCGCCCGATCCGCGCGGAAGGTATCCTGCGCACAGTACGCCGTAAATCCGTTCTCCTTCTGAAGCGACAAAATTTCCGTACCGGTCAGGATCGTCACGTTTTTCCGCTGCTCCAGCGTCAGGCGCAGCACATCGAGCACGCTGTTGGCGCTGTCGCTGTAGGGATAGACGCGGCCGGAAGGCTCCTGCACCGTAAGAAGACCCAGCTGCTGAAAATAGCGTCTGGTCTCCTCCGCACCGAAACGCGCGAGCGCAAAGCGGCAAAACTCCGGCGCCTGCCCATGGTAATGCGACACGTCCGCGTGCATATTGGTCAGGTTGCAGCGGCCGTTTCCCGTGGCAAGCAGCTTGCGGCCAAGCCGCGCCTGCCGCTCGAAGAGCAGCACCTCGTGCGTCTCCGACGCCGTTAGCGCCGCGATCATGCCCGACGCGCCGCCGCCGACGATCATCACCCTCATTTCGCTCGCCTCCTTTTTCCGTATATTATAGCGGATTTTGCGGTTCACGGCAAGTACTTCTTGACAGTGACGCACGATTTGGATAAGATAGAAAAAACAAACACTGGAGTTGACCGCAAATGACCATGGAAGAAACCGTCGCACGCATCAATGCCTTGGCGCGCAAAGCTAAAAGCGAAGGTCTGACGCCGGAAGAGACGCAGGAGCGCGACCGACTGCGCAAGCGCTACATTGCCTCCGTCCGCCAGAACCTGACCGCGCAGCTGGACAACACCTACCTTCTGCGCCCTGACGGGACAAAAGAGAAGTTAAAGCCGAAAGAATAAACGAAACCGGGGAGACAGCAGTCTCCCCGGTTTCGTTTCAGACTGTCAAAAAAGTCCGTAACCGTCAAAATAGACTAATTTTTTAAGAAAATTGGCCGTGAGATTGTAATATAAACAATCGGTAATTTTTGAACTTTTGCAAGTTAAAAGCGGATTTATTTATAATAATTTTG
>USIH01000078.1 GCA_900554705.1 uncultured Eubacteriales bacterium
TCAAAAAACTCTTGATTGTCTAAATTGCAATTCTGCGGCCAATTTTCTTAAAAAATTAATTCATTTTGACGGTTACGGACTTTTTTGACAGTCTGGCCGATCAAAATGTGTTCCACGTTTTGATCGGATTCCAGTATGTTTTTTTACAGGATCACGCCGAAGAGCCAGTAGATCAGTCCGTAGAGGACGCTTGCGCAGGTGCCGAACACGATGACCGGCCCCGCGATGGTAAACATTTTCACGCAGGTGCCGAGGATGATGCCCTCGGTGCGGAACTCCACGGCGGGCGCCGTGATGGAGTTTGCAAAGCCGGTGATCGGCACGAGCGTTCCGGCGCCCGCAAACTTCGCGATGTCGTCATACACCGACAGACCGGTGAGCAGCGCGGAGAGAAACACCAGCGTGACGCTGACGGCAGCGGCGCACAGCTTTTCGTCCAGACCGCCGTAGAGCGTCATCAGAAGCTGACCGAGCACGCAGATCAGTCCGCCTGTCCAGAAAGCGTTGAGGCAGTCCTTCCAAATGGGCGAGCGCGGCGCGAGCGAGTCGGCATAACGGCAGTATTCCCGATTGGTCATTTTCATGGCATTTCCCTCCTGTTTGAGGGTAGTATTTCTCCGAACGACATTTTTATGCGCTTTGCTTGCTTTTTTCCGTCCACCGTGCTACAATGTCCTTGACTCAAAAACAGGAGGCAAAGCGCAACATGACAGAACTGCCCAAATATTACATCGTAGAGGCCAAGGCGCTGCCCGAGGTCTTTTTGAAGGTAGCAGAGGCAAAATGGCTTTTGGAGACCGGCGGCGCGGCAACGGTCAATGAGGCGGCAAAGCTCACCGGCATCAGCCGCAGCGCCTTTTACAAATACCGCGACGCCATTTCCCCGTTTCAGAACCTGATGGCCGGCCGCATTCTGACCTTCCACTTCATTTTGCGCGACGTGACGGGTCTTCTTTCGTCCATTCTTTCCGTGTTTGCCCGCTACGGCGCAAATATCCTGACCATCAACCAGACCATCCCCACAAACGGCTGTGCCTCCGTGACGATCTCCGCCGAGACGACCGAGGTCTCCGAAGGGCCGGAGACGCTGCTGCGCGCGCTCGCGCGGATGGACGGCGTGCTGAAGGCCGAGATCCTTGCAGGCTGAGAAAGGAGAAACGAACATGACACCTACATCCGAACCGCGCCCCGCGCGCCGCAGACCGGTCTTTCTCCTTACGCTCCTTGCCGTTTTGCTCACGGCGCTTGCGCTCTTCCTGTGGCGACGCGGCTGCACGCAGGATCGCCCCGCGCCGATGAAAACCGCGCAGGAGGCCGTCGTTGCCTATCAGGACGCGCTGCGCAGCGGCAAGCTGGAGGACTGCTCCTACCTGCGCGGCTACACCGATCCAAAGGACGCGCTCAAAGCGCAGTTTGAAGAGGCCTACGCAGACTACGAAACGCCGGAGGCGATGATCGACGCAGCGAAGGACGACTTCCGCAAGCGCATGGAGGACTATGACGAAGCGCTCTTCCAGTGGACGGAGCGTGAACTGGCAAAGGTGAAGACCGTGGACGACATGGTAAACTTCCAGATCGCCTATCGCGAAAAGGAGCAGGCCGCCGCGCTGAAGAACGGGAGCTACCGCGTCGAGGCGACGCAGGTCTCCGAGCTGACGGACGACGGTTATGCCGTGGCGATGCAGTCGATCACCGCCTTTGTGGAGGAGAACGCGCGCTACGGCCTCGCCTTCACGCTGGAGGAGATCGACGATGTGCGCCTTGTGGTATGCAGCGTCGAGGGCGACGACGGCTCGCAGCACACCGAGGCAAGCTATGCCGTCCGCGTCGGCGACGAATGGTTCTTCGCGGGCAGCGCAGACGGACAATAGCAAAAAGACGGGGCAAGCCCCGCCTTTTTGCTTTTGGAGGAGAAGCGATCTATAACACCTGCTCAAACAGGAGTACATAGAGCGGAACGGACAGAACGCACACCACATTCATCACCGTCGAAACGATGGCGCAGAACGCATAGTCGCAGCGGTACTGGTGCGTCAGAATGCTCAAATTCACGCACGCGGGCATCGCCGTGAGCAGGAGAAAGACCTTTTTCGCGTCCGTCGGGATGGGGAGCCATTTGAGCGCAAGGATCAGCGCCGCCATGACCACGACCATCTTCAGCACCAGCAGCATCAGGACATCACGGTTGAGGATCGTCTCGCGCCGGAATTTCGCCTTGCGGATGATGCAGCCGATGAAGATCATCGAAAGCGCCGTCGTGCACTGTGCCAGCTTTCGCATGGTATTCGAGAGCACGTTCGGCAGCTCGATACCCGTTGCAAGCAGCAGAAGACCGACCAGCATCGCGACCAGCGAGGGCGACAGGCACTTGCGCAGATTCGTCAGGCTGAACACTCGCGTCTGCCCGCCGTCTTCGCTGTAGCGGTTGAGAATGATGGGACAGATCGTCCAGAAAAGCACCGTGTTGATGAGAAAATAGACCACCGCATAGCGCATGGAATCCGCGCCGTAGACCGCCTCGACAAACGGGAACCCCAGCAGGATAATGTTCGGGAAAGCGGTCGCGTTGATAAACACGCCCTTGCGGCTGCGCTGCGTCTTGAGCAGCGAGGCAAAGATCCAGCCGACCGCAAGGCTCCCGAGCATCATACCGGCGGCACAGGCGATCATGCGGAAAAACATATTCCAATCGTCCGTGCCGGAAAAATGATCCAGAATGCTCAAAAGAACGTTAAACGGCATGATCACGCGCACAAGCAGCTTTGACAGGATCTCGTCGCCGTCCTTGAACCACTTCTTCTTTGCGATCGCAAAGCCGACCGCCATCAGAAGCAGCAGCATCGCCAGCGATTGCAGCGCGCTTCGCAGCATATCTATTTCTCTCCCCTCACATGGTCTTTACCACTCGTTTTTCAGAACAACGCGGATCAGGCTCGGATCGCCGCTGATGCTGAACTTGAAGGCCTCGTCCGCCTTGCTCATCGGGAAGGTGTGCGTCGCCATTTTTTCCAGCGGGTAAATGCCCTTGTTGATGGTCGCCATGGCGTCCTCGCAGTTGTGCGGCTGGCCGAGGCAGCCCTTGACCGTGATCTCGCGCTGGATGATCTTGTCCGTCCACATACCGTTGTTCTGCTTGCCGTTCAGGCCGATCAGAACCAGACGGCCGGTGGGACGCACGGACTCGATGACGTCGTTGTAGATCGGCGCGAAGCCGGTGCACTCGACGACGACATTGCCCATCTCGCCGTCGGTCAGGCGGCGGATCTCCGCAATGGCGTCCTGCTCGTCGGAATAGATGATGTGATCCGCGCCAAATTCCAGCGCGAGCTTCAGACGGATCTCGTCCTTGCGCAGGCCGATCATGATGATCTTCTTCGCGCCCAGCTCCTTGGCGGCGATCAGGCCGCACAGACCCAGCGCGCCGGGACCCCAGATGATGACCGTGTCGGTGGGCTTGACCTTGCCCTTGGTCTTCATCATGCGGAAGCCGTTGCCCACGACGGAGCCGAAGACGGCGGCGTTATCGGGGATGTTGTCGGCGATCTTGAAGACGTGGGAGCCGGGTTCCAGATACATATACTGGCCGTAGCCGCCGTTGAGGTGCTTGCCCTCGTTGGCGGAGACATTGCAGCCCCAGATATGGACATCGCGGCAGAGATTATAGTAGCCGGCCTTGCAGTAGTCGCAGTGGCCGCAGTTGCGATACGGCTCGATGAGGATGCGGTCGCCCTTCTTGACGCCATAGGCCTTTTCGGCCTCCTCGCCGATCTCCTCGACGACGCCGACGACCTCGTGACCCATCATGATGGGCAGCTTGTCACGATAGTGCAGACCGAAGTAGTACTTCGGGTCGGAGCCGCAGATGGAAGTGGTGGTCACGCGCATCAGAAGTCCGTCTTTTTCCACCTCGGGAATGTCGAACTCCTGTAGCACCATTTTTTCGGGTTCTACAACGACCCAGGATTTTTCTTTCATCGTGTTCCTCCTTTTTTATGCCTGACAGCCGAAGAGCTTGGCGCCGCGCTGCGCATAGGCCGCTTCCTGCTCCACGCCGCGCGTGCAGTTGTTTTGCAGGCAGGCGCCGGAGAGGAATTTTTCCAGATTGTCCATGCCGATGTCGTACTGATGCCACGTGCGCTCGTTGCAGAAGCCTGCCATGTGGTTCGTCAGGATCAGCTTTTCCATCGGGATGTCATAATAGGGGCTGTCGGTGGGGATGGGTTCAGGCTTGAAGACGTCGATCGCCGCCATGCGGATACGGTTCTCGCGCAGCGCGTCGATCAGCGCGTCGGTGTCAAGAAGCTGCGGGCGGCCGGTATTGACCAGGCAGGCCGTCGGCTTCATGCGGGCGATCTGCTCGCGTCCGACCAGATTGTGATTTTCCGGCGTGACGCGCGCGAGGATGCTGATGTAATCGCTCTGCGCCATGACCTCGTCAAGCTCCATCGTCTCAATGCCGAGCGACTGCATGACCTCGGCGGGGGCGTAGGGATCGTAGGCGATCACGCGCATACCGAAGGCCTTTGCGTAGACGGCAAGGCGCTGACCGTTTCTGCCCGCGCCGACGATGCCCAGCGTCTTGCGGTAAAGCTCAAAGGCGTTTTTCTCCACGATACCGCGCAGGGCAAGGTAGTTTTCCTTCGTCCACTTTTCGCTGCGGAAGCGGGTTGTGACGGGGATGACGGGGCGCGCCATGTTCATAATCAGGTTAAAGGTCAGCTCGGAGACGGAGACCGTGCAGCGGCCGGCGCTGTTGAGCACGGGGATGCCGTGGCGCTTGCAGGCGGCAAGATCAACGTTCTCCTCCGGACCGTCGCGGACGGACAGAATGAGCTTCAGATCCGGCGCATTTTCCAAAACGCGCTCGGTGATCGGATCGTAGCCGACAAAGAAAATATCCTGTCCCTTCAGCGCCTCGATCACCTCATCCTCGGTCATCCAGTCCTTCAGTCGATTGTGGATGTTAAAGCCCGCACGGGTGAGATTGAAGCGTTCGCGGAATTTCTGCTCCCATTCGGCGCTGTATTCCGCTGTCCAAAGCATATTCAGCATGATGTCTCTCCTGTTTTCAAAATTACCACGCCTTGCCGACGCTGCCGAAGATCTCCATCTTCTCAAACATTCTTTCCTGATAGCCCTGATCGAACAGACGCCACCAGTCGAGCTGTCGCTCGTTTTCGTTGAGGTAGTTCAGGATGAAGTCGCGCGAATGCAGACGGAAGTCGCTGCCGACGTTGACCTTGCAGATGCGATGGTTGCGCGTGGCTTCCTTCATCTCCTCCACGGGCACGCCGGAGCCGCCGTGCAGGACAAGAGGCACATCGGTCTTTTCCTCGATGCGGCCCAGCAGGTCGATGTCCAGATGCACGCCGAGCTGATCCTTCGGCGTGGTCATGCTGTTGGTGTTGCCGATGCAGACGGCAAGGCAGTCGATGCCGGTCTCGTTGACAAAGCGGGAGACCTCGTCGGGATTGGTCTTGCCCTCTTCGACCTCCTTCAGGTCGCCCCAGTGCGCCTCGCCCAGCTCGGACTCGACGGTCACGCCGACGGCGTGGGCAAACTTGGTCATCTCGGCGACCAGACGGATGTTCTCTTCAAGGGGGTAGATCTGACGGTCGACCATGACGGAGGTATAGCCGGAACGGATCGCCCACATATTCTGTTCAATGGTGATACCATGATCCTGGTTAATTGCAACGGGGACGGATGCTTCATGTGCAAGCTGACGGGCGATCTGCGCATAGCGATAGAAATCATCGTCGAAGCGGTCGTATCTGTGGTTGAGGATGATAGGAGACTTGACCTTCTCCGCCGCACGTACCGCCATCTTCATGTGTCCTTCGCACTGCATGCTCGGCGCCAGCACCGCATAGCCGCCTTCCTTTGCACGCTCCAGGATCTCTTTCATTGTCACTAACATGATTTTCGCTCCTTTTGTTCAAATTCTCCAGAATACTCCGGTGTTTTCAGTATACCAACGGGGGCTCATGTTGTCAAAACGTCGCAAGTCTTCGGCACAACGACTTTTGTTTTGTCCCAATCGTGCCGTTTTTCATTGTGGTGTTGTAATTGCGTCCTTTCTGTGGTAGATTGGAATTGTCGATTATCCAATGAAACTTTTCAAAAGGAGATACAGAACCATGGTTGGAATTGTTTTGGCAAGTCACGGCGCTCTCGCCGATGGTATGAAGGACGCAGCGGTCATGCTCTTTGGCAGCGCGGAACAGGTCACCTGCGTCTCGCTGCTTCCCGGGGAGGACTCCGCCGAATTTCTGGAGCGTCTTCGCGGCGCGATCGACGCCGTGGACACAGGTGAGGGTGCAATCGTCCTGTGCGATATTCTCGGCGGCACACCAAGCAACCGCTCCGCCATGCTGCTTGACCGCGCGCAGGTGATTGCCGGTATGAATCTGCCGCTGCTGCTGGAGCTGCTGGGGCAGCGTCTGGACGGGACGCTTGATCTGGAGCATTTGCTCTCCGTCGGCCGCAACGGCGTGGTGCACATGAACCCGATGTTCCATATGTAAAAAGAAAGGACGGGTCTGTCATGAAGATCCTCTCGGCGATCACAGAAAACCTATATCTGACCATTGGGCTGTTCTGCGTCGTCATGCTCCTGAGCGAGCTGACCTTCTGCAAGCGGCAAATGCACTATAATTTCAACGACACCGAACGCATGAAAGCCCACCTTCTCAACACCAAGTTCCGCCTGAACGAGCGCGAAGGGATTGACCTCGCCAAGATCAACCTGACCATCACGCGCTGGCACTGTATCGTGCTGGTCGTCTCGGGTCTGCTGATGATGCTCAACGTGGTCGCAGGCGGCGCGCTTTACATCGTCGGTTCGCTGGTCGTGACCTATTTCGTCATCCTGCACATCGGCAAGCAGTACGAAAACTATCCGCTCAAGGCACCGGAAAAATAAGACAAGCGGCGGGGACGCGTGATGGGTTCCCGCCGCTTGTCATCTATTCAGGAAGCGTTCCAAAGTCGGGCGCGCCGTAGGTCAGCGACTCGACCGTGAAGATCTTCTCTCCGTAGAGCCCTTCCAGCGCAACGACAAGTCCCGTTGCCTTATCCACATAAAGCCAATATTGCTCATACCCATTTCCCGCCGTCGCTTCATAGACATAGCATTTTCCAAAGTCGCCGATCTCCCGATCACCGTACTTTCGGTAGGTCACGCTGCCGTAGGCCTCTTCAAGAACCTCATGCGCATAGGCGCAGTAGAGCAGCATCGTGGCAGCGTTTTTCAAAAGCCCAGCCTCGCTTGCGGGTATCGCACCTTCCTGCCACGCACCTTCCTTGCTTTTTCTGAGGTAATCGTGCTCTTCTCCGTTGTCGAGCCACATCATGTGCTCTTTGTAAAATATCTCCGAGTCGTCCGTCCAGCAAAAACTGTAGCGTCTCTCATTGGGATTCAAGCGGACCGTCAGGCGGGTATAAAAGCGATCCGTCAGCCACGTTTCCGGCTTGAGCGTCAGCGTCATCGCCGGCAGGTCGCACCACAGCGCATACCAAAGCCAATCCGATTCCTCTTCTTCGGCGTACCTCGCAATTATGATCGGGTGCGTGTCCGTGTAGCATTTTTCCGGACGATCAAGATAGTCGCCCACCTCCGGCGCCGCCTTGATCGGCTGCTGGCTCAGAATGCGGTCTTTGCCGCGCAGATCAGACCTTGTTTCCTCCGGCTCCTCCGTTGGCGTTGTCGTCGTTGTCTGCGTCACCGTGGGCGTTTCGGTCAAACCAGCCGTGGGGCGCGCCCGCTCCTCCGTCTTCCCGCCGCAGCCCGCCATTGCAAGGCAGAGCGCAAGCAGAAGCAGTCCGGCGATCCATCGCTTCATATGCTTCCCTCCCTCTCTTATATTTCTAATTATAATCATATCAGAGGGAGGATGTTTTGTCAACACTTTGTCGTGCCTATGCCACAGAAAAACGCAGACGCCCACACATTTGAACCGCTCCCTGTCTACTTGACAGGGAGCGGTTCAAATGTGGATGCCTGCGTTCGTTTTTGGCGTTTTATCAGAAGCCCAGCATCAGGCCGCCGGAGAGGTCGACCACACTGCCGACCATCAGGCGGCAGTTTTCGCTCGTGATGAAGGCAGCCGTCTGCCCCAGCTCCTCCGGCTGCGCCGCACACTTCATCGGCGCGCGGTTGAGCTTCTTGGTAAACTCTTCGCCGAGGCTGCGCGTCAGGGGCGTCCAGACGAAGCCCGGGACAATGGCGTTGACATAGATCTTATACGGTGCGAACTCGACCGCCGCCGAGCGCGTCAGACCCAGCTCGCCGTGCTTATTGGTCACATACGCGCCGCGTCCGCGCGTCGTGGTGGAGAACGCGGCCTTGGAAAGGATATTGACAATGTCGCCGCCCTTGCCGTCATCCTTGTTGCGTCTGCCGAACTCGCGGATCGTCAGGAAATAGGCGGTGACGTTATTCTTGAGGTAGTAGTCCCATTCGTCGTTTTCAATGTCGGTAATATAACACGTCTTGTTGCTGCCCGCGTTATTGATGAGGATGTCGACCCGACCGAACGCACGCTCCGCCTCGTCAAAGGCGCGCACGACGTCCTCTTCGCGGCTCATGTCCGCCTGCACCGCGATGACGGGCGTGTCAAATTCCTCATGCAGCGCCGCAGCGAAGGCGTTGCTCTCCTCCGGATCGGAGCGGTAGACGATCACGACGTTCGCGCCCGCCTGCGCAAAGGCGCGACTGATGCCGCCGCCGATGCCCTTGGCACCGCCGGTCACAAGTACGGTATGTCCCTTATGGTCAATGGAAATCATAAAAGCCTCCTTATTTCAACAGGAAAGGCCGAGCTGCTGCGCAAGAAAACGCGCAACGCCGTCCTCGCCGTTGGTCACGGTTTGATAAGCCGCCCGTTGCAGCACCTCCGGCGCGGCATTGCCCATGGCAACGCCGTAGCCCACCGCTTCGAGCATCGTCAGATCGTTCGGCGCGTCGCCGAACGCCGCCGCCTCCTGCGGCGAAATGTGCAAATGATCCAATAGCGCAAGCAATGCGTTGCCCTTGGTCGCCATGCGGTCGTTGATCTCGATGTTGAACCAGCACGCGCTGGAAACGCGCAGCTCCGGATAGGCGGAAAGCTGCTCCATCAGCCGTGCGCGCAGCGCACGGTCAGGCGTGATCACGCCCAGCTTTTCAATTTCCGGCGGATCGGTAAGCAGCTTCTCCGCAAGCCCCTCGACCGGACGGAATTTCTCGGCACGCACGGGGCCAATGTATTCCCGATAGATCTGCGCAAAGGGCGCGTCGATGCACGCCTTGCCGCTGATGAACGCGTGCCACGCCACACCCGCCT
>USIH01000079.1 GCA_900554705.1 uncultured Eubacteriales bacterium
AGTGGGAGGGTCGCTCCCGATAATACCACAGGAGGTTATTTAGAATGAAAAGAGGAAAAAGATATCAGGAAGCTGCAAAGCTCAGAGATAAAACGAACTTATATGACGCACCGGAAGCAGTAGCCATCGTAAAAAAAGCTGCCAGTGCAAAATTTGATGAAACTATCGAAGCTCATTTCAAAATGGGTCTTGACGGACGTCACGCTGATCAGCAGGTTCGTGGTGCCGTAGTTCTTCCACACGGAACAGGTAAGAAGGTTCGCATCCTTGTGTTCGCTAAGGACGCTAAGGCTGAGGAAGCAAAAGCAGCAGGTGCTGACTTCGTTGGAGGAGACGAACTGATTCCAAAAATCCAGAACGAAGGATGGCTTGATTTCGACGTTGTAGTAGCTACCCCGGATATGATGGGTATCGTCGGCCGTCTCGGTAAGGTTCTCGGCCCGAAGGGTCTTATGCCCTCGCCCAAGGCCGGTACCGTCACCCCGAACGTTGCCGCTGCCGTGAAGGAAGTCAAGGCCGGTAAGATCGAGTATCGTCTGGACAAGACCAACATCATCCACTGCCCCATCGGCAAGGTCTCCTTCGGTGCCGAAAAGCTCGCGGAGAACATGAACGCTCTGCTGGGCGCCGTCATCAAGGCAAAGCCCGCCGCTGCGAAGGGTCAGTATATCCGTTCCTGCGTCGTCGCCTCCACCATGGGCCCCGGCGTCAAGGTCAGCACCGCGAAGCTGTAATTGGCTGTAACCGAATGTAAAATGAGCTGCCTCGGATCAACCGAGGCAGCTCATTTTTGCGTTTCATCCGGTATATAAACCAACACGTCCTCAATCCTGCATGAAAGAATGGCACACAGATCGTTCAGTGTTGCGGTGGAAACGTTGCGGTTCTGCTTCAAGGAGTCCAGCGTGCCGCGGCTGAACGAGTAATTCTTGATCAGAGCGTAGGTTGTAATGCCCTTGCGTTTCATGGTTTGCCAGAGCGGAGCATAGGAAATCACCGCGCGCACCTCCTCTCACTTCACCATTATATTTGGACTGTATTCTATTGACTATACCCGAAATGCCGGGTATAATGTGTCGAGAAGGGGCTTGCCCTTTCTAAAATTCAAAGAATAGGTGAAAAGGGGTGCAACAATGGACAAGGAACTCAAAAGGTATTTTGAAGAGGTCATCGCGCTGGAGAAAAATGTCTATACGCAAAAGGCAACGCTTGCCGCAATGGATCAAAAGATCGCTTCGCTTGGCTATTACAGGAACATCAAGCATGATGAAGTGACGTCGTACAACTTCTTTTTCGAAGAATTTCTCGAGCAAAGCGTTTACCCAGTGCTGATCGGCGCAGGCTTCTTCGGCGTAAAGGGGCTGTTTTCCGGCTTTATCAGCGGGGCGATCGGCGGGATACTCAAAGGCGGACTGCTTGGCATTCTTGTCGGCTTTGTGATCGCGCTTGTCAAGTATCTCTACGTGCGTTCGCAAGAAAAGGAGCGGCAGAGCCAATACGACGCCGATTTTGCCAGCGCAAAGGCAAAGGATAATCAGCGCGTGCAGGAGGAACTCAGGCAGAAGGAGCGTCTGACGGAGCTGCGCGGCGCACTGGCCAAGCAGCATGAGAAGACGCTGGAGCTTCTGAGGAAGTACTACGCGGCTGGAACAATTTACCCGAAGTATCACACGATGAACGCGGTCTGCTCTTTCTATGAGTATTTTCTCTCCGGCCGCTGCTCGTCGCTCACCGGCCATGAGGGCGCTTATAACATTTATGAAAGTGAGCTGCGCGCCAACATCATCATTGCCAAGTTAGACGATATTCTTGCTAATTTGGAGCAGATCAAAAGCAGCCAGTTTATGCTCTACTCGGCGATCAGTGAAGGCAATAAAAAGATCAACCAGCTTGTTTCTGAGTCCGAACGGCAAACCAGCCTGCTCAATTATACTGCGCAGCAAACGGCGATCGCCGCTTACAATGCTGAGGAAACGAGAAACGAAGTCAATCAGCTCAAGTGGCTCAAGGTCTTTGAGTTGCAGCAGAGAAACTATTGAGAGCGGGGGAAGAAAAATGTTTTGTGAAAAATGTGGAAAATACGTACAAGGCGATCACTGTCCGGATTGTGATACGCCGATGGCGCGGCATGCGGCGGAAGAGGCAGAAAGGAAACGGCAGCGGCTGTTTAACGAAAATGTTCGAATTAAGAAGATACGCCCGTTTGTACTAATCGCGTTTCTTTGTTCACTTGCAATTAGCATCATGGCGTTGCTTCCGGTGCTGGAATGGAAGGTTTGGGGCGATACTCGCGATACTGTCAGCCTCTTTTCCATTAATCGCATGACTACGCTTTTTTCATTGGCCGGCATTTTGCTCCCGCCGCTTTTCCTCGGCTGTTACAATGCATCGGGGGATGTACGCAACGGCTGGATGCTGACGGTCTCGGCAATTGCAGAGGCTGTGCTTCCTTGTTGTTCAATTGCGACGCAATTGGAGTATCCGCAGGAGAAGGTCGAAGTTTTTGGACCAAGGTATACAGTTACGGTGACCTGCATCGTGTGGATGATTCTTGCGTGTATCTGCGTCATATTGATTTTAATCGCAAAAGCGAGAATCAAGTCGCAAGAAGAATTCATCAAAGATAATTATTCCAAATAGGTGATTTTGAATGAAGGATAAATTGGTATTTAGGCCGGATCGTGCGCTGCTTGAGGCCACAGAGCGGCAGTGGAAAAAGAGTCGGGGTTGGGTCATCTGTGCGCCGATTGAGTTTTTAGCGGTATTCTTCATGTTGTATAAGGCCTACCGTTCTGTCGGCATAGAATTTGAGAAGTTTTGGTATTTGTTCAAGACTCGTGCGACAGGAAGCTTGCTGTTCTTTGCGTTCCTTCTTATCGGCTGCGTGGTGCAGTTTGCAATTTGCTTGCCCCGCTTTCTGCGGCTAAACCGCCAACGAAAGAATTTAGCGGCAAGCTATCTGGAACTATCAGACACAGAACTGCGCGGTGTGAGCTTTGCCTCCGTGAAGGCAGAACCGACGCCGTTTGCGATTCCGCTGCGGGAGATCACGCGCATTACGACCGGACTTACGCTTAACGTGATGATTTACACAAAAGACGCGACCTACGCCTGCTATCAGCTGGAGCGTGCGCCTTGGGTCGCCAGACAAATCGAAGAGGCGATCGAGCGATGCAAAAACGCTTGATCTGTCTGCTGATTCTGACGGTACTGCTGCTCACCGGCTGCCGAAACGTAAAACGGTTGAAGGAGACACCGGAGGGATGCTACAGCGGAACGGCGATCCGGATGCTCGACGAGGTGTGTGACGATGTTTTTCATTCGACGGAGGAAAAAACCGATTGCTTTTCCTACCGCTGCAATCACGTGATGAGTACATACGCTACCTATACCGGCTACTTGCGCCGCGAGGGCTACGAGTGCCTTTATAAGAATTTCAAAAGTGCCTGCTACATCACGGATTACGGTGAGGTCACCGTGTGGGTGCGCGACAGTGCCGACAGAGAATTGACCGGAGCCGTGACCGCTGCAACGGGCGGCACGATCCATGTGAAGATCAAGCGCTGAAAGTGCTTGAACAGCGGCTGCAAATCTGGTATCATAAAATGGTACAGAAAAACAGAGGGGGAAAGACGATATGTTTTGTTCCTACTGCGGAAAACAGATAGCTGACCACAGCGTGTTTTGCCCGAACTGCGGCAGGGAGCTTGCGCCCATGCCGGAAGAGATGCAGCCGCTGCGACAGCAGCAGAATGGACTCGCGCAGCGCGCAAATGATGCGGTGCCAGAACGGGTCGTTCAGAACTCGCTGCACCCGCAAACGGAGCCTGATCCGGTGCAGGAGGCCGCACCGACGACTGCGATGACCCCGCCAAGGCGGCGAAGGAAACCACTGACGGGTGCTTTGCTGGTTGCCGCAGCGCTGGTTGTGGGATTGCTCGGCGGTTTTCTCTTGGGTCGCTCTATCGCGAATAAAGCCGCGCGGACGCCTGAGGCGGTAGAGGCGGCACCGCGTGAAAGTGTGCAGATGGAAGAAATAACGACACTTCCGACACAACGGGCGGAGCCTGCGACGGAACCTGCGCCTGAGACGACCGAGCCGCCGCTCGCATTGGACTTCCGCGTCGCCCTGATCACAGATGGCGAAGACATCGACGACCCGAACTATTATAATAAGGCCTGCTGGGAGGGAATCGTTGCATTCTGCGAGGAAAATGGCGTGGATCATGCCTATTACAATCCGGGTGAATCCTATCTGCACGAGGGTCTGGTCGCTACAACGGAGGAGGCGATTGACGACGGGTATGATGTCATTGTCCTGCCGGGCTATCTGTTCGGGCCGGTTCTGGTCGAGGTGCAGGAGAAATACCCCGAAGTTAAGTTCATTGCGGTCGATGTGACGGCCGACGACCTGACCGTCGATTATGTCACTTATTCTGATCCGGGCAAAAATGCGGTCTGCATCTCCTTTGCGGAGGAGCAGGCGGGGTACTTAGCGGGTTACGCCGCGGTTAAGGCAGGCTATACAAAGCTGGGCTTTTTAGGCGGTATGCCAGTCAATGCCGTAATACGATATGGTACCGGTTATGTGCAGGGTGCGCGCGATGCAGCAAAAGAATTGAACGTTAGCGTGGAAATGAGATATATGTATGCAGACCAGTTCTACGGCGACGCGAATATCACCGCACAGATGGATTCTTGGTATCAAACGGGTACCGAGATCGTTTTTGCCTGCGGTGGAGCGCTTTACACCTCCGCCGTGGAAGCGGCGGAGCGCTACAACGCCAAGGTGATCGGCTTGGATGTCGATCTGAGCGGCTATAACGACTGCATCGTTACCTCTGCAACGAAACGGCTGGATAACGCGGTGCAGTATGCGCTGGTTTCCCTCGCCGAGAGCGGAGAAAGCGGCGATTGGGCGTGCGGCGGCACCTGCCTGCGGCTTGATCTGCAAGCGGGGGACTATGTAGGACTTCCTACACAGAATGGCGCATGGAGACTCGACGGATTTACCGTGGAGGAGTATGAAGCGCTCAAGGCAAAGCTGAGCAGCGGGGAGATCGCGGTGGCAGATTACTTCCCACAGGTGACAGGAACTGACATGGGAGACCCCAGCGCCCTTGCAACGGATTATCTAAGTATTTATTACACGCCCAGCCAACTCTTCTCCTGACGATTTAGCCCCTGCCGTTTCGGCGGCAGGGGCTAAAATATGCGGAAAAAGGAAAAATAATGCTTGACAATCGGCGCTTTTCTGGTATAATCATTGAGGTTGCCAGAGACAGCAGGTAGGCAGAGGCCGTAAATCCCGCCGAGGTTACGCAAAAAGAGTGTTTTTGTGTCCTCATGTCTTTTGGCATGAGGTTATTTTTTTCGGAGGTGACACACATTGCCTAATCAGAAGGTACTCGAAAGCAAAAAGGCAATCGTTGATGCGCTCGCCGACAAGCTGCAGAACTCTACCGCTGCCGTCTTCGTCGACTACAAGGGCATCACTGTCGCACAGGATACCGAGCTGCGTAAAAAGTTCCGTGAAGCTGGCGTAGAGTACAGCGTCGTGAAGAACACGCTCACGCGGTTTGCTGCCAACAAGATTGGCTACAACCAGTTTGATGAGCTGCTCAACGGCACTACCTCGATGGCCATCACCACCGGCGACCCCATCGCTCCCGCTCGCATCGTCTGCGAATTTGCCAAGAAGAACAAGAATGTTCTGACCATCAAGGGCGGCCTTGTCGAAGGCTCCGTCCTCCCCGCCGAACAGCTCAAGGGCTTCGGCGAACTGCCCAGCAAGGACGCGCTCGTCGCGCAGGTTCTCGGAACCTTCCTTGCACCGATCTCCTCTCTGGCGTTTGTTCTGGATCAGATCCGTCAGCAGAAGGAAGGCCCCACGGAAGCTCCTGCAGAAGCTCCCGCCGAGGCGTAATCCCACATCACTTAAAAAATCATTAGGAGGATATAACCATGTCTGAAAAAATCGCTGCTCTGATCGAAGAAGTTAAGGGCCTTACCGTTGTCGAGCTGGCTGAGCTCGTCCATGCTCTGGAAGATACCTTCGGCGTTTCCGCCGCTGCCGCCGCTGTCGCTGCTCCCGCAGCCGCTGCTGAGGCCGTGGAAGAGAAGACCGAGTTCGACGTCATCCTGAAGGACTGCGGCGCTTCCAAGCTGGGCGTTATCAAGGTCATCCGTGCCGCTACCGGCCTCGGCCTGAAGGAAGCGAAGGAAATCGCCGACAACTGCCCGAAGACCCTGAAGGAAGCCATCTCCAAGGAAGACGCCGAGAAGCTCGCAAACGAGCTGAAGGAAGCCGGCGCTACCGCCGAGATCAAGTAATTGACCTCTTCTTCAACAAAAACGGGGGCGGCGCTGCGCCGTCCCCGTTTTTCACCTGAAAACCTGAAATTTTTTTCGTCAAAACCGGCAAAAAAACTTGACACTTTTCGTTCATTCTGCTATAATCTCTAACCGTGTGAGCATATCCGTATGCTGCGAAAACGGCTGTTGCGGAGGTGTAAGATCCGTGCTTGAAGAGCTGAAGACCGCTCGGCGGGTGGTCGGAATAAAGCAGCTTAAAAAAGCGCTGGTGGCGGGCGAGGTAAAAAAAGTATTCCTTGCCGAAGATGCCGACCCCGCGCTGACAACGCCACTTCGTACGCTTTGTGAAGCGGTGCATATACCTGTGGTATCCGTTGCGACGATGCGCCAGCTCGGCGAGGCGTGCGAGATCTCCGTGGAAGCGGCGGTCGCCGCGATCCTTTAATTTGTATCCAAGCGGAATATTTTCCAAATATTTCGGGATAATATGAAACGCTGCAAGTCAGCAAATTTTTAAGAAAGGAGAACTATTCATGCCTACCTTTAATCAGCTGGTCAGAAAGGGCAGAGAGCAGGTCACCACGAAGTCCACGGCTCCGGCTCTGCAGAAGGGACTCAACACCCTTAAGAACCGCGCTACCGATCTTTCTTCTCCCCAGAAGAGAGGCGTCTGCACCGCAGTTCGTACCACCACCCCGAAGAAGCCGAACTCCGCACTGCGTAAGATCGCCCGTGTCCGCCTGACGAATGGCTACGAGGTTTCCGCCTACATCCCCGGTGTCGGTCACAACCTTCAGGAGCACAGCGTCGTTCTGATTCGTGGCGGCCGTGTAAAGGACCTCCCCGGCGTTCGCTATCATATCATCCGCGGCACTCTGGATACCCAGGGCGTTCAGGGTCGTATGCAGGCGCGCTCGAAGTATGGTCAGAAGCGCCCCAAGGCAAAGAAAAAGTAATTGACAATCGCCTTTTGCAAGGCAAAGCCTTGCCGTGCGTTTTTTATATATATTTTCTGTATGGGAAACTCACGGCACGACAACGGTAGGCGCGGCCTATCGAAGTACCTATGAAATCATTTTTATATGAAGGAGGGAAGCAAAGTGCCCAGAAGAGGTAATGTTCCCAAAAGAGAGGTCCTTCCGGATCCTATCTACAAGTCCACTCTGGTAACCAAGCTTGTCAACAGCATCATGCTCGACGGCAAGAAGGGCGTTGCTCAGAGAGTTGTTTACGAAGCATTTGAGATCGTCGAACAGAAGACCGGCAAGAACGGTCTGGACGCTTTCCAGCAGGCGATGGAAAACATCATGCCGTCTCTGGAGATCAAGTCCCGTCGTGTCGGCGGCGCCACCTACCAGGTTCCTCTGGAAGTTCGCCCCGAACGCCGTCAGACCCTTGGCCTTCGTTGGCTGACGGCCTATTCCCGCAAGCGCAGCGAAAAGACCATGAAGGAGCGCCTCGCAGGCGAGATCATGGACGCCTGCAACAACACCGGCGCCTCGGTCAAGAAGCGCGAGGATACCCACAAGATGGCAGAGGCCAACAAGGCATTCTCCCATTTCCGTTGGTAACCGAAAAGGAGTTACACGATGCCGAGAAAATATTCTCTTGAGAATACGAGAAATATCGGTATTATGGCACACATCGACGCCGGAAAAACCACCACGACGGAGCGCATCCTGTTTTACACGGGTCGTACCTATAAGCTCGGCGAAACGCACGAGGGAAACGCCGTCATGGACTGGATGGAGCAGGAGCAGGAGAGAGGTATCACCATCACCTCCGCCGCGACGACCTGCTTCTGGCGTCATTGCCGTATCAACATCATCGACACGCCGGGTCACGTCGACTTTACCGTTGAGGTAGAGCGCTCCCTGCGCGTGCTCGACGGTGCCGTCACGGTGCTCTGCGCCAAGGGCGGCGTGGAGCCGCAGACCGAAACGGTTTGGCGTCAGGCCGATAAGTATAATGTCCCGCGTATGGTCTATGTCAATAAGATGGACATTACGGGCGCCGATTTCTTCAATGTTCTCAACATGATGCACGATCGGCTGAAATGTAATGCGGTTCCTATCCAGCTCCCCATTGGCGCTGAAGCGGATTTTAAAGGTGTCATCGACCTGATCAAGATGAAGGCAAACGTCTTCTACGATGAATTGGGCAAGGATGTCCGCGAGGAAGAGATTCCCGACGAACTGAAGGCATTGGCCGACGAATATCGGGAAAAGCTGCTGGAATCCGTTTCCGATCAGGACGACGAGATCATGGAGATGTTCCTCAACGGCGACGAGATCCCGCAGGAAAAGATCCGTGCGGCGATCCGCAAGGCGACCATCGCGGTTCAGATGATCCCCGTGACCTGCGGCACCTCTTACAAAAACAAAGGCGTGCAGGAGCTTCTCGACGCGATCGTGGATTATATGCCGTCTCCTCTGGATAAGAAGGGGATCAGCGGCGTGAACCCGAAGACGGACGAAGAAGACTTCCGCCCCGCAGACGACGCGGCGCCCTTCTCCGCATTGGCATTCAAAATTGCTACCGATCCCTTTGTCGGAAAGCTCTGCTTCTTCCGCGTCTATTCCGGCATGGTAGAAAAGGGAACGACCGTTCTCAATTCTACGAAAGGCTCGCGCGAACGCTTGGGCAGAATCCTGCTCATGCACGCGAACCACCGCGAGGACGTCGAAGCGGTCTATTCCGGCGACATCGCGGCCGTTGTCGGTGTGAAAAACACCACGACGGGCGACACCCTCTGTGACGAGAAGCATCCGATCGTACTGGAGTCCATGGAATTCCCCGAGCCGGTCATCCGCGTTGCCATCGAGCCGAAAACGAAGGCAGGGCAGGAGAAGATGGGCATTGCCCTGATGAAGCTGGCCGAGGAAGACCCGACCTTCAAGACCTATACCGATACCGAGACCGGACAGACCATCATCGCGGGCATGGGCGAGCTCCATCTGGAGATCATCGTCGATCGCCTGCTGCGGGAG
>USIH01000080.1 GCA_900554705.1 uncultured Eubacteriales bacterium
TTCATGCGCCGCAAGGCGGCGCGCTTCATTCTTCATTTTTCATTCGCGGCAGCGACAGCACCGCGCCACGGGCGCTTCATGCGCCGCAAGGCGGCGCGCTTCATTCATCATTTTTCATTCGCGGCAGCGATAGCGCCGCGCCGCCGCGCCGCGCGCTGTTTCACACTTCATTTGTTGACGCGGGCGGTGCAGCGTCCGGCACGGGCGACGATGCGGTCGCCGGCTCAGTTTCGTCTGCAATTTTCGGTTCGGAAGGTGCTTCACCGTCTGTCATATTCTCAGCTTCGGTGAATGCTTCATCATCCGTCCCCCGCTCCGCTTCGGCGGGCGCTTCACTGTCCATTGCGGCTCCCGTCTCAGCCTCCGGCGCAAGCGGCAGCTCCTCGCGCAGAAGCGGTTCGAAGGAGAGCGGCAGACCGTCTGCTGTGTCCTCGTCGGCTGCGTCGCTCGCGTCGGCCGGGGGCGCATTTTCCTCCGCAGTCGTTGCTTCCTCGTCTGCGGGCAGCTCCGTCAGCCGTTCCGGCGCCGGAAGGAGCACGCCGCGCTTGCGCAGCAGGATGCAGAGCGCCACAAAGGCAAGCAGGCTCACGCCGGAGATCACCATGCCGAGTGTCAGACCGGGCGCGCGGTAGGTCAGCACGATCTCGTGGTGTCCGGCAGTCAGGGGGAAGCAAACGACGGCATTTTTGACCGCGACGTTCTTTTCCTTGGCGCTGTAGCCTTCGGCAAGTGCGACCTCTTTTCCGTCCACGGTGGCCGTCCAGCCCGGCTCATAAGGCACGGAGGTATAGAACAGACCGTCGTTTCTGACGTTGATCGTGCCGCGCAGCTCCGTGTCGGCGCTGTAGGTGACGTTCCAGACTTCGTCCGCAAGGGTCGCGTAGCCTTCGGTGAACACTTCGTCGTTCATCAGCGCAACGTCGGCGATGATCGCACGGTCGGCGACGCCTGACGGAATGGTGTAGCTCAGGGTGAGCTTGTCGCCGGCCTTGCAGTCGCCGAGGCTGAGCAGCTCGGGAATGCGGATGTTGCGCGTGAAGATCTTTTCGTCGTTGCGATAGACCGTGACCTCCTTGCAGTCGTTGTGCGGGTAGCGTGTGCTGAGCACCGCAAGGCCGTCGCGCGGGATCTCATAGTCGATCGTAAAGGTTACTTTACCGGTCGCGTCCTTCGTCGAGTAGCTGTACTGCGTTCCGCTGTAGCCGGTGGGACGGATGGTGCCGCCTTCGCCCGCCGAGACCTCCGAACGGGTCAGATGGTCATACAGGGGCGCTTCGACGCCGGTCGCCGCGCGGAACATCTCTTCCTGCATCTTGATGGAGTTTTTCTCCTCGTCGGGCGACACATAGTCGCCAAACGCCGCGTCGGTCATGAAGCCGAGGGAGAGGTAGTAGTCATTTCGGTAGAGCACGGAGCGGCCGGCGGAGGCGATCTGCGTCAGCCCCGTTGTCTCCGGATGCTGGTCGTCGCGGTCGAGCAGATACTTTAGACCGCACAGGACGTTGGTAAAGGGCGAGCTTTCGTAGTAAGCATAGCGGTTGCTGCCGGGCCAAGAGGACAGACCCATGGCGTGCGTCAGGCGGTTGAAGCTGACATTTGCGGAGGAGTTAAAGACCGTGATGCCGCGATAGCCGTTGAGCGCGCCGTCGTTGAAGGTCTGCGTCGTGGTCGTCTCCACGCGGCCGCCGTCAGAGGTGTCGGTCGTGGCAAGCAGCGCCCGCACGGCAGCGCCGTCGCGCGGATAGGTCGAGCGTGTCGTGACGGCGACCTTCTGCGCGGTGAAGGCAAAGCACAGGGTAGTCTCTGCCACAATGAGCAGAAGCGCGAGCAGCTGCGCGGCACGCTTGCGGAGCTTCTTGGGCGAGTAGAGCAGGAAAAAGAGGATCATCCCGACAAAGACGCAGCCGGAGACCAGATAGACCGTCGTGCCGCATTTTTCCGCATAGGCGGCAAAGCGCAGCTCCAGCGCAAGCGGCAGGATCAGCGCGAAGTAGGCGGGCCTGAAGGCGTCCATCAGCTGGTAGGCGCGGTAGGCCATCGCGATCAGGACAAAGCTGAACAGGAAGCTGTAGCGGTAGGGCAGCATATTGGGCACGTGGAAGCCGTGCCATACGTAGTCTACGCGCCGGAAGAAGAAGCTCAGCAGCAGGATCAGCAGCAGACCCAGTGAGGCGAGCCGTTCGCGCAGGCGGATCTTGCCGCAGCAGAGGTAAAACAGCGCCAGCATCACCGCGCTATAGGTGCAGAAGAGGTTCGGAAGCGACTCGTTAAACGAGGTCGCGGACTTGAAAGACACGAGGTTCGGCACGGTCTTTTTCAGCGCCTCCCACAGCCCGGGGAGGGTTTGATGCAGCAGCGTCTGAAAGAAGCTGCCGCCTGCCGCCACACCCGTTGCGCCCTTGGCGATGTAAAGCGAGAGCGCGTTCGGCATTTTATTGTTGGACGAATAGGTGTTGCCCATGGCCAGAAGCGTCGGGATGAGCAGCACGGCGGCAAGTCCCGCACCGAGGAGCGTGCACAGGGCAATGCGCGCAAAACGGCGCAGGAAACTGCCCGGGCAGGCGATGCAATAGGCAAAGAAGAACAGCACCACGAAGATGCAGCAGGCATAGGCGATGTAGTAGTTGCTCCACAAGGTCAGCGCGAGCGTGATCACGTAGAGCTTGAAGGCGCCGTCGCGCAGCAGGCGCAGCGTGGCGGCGATGAGCAGCGGCAGGAGCGCGAACACGTCCAGCCACATGATGTTCCAGTAGTAGCCGCCCGCATAGCTGCAAAGCGCGTAGGCAAGGCCGAACACGGCGAGGGAGAAGTCGTTCTTTCCGAAAGCCGTCTTTAGGAAATAGGCCATGAAAAGCCCCGCGAAGGAGAGCTTCAGAATGGTCAGCAGCGTGAAGAACTCCGGCATCGACTCCGACGGGCACAGTACGCTCAGCAGATTGAGCGGCGAGGCCAGATAGTAGGCAAAGAGCGACAGGTAGCTCGACCCCATGCCGACGTTCCATGTGTATTGCAGCGAGCCGCCGTGCAGCAGCTTGTCGCGCAGGTTCAGCAGGAAGGGATAGTATTGGTGCCAGCCGTCGTGTGCGAGGATCGTCCCGTCGCCGAAGGGGTAAGCGCCGATGAAGGCAAACACGGCGAAGGAGAGAAAAAACGGCAGCAGGAAAGACAGCAGCAGCGGCAGCGCCCGCTCGGCACGGGCAGAGAGAGATCGTTTCATCGGGGAAACTCCTTTCCGATTTCCGCAAGCAGCGGAAGCGTTTGCTCAAAATTGACGCCGTACCAGCGCCGCTTGGGATCCTGCACGGTCAAACGCAGGGTTTTTACCACATGGTCAGCCGCGAGACGGACGGCGTGCGTGGCAGGCAGCCCCAGCGTCAGTGCGCCGACGCACACACCGGAAAACAGGTCGCCCGTTCCGTGGAACACGCCGCCGATGTGTTCGGTCGTGTAAAGGATCGGCGTACCGCCGCGCTCCATCACCGCCGTTGCCATGCCATCGTCGAGCGCGACACCGGTCAGGATCGCCGTGTCCGTCCCCAGCGCAAGCAGCGCTTCCAGCAGCGCGTGCACCTCGTCGCGCGTCAGGTGCTCCCGATACGGCAGCCCCGTCAGCAGGCACGCCTCGGTCACATTGGGCGTGATGACGTTCGCACGGCGGCACAGCGCGCGCATTTTTTCGGGGAAATCGGCGGAAAATCCGGTGTAAAGACGGCCAAAGTCTGCCATGACGGGATCGACGACGCGCAGCGCGTCCGGATATTCGTCAAACAGGCGCTCTGCCAGACAGATCTGCGCTTCGGAGCTGAGGTAGCCCGTGTAGATCGTGTCAAAGCGCAGACCGAGCGACTTCCAGTGCGCGGCGATGGGCGCGATGCAGTCGGTGAGGTCGCGGACAAAAAAATCGGGGAAGGCGGTGTGCGCCGAGAGCAGCGCGGTGGGCAGCGCGACGCACTCGACCCCCATGACGCTGAGCACCGGCAGCGCGACCGTCTGGGAGCACTTGCCGATGCAGGAGAGATCCTGAAGACTGACGACTCGTTTCATAGGCATCCTCAAAAATCGTGTAATCATAGCTATTATACACCGTTTTGGCGCAAAATGGAAGTGCAAAAACGGGGACTTGCAAAACAGTGCGCTTACGGATAAAATAAGGACGGAAAGGCAGGGAGAAAAAATGACCGCAGATCTTCATGTTCATATGCTTCTTGACGGATCGGATTACCGCGCCGCGATCCGGACGCACGAAAAGACGCCGCAGGACGCGCTCATCCGCAGCCGTCTGGAGGACTACCGCGCGCGCGGCGTGACCTTCCTGCGCGACGGCGGCGATCGCTGGGGCGTCGGCCTGCGTGCGCGTGAGCTGGCACGCGACTACGGCATTGATTACCGCACGCCGGTTTTCCCGATTTATTTGCAGGGGCATTACGGCGGCTTTATCGGCAGAGGCTTTTCGACCGAGGAGGAATACCGCGCGCTGCTGCAAGAGGTGCGGCAGGCGGGCGGCGATTTTGTAAAGCTCATGGTCTCCGGCCTCATTGCTTTTTCCCGCCCGCATCAGCTGACGGAGCGGCCGGTGGAGGGGCGGCGCATTTGCGACATGATCCGGCTTGCCCACGAGGAGGGCTTCGCCGTGATGGTGCACGCGAACGGTGACGACGCGGTGCTTCCCGCGCTGGAGGCGGGCGCCGAGTCGATCGAGCACGGCGCATATCTCAGCCGTGAGACGCTTCTGCGCCTTGCGCGGAGCAGGACCGTCTGGGTGCCGACGCTTGCGACCATCGGTGACCTCATCGGCTGCGGCAGATTTCCGGACGCCGTGCTGCGTCCGCTTCTGCAGGAGCAGCAGGAAAAGGTGCGCTTCGCTGCACAAAACGGCGCACGGATCGGACTGGGCAGCGACGCGGGCGCTTTCCGCGTCTTGCACGGGCAGGGCGCGGCAGACGAGGCGCTTTTTCTGCGTCAGGCGCTTGGCGAGGATACGGATCCCGTGCTGCGCGCCGCCGAGACACGCGTGCGCGAGGTATTCCACACCTAAAAGGACGCGCCCGCACCTTCCCTCCAAAGCCATACAAAGCCACAAATTCGGACACCACGAAGATCAGCGCTCAATACGCCAAAAGTTCCCTCTGACGAGGCAACTCAACCTGTTAATGAGCGCCCTGCCGGATGGCAGGGCGCTCTTCTTATTCTTCAAACAGTCCCAATTCGATCTTCAGCCGCAGGATGCGCAGCACGCTTTCGTCGATGCGCTCCTCCGTCAGGCTTCCTGCCTCGACCGCGTCGAGAATATACTGCGCGGCGGCGCTCAGGTCGCGCGGCTCGAGCAGCATATCGCAGCCTGCCTTGAGCGCGTTGAGCACGGCGCTCTTTTCGTCAAAAAGATTGACGATCGCGCCGATCTGCAGCGAGTCGGTGATCACCACGCCGTCAAAGCCAAGCTCCTCGCGCAGAATGTCCGTCACGATCTCCGGTGAAAGGGAGGCGGGGACGTCTCCGGTGACGAGACGATCCATCGTCAGGTGCGAGACCAAGATCATCTTCGCGTCCGCGTCGATCGCGGCGCGGAAGGGGATGAGGGAGGTCTGGCGCAGTTGCTGCATCGTCTTGTCCGAAAGGACGAGACCCAGCACGGTGCTCTCCGCCTCCGCACCCAGCCCGGGGAAATGCTTCACGCAGGCGGCGACGCCGCTCTCCTGCAATCCCTGCGTCATCGCCTCGACAAAGTCCGCGACTTTCTGCGGGTCGTTGCCGAAGGCACGCTGACCGACTTCGGTGTTCACGGGATTGGCTGAGAGATCCGCGACGGGCGCAAAGTCCACGCAGATGCCTGCCTCGGCAAGCTGCCGCCCCATCGTCCGCCCCAGCGCGCGCACCGTTTCGGGATCGGAGGTCGCGCCGTAGACGGCCATGTTGTCCAGATAGTCCGTCAGGATCCCAGCCACGACGGAGGCCGTTCCGCCCTCTTCCATCACGCCGGTCAGCAGCGGGAGCTTGCTCAGCGCCTGCGCGCCCGCGATCATGTTTACGGTCTGGTCGTGTCCCTGAATGTTCTGCCGCTCATAGAGGATGCCGCCGACCGGCATTGCTTCCAGCGCGGCGCGCGTGTCGTCGCCGGCAAAGCTGACGTAGGAAATGCCCGTCAGAGTCTCCGGCGAGACGAAAAAGAGCTGATAGACCTTCTCCTCCAGCGTCATGCCGTCCAAAATTTCGCGCGCCTGCTGTAGCTCGGGCGCTTCCGTCACAGGCGGCTCCGTCGTGGGAGGCTCCGTTGAAGGCGGTTCGGTCGGCAGTGTCGTGAGCGGCGTGTCTATGGTCGGCTCATCCGTGGCGACCGTCGCCGCAAGGCCAACATCCGTCGAGGTCTCGGTCTGTGTGATCACGCCGCTGCGGTGGCGCGGCACGCCGATCCCTGCCCCCGTCACATGACGGATGAGCAGCGCGACCAGCGCGAGCGACAGGACAAGCAGCGCGCCGAGCAGGGCGCGCCGGTTCGGCGTGCGATGCGTCTTTTGCTTCTTTCGGGGCTTCTGTTCCATGCGCAAAGCCCTCCCGTTTCTGTTTTTCTAACAGTATATCCTATTTTTTGACAAAAAACAAGCACGAAAACTGTCAAGGCCGCCGTTCTTGACTTTTTCGGCGAAAAGGGATATACTACATATAGTGGGTAATTATGCAAATTTTTCACAAATTGTGTGAGGGCTGTATGGCAAAAAAGCAGGGCTACGGTAACGAGAGCATTACGACATTAAAGGGCGCGGATCGCGTCAGAAAGCGTCCCGCCGTCATCTTCGGCTCGGACGATCTGACGGGCTGTGAGCACGCCGTCTTCGAGATCCTTTCCAACGCCATTGACGAGGCGCGCGAGGGACACGGCAATCTGATCATCGTCACGCGCTATGCCGACCAGAGCGTTGAGGTCGAGGACTTCGGGCGCGGCTGTCCGGTGGACTGGAACGAGAAGGAGCAGCGCTATAACTGGGAGCTGGTCTTCTGCGAGATGTACGCCGGAGGAAAATACAATAATAATGCCGGAGATAACTACGAGTTTTCTCTTGGCTTAAACGGCTTGGGCACCTGCGCGACGCAGTATGCCTCCGCCTATTTCGACGCCCGCATCTACCGCGACGGCTTTAAGTATTCGCTGCATTTTGAAAAGGGCAACATCGTCGGCAAGCTCGAAAAGGAACCGGCCGACCGCAAGAAGACAGGCTCGCTGTTCCACTGGAAGCCGGATCTCGACGTCTTTACCGACATCGACATTCCCGCGCAGTACTACCTTGACACGCTCAAGCGTCAGGCGGTGGTCAACGCGGGCGTGACCTTCCGCTTCCGCAATCAGGTGGGCGGAAAGTTCGAGACGACGGAGTTTTGCTACGAGAAGGGCATTTTGGACTATATCAATGAGCTGACCGAAGGCAATTCGTTCACCATGCCGCAGTATTGGGAGGCCGAGCGCAAGGGACGCGACCGCGAGGACAAGCCGGAATATAAGGTGAAGATCACGGCGGCCGTCTGCTTCTCCCGCGACCTGAGCCGTTTGGAATACTACCACAATTCCTCTTGGCTCGAGCACGGCGGCGCGCCGGACAAGGCCGCGCGCAACGGCTTTGTCTATGCCATCGACAACTACATCAAACAGGCGGGGAAGTACACGAAAAACGAGTCGAAGATCACCTTCCAAGACGTGGCCGACTGTCTGGTGCTTGTGACCAACTGCTTCTCCACGCAGACCTCTTATGAGAACCAGACGAAGAAGTCCATCAACAACAAGTTCATTCAGGAGGCGATGACGGAGTTCTTCCGCAGCCGCCTGCAAGTCTATTTCATCGAAAACAAGGCCGAGGCGGACAAGATCGCCGATCAGGTGCTCATCAACAAGCGCAGCCGCGAAACGGCGGAGCGCACCCGGCAGGGCATGAAGAAGAAGCTCTCCGGCAGCATCGACATCGCCAACCGCGTGCAGAAGTTCGTCGACTGCCGCACCAAGGATGCCAGCCGCCGCGAGCTGTACATCGTGGAGGGCGATTCCGCTATGGGCGCGGTCAAGCAGAGCCGCGACAGTGAATATCAGGCCATCATGCCCATCCGCGGCAAGATCCTGAATATGGATAAGCGGGAGATCAAGAATGAAAAGACCATTCTCATCTTTGATGTGACGGATTTTTCAGATACGATGACGATCAAGATGTTCGTGCACAACGATCAGGTGGCTGAGGTGACGGAAGGGATCAAGCCGGGTGTGTTCGTGAAGATCAAGGGAATGACGGTGATGGACAAATTTGACCATGAGCTGACAATCGGCTCTCTCGCCGGCGTCAAGAAGATCCCGGATTTCACGACCTCGCGGATGGATACCAGCGTGCGCAAGCGTGTGGAGCTGCACTGTCATACCAAGATGAGCGATATGGACGGGGTGTCGGAGGCGAAGGACATCGTCAAGCGCGCCTACAAATGGGGGCACCCGGCGATCGCGATCACCGACCACGGCGTGGTGCAGTCCTTCCCGGATGCAAACCATGTGTGGGAGGATCTGTGGAAAGAAGAGAAGAAGAGACGGCAGGAGGCAGGCGAAGCAGAGCCGGACAAACAGGACTTTTTCAAGGTCATTTACGGGGTAGAGGGCTATCTGGTGGATGATCTGCATGAGATCGCCACGAATGAAAAGGGACAGAATTTCTATATCAATGCAGAGCTCTATACGGATACCAGAGAGGCGGGCGTGATGGATGATCTGGAGCTCTCCACGAATTATGGGGAGGTGTGCCGGTTTATCCACACATTTCTGACGGAAAATACCTATAAGCTGATCGAGACGGCTGCGGAACGCTGTGCGGAGGCGGTTCTTTTGCAGTTTTCCAGAATACGCGGCATCACCCTGGAGGTTCGCAAGCCGGAGGCGCCGATCAAACTGCCTTTTGGGTCGGTATCTGTTAAAATAACACGTGGTTGGAAAAGAGCATATCTCGCCTGCGGTTCTAATATGGGCGACCGGGAAAACTATCTGAACAAGGCGGTGGAAGAGCTGCGTCAGGACAGAAAGTGTCGGGTGGTGGCAGTATCTGACTGGATGGATACGACGCCGTACGGAGAGGTGGAGCAGGATAATTTCCTCAACGGGGCGATCGCAGTAGATACGCTGTATCCGCCGCAGGAGCTGCTTGAATTTCTGCATGAGGTGGAACGGGAAAATGACAGAGAGAGACTGGTCCACTGGGGACCGAGAACGTTGGATCTGGATATTCTTTTGTATGAGGGATGCACGATGTATACGGAAAAGCTCAAGATCCCGCATATCGATATGCA
>USIH01000081.1 GCA_900554705.1 uncultured Eubacteriales bacterium
GTTCAAAAATTCTCGATTATTTATATTGTAATCCTGCGGCCAATTTTCTTAAAAAGTGAATCTATTTTGACGGTTACGGACTTTTTTGACAGTCTGAGGATGCTCGGGAAATATTTCCCGAGCATCCATTTTGATTTACTTTTCGGCGTAACGCATCAGGATGACGGCGACCTGTGCGCGCGTGGCGCTGCCCTGCGGATCGAGGAGCGTCAGGCTGCCTTCCTTGCTGCCGGTGATGAGGCCTTCGGCATTTGCCCAGGCCATCGCGTCTTTCGCATAGCTGCTGACCTTGTTCGCATCCGGGAACGCGTTCAGGTCGGCGCGCTTACTGGTGTCGGCACCCTTCATTTCCGTGTAACGGAACAGGATCGCGGCGATCTGCTCGCGCGTGACCTTGCCTTCGGGGTCGAACTTGTTGTTGCCAACGCCGTTGACAACGCCGTTTTCGGATGCCCATGCGACTGCGTCGGCGTAGTAGGCCTTCGCGTCGATGTCGCTGTAGGTTGCGGCCGCCTTCGGGGCGGTCTTGCCGTCGAGACGCCAGAGAACCGTGACGAGCATTGCGCGCGTCATCGGGTCGTTCGGGCTGAACAGGTCGGCGGAGGTGCCGTTGAAGAGACCGTTCTGGTTGGCGAACTTGACGCCTTCATAGAACCAGTTGCCCTCCTTGACGTCCTTGAACGGGTTGATCCAAGTCGCATAGTCCGGATCCTTCTCGCCGCAGACGGCGCAGACGCCCTTTTCATAGGCGTGACCCTTCGCGGGGATCTCCTCCTGCGCGACGAGGACTTCGCCGCAGGCGGAGCAGTGCTTGCCCTCGGTCAGGCCGGTCTCGGTGCAGGTCGGCTCAACGGCCGCGTCGATGACCTCGGTGTGGCCGAGCGGGTTGATGATGGCGCTGATGAAGGAGTAGTCGCAGTGCTTGCAGACGTTCGTGGTGTAGCCGTAGGTGAGGCAGGTCGCCGGAGTGACGGTCTGCTCGCAGTCGTGACCGGCTGCGTCCACGAAATCGGCGCGGTAGCTGTCGCCGCAGTGCTCGCAGACATAGGTGGTGTAGCCCATGGCGGTGCAGGTCGGCGCGGTGACAGTCGCCTTGTAGCTGTGCGCCAGCTTAGCGACCGGCTCGGTGTAGGACTTGCCGCAATCCGTGCAGGTGAAGGTCTTGACGCCTTCCGCAGTGCAGGTCGGTTCGGTGGTGATCTGCGCGGTGTAGTTGTGCTCCTTTGCGGGGGTGTAGGCGGTGCGGTAGCTGTCGCCGCAGCGCTTGCAGGTGTACTCGGTGTAGCCCATGGTGTCACAGGTTGCCGCAACGACGTTGGATTCGTAGTCGTGGCCGACCGCCTTGACGATGCTGTCAACGTAGCTGTTTCCGCAGACGGAGCAGGTGTGCGTGGTGTAACCGGCCTCGGTGCAGGTCGCGGGCGTGACGGTCGCTTCGTAGCTGTGTGCCAGCTTGGCGACGGACTCGGTGTAGGTGTCGCCGCAGTCCGCGCAGGTGAAGGTCTTGACGCCCTCTGCCGTGCAGGTCGGAGCCGTGGTGATCTGTGCGGTGTAGGTGTGTCCCTTGGCCTTGACGATGCTGTCAACATAGCTGCTTCCGCAGACGGAGCAGGTATGCGTGGTGTAACCGGCCTCGGTGCAGGTCGCGGGCGTTGCAACGCTCGTGTAGTTGTGTCCCGTGGCCTTGACGATGGCGTCGACATAGCTGTCGCCGCAGACGGAGCAGGTGTGCGTGGTGTAGCCGACCTCGGTGCAGGTCGCGGGCGTCACGACGACGGTGTAGTCGTGACCCTTTGCCGTTACGAAGTCGTCGCGGTCGACATAGCCGCAGCGCTCGCAGGTGTACTCCGTGTAGCCGTCCTTTTCACAGGTCGCCGGTACGACGGTCGAAGTGAAGTCGTGACCAAGCGCTTCGCCGACGGCAACGGTCAGGTCGGTGTTCACCGTGTCGCAGTTGCTGCACTTGACGTAGTAGTACGCAGGCTCGAGGCAGGTGACCTCCTTGGCCAGCTCGTCAGAGGCGATCTTCTGCGTGAAGCTGTGTTCGGTGTAGAACTGCCACAGGAGAATCGGGTGGTTCGTGTCGGTGCAGCCGGTCGTGAAGGCAGCCGCAGCCAGATCGACGTTCATCACGGTGACGAACTCGGCATTTGCGATCTCCTCTGCGGTCTTGGCAGTTGCGGTCTGTTCGCCCTTCGAGGAGCCGATGCCGCCCTTGACGCAGGTGCCTTCGAGGTAGTAGAGGTTCTTGATGACGGCGTTTGCGTCGGAAACGGTGCCGATAACGGAGCCGTAGACGAAGGATTCGTTGCAGATGACTTCGCCGAGGTTGAAGCAGTTGGCCACTTCGCTCTTGGATGCGTAGCCGACGATGCCCGCAGCATAGTTGCCGCCTGCCTTGATCGTGCCGGTGTTGTAGCAGGCCGTGACCTTGCAGTTGGAGGGCAGGTTAGAAACGATACCAGCTGCGCAGGTGCTGGGCGCGGTGACGTTACCGGTGTTGACGCAGCCGGTGATGGTGCAGGGTTGGTTGCCGCTCGAAATGTTGCCGACGATACCGGCGCAGTAGCGCCAGCCGGTGATGTTGCCGCTGTTGGAGCAGTTGGTAACATTCAGGCTGTAGTAGGTGCCGCCGACGACACCGCCGACAGACTGCCAGTAGTTGCCCGTCGTGCGCTTGATGGAAACGTCAACGTTCGAGTGGAGGTTCGTCAGGTCGGCATAGTCCGCGCGGCCGACGATACCGCCGACGTAAGCATCGTTAACGCTCTTATTAGAACCGGCGACAACGGTGCCGTTGACCGTCAGGTTCTCAATCTTCGCGCGGTTGGTGGCGTTGGCGCCGGAGACCCAGCCGAACAGGCCGCGATAGAGCGATGCCGTGGTCGTGCTGCTGTAGTTGATGAAAAGGTTATCGACGGTGTGATCCTTGCCGTCGAAGGTACCGGCGAAGTTCTTGGAGATGGAGCCGATGGGCGTCCACTCGTAACCGGCGAGGTCGATGTCCGCCGTCAGGATGCCGGAGATCTTCGTGCTGCCGCTGTTGACCTTCTGGGCAAACCAAGCGAGTTCCGCACCGGTGCCGATGAGGTAAACGCCGTCGTCGTCGGTCTGCGGCTCCGTGGTGGTCTTGCCGTCCCAAGCGTTCTCCGCCGCCTTGCGGACGGTGAACTTGATGGTAAGAACGCCGTTTTCGATCTTTGCCGCGTCGGCAGAGCCGAGGGTGAAGGAGCCGCTCGTGCGGACGTAGCCGAGCTGTTCGACCGCATAGGTATACGGGCCGTAGCCGAGCTTGAACGTGCCGCCCTCTTCGGCGGTCACTGCCTTGTTGTCACGGTCGGTGAGCGTGGAAGTAAGGCCGTCGATCGCGTTGCCGTTTTCGTCCACGGGGACGAGATCGACATTGTAGTAGACCTTCGTATTGACTTCGACAGGAATGTCTGCCAGACGGCTTGCAACAAAGCTGATGCTGACCGCGGAGAAGTTCGTGCCGACGCCGGTGTCGGTCATGTTGTACAGCGTGTCAAAGGGGCTTGCGGCGGAGTACATACCGCCGGAGATGTAGCCACCTGTGATGGTGTAGGTCGTCTTGTCCGCGCCTTCGGGGAAGGTGATGTTAGTGGGCAGAGTGACTGTGACGGTCGTCTTGTCCATCTGCTGATACTGACCAAGGCTGCCCTTGAATTCATCTTCACCGGCAGAGTAGTTCAGGTTCAGCTGCAAGGGGTTGAAGATACCGGAAACCTTGTCGACGCCGCGATACAGGCCGTCGAAGGAAAGCGTGACCTTGTCGCCGGGCATGATGGGCTCACTGCCGTTCGAGGCGTTCTTCACGGTGACGCTCATCTGCGCCACACGAACCAGACGGTAGGACGTGCCGGTGGAATCAAGCATCTTGATGATGACGGTGCCGCCGAGCGTGCCGGCCGTGCGGAAGGGCAGGAGGGAGGCCTCATAAGTGCCGTCCGCGCCCGCTGTGAGGTCGGACCAGTCGGAGAGTGCGCTCTTCAGGCTGCTGTCGGTGGTGACGACGGCGTAGCTGACCTTCACGCCCTCGGCTGCCTTCACGGTGAAGTCCAGCGTGGGGGTCTCGTCGGTGTTGAGATAGTACCACGTGTCGTAGTTGTAATCCCAATCCGCGCCGCGGCTGCTGGCGGTGCCGCCGTTAAAGACGACGGTCGCGTCTGCGGTACCGGCTGCCTCGTTTGTGATGACGAACACGCCGGTGCGTTCGGGGTTGTTCGCGGGGAAGAGACCTGCGTGCGTTCCGGCGGCGTCTGCCGTGGAGTACATATCAATGGCGTCGTAGGTGACAGCCACGATATCCGTGCCGGTGGGCTTGACGTCGATCCAGTTGCCTTCAGCGTTGCCGCCATTGACCTGCTTAATGTCTGCGTCATTGCCTTGCAGCACCTGAACATTGAACTTCGGCTCGGCCATGATGTTGCCGACGTCGGAGTTGATCAGCTCCCACATACGGAACGCGCGGACACGGTAAGTGTCGCTCACACTCTTAAAGCCGCTGTGGCTCAGGAAGACCTGAAGGTCGGCCTCGTCGCGGTTGATGACCTGTGTGCCGAGCTTGCTGAAGTCGTGGGACTTCGTGTCGGTCGGCGCGTCAGAGGCAAAGGTGATGGTCTTTTCCGTCTTGGCGCTGAGACTGGGCAGCCAACCGGCCTTAGTGACGTAAACCTTGTTCTTGTCGGCCAGACGCCACGTGTAGTTGCTGTTGCGCTCAGAAATGCGGTAGGAATAGGTGGTCATGCCGGTCGCCTCGTCCTGCGCAGCCTTGTACGGCTCAACCGGCTTGGTGTTGAAGTTGTTGTATTGGAAGAACAGGGTGAACTCCGCGCTCGTGGGCGCGGTGATGTCCAGCTCCACCGCGTTGGCGATGCTGATGCTTTGGGTCACGACGTAGTAGGTGTGCTTCGTGTTGTTGTTGATCTTCTGGTTAAACATATACTTTTCCGTGTTGGCCGGATAAGCATAGATGTTGTAAAGAGAAGCGTTGTCTGCCTCGTAGGACAGGAAGGGGAATGCGGTGTAGTTGGAGCTGTAGCGGGTATAGGTGTAGGGCGTACCGGAGTGGATCATGCTGCCGGTGATGGGCATGATGACCTCGACATGGTAGTCGTCCACGCCGAAGTACTCGTTCTTCTCGTTCTTGGTGGTTGCATAGACGCTGATGACGCCGAGATAGATGTCGTTGCCGCCGCCGCCGTAGATGTCCTTCTCCATCGGCAGAGGCAGGCTCTGACCGCCGAGGTAGATGTCGTAGGCTTCGGTCTCGGTGTTCCAGCCATAGCCGCGCGTGGAGTAGCGGCCGGTGCTTAGAGTCGCGTAGAACATGTTGTAGTTGTCCACGACTGTGTTGCTGGCCGTGGCCGTCTCATCGGAAGCATCGAATGCACTGTTGGTAAATTCGATCTTCTCGTAGTCATGCAGCTCGTACTGCACGCCGTCGATCTCAACGTAGTCCGTTTTGCCGTCGATGATGGTGTAGTCGGCGGGGTTATAAACGTACACGGTCTTGCCGTCGCCGTTCGTGAACCAGCCGACGTAGTCAAACTGATTTTCGTCGATGCCTGCGGTCTTGTAGAGCTTGAGGATGGGGTACTTGTTGCCGTTCGTGTCATAGTTCTGGTCGCGGCTGATGTAGAAGTTGACGTTCTCCTCGACCACATCGCTGAAGGTCAGCGTCAGCGTCCACGTATCGGCGGAGTAGCCGGCATCGTTCTTCGCGCGGAACTTGTAGATGTAGGTACCCGCGACGCTCTGGATGAGGCTCTTGTTCACGCCGCCGAACAGCGATTGCTCAAAGTGCTGCTCCTCGCCCCACGTCGCGCCGCCGTCGGAGGACAAGGTGTAGAAGTAGTTTGCGTAGGTCAGATCGCCCTCGGCAACGCCGAAGATCTTGCCGTCCATCAGATCGTCGAGCTGATAGCTCTTGCCGGTCTGCACGGTGGCGGCCGTGTCGGTCACGCCCTCGAGCAGGTAGGGAGCAGCGGGATCCCTCTCACCGCAGACAGTGCACTTGCCGTCCACATAGTTGTGATCAACAATGGCCTGCCATGCAAGAAGCGGATAGCTGCCGCAGCCGGTGTTGGTCTTGAACGCGTCGCTCAGCTCGGGGGCGATGTTCTTCATCTCCTCGGCGGTCTTTGCGGTGGTCTTGTCCGCGCCGACGCTTGCAACGCCCTCCACGCAGCCTTCCAGATAGAACAGGCTGCTGCCGTAAGCAGCGGGCTTATTCTTCGAGCTGACGCAGAGGATCGCGCCAAGGCGGTCATTGCCGGAAGCACCGCCGACCTTCGTAATCTTGCCGGTATTGTAGCAGTTGGAAACATACGGACCGTTGTTTGCCCAAGTGGTGCCGCAGACCGCAATGCCGCCCGCAAAGCCGAGCGTGACGGTGATATCGCCGGTATTGTAGCAGTTGGTAATCTTGACCGTGCTGGTCGACTGACCGCCGCCGGCGATGCCGCCCGCATAGCTATGAGCCGTGACGTCCACTGCGCTGAAGCAGTTTTCGATCTTTGCGGGGCTGCCCCACAAATAGCCGGCGATACCGCCTGCACGCTTGCCCGTCGTGGTAACGGAGCCGGTCACGCCCAGATTCTTGATCACGGCTTTACCGGTCACGAGGCCGAACAGTCCCTGCTTGTTGCCGGTGTTGTCGTCGGCATTGTCGATATTAATGTACAGGTTCTTAACGACATGGCCGTCGCCGTCAAATGTGCCGGTGAACTCCCCGGGGCGATCGTTCGCAGAAAGCAGGTAAATCCACGGGTTGTTGCCGATGGGCGTCCACGGCTTGTTCTCAAGATCGATGTCCGCTGTCAGCTTCGCATTGAGGTCATACTCGCCGCTGTTGACCTTGTCTGCAAACCAGCGCAGCTCGTCGGCCGTGCCGATCTGATAAACGCCGTTTTCATCCTTCGCAGGCTCTGCGGAAGCAGTGACCGTAACGGCACACTCCGCCTTTGCCTCGCCGCAGGTCGCGGTGATGGTGGCAGTACCGACCTTCAGTGCGGTGACGATGCCGTTTTCGACGGTGGCAACGTCCTCGGCAGAGGTCGTCCAGGTCACGGTCTTGTCCGCGGCGTTGTCCGGCTCGACCGTCGCCGTCAGTGTCGCGGTCTCGCCCGTGTTCAGGGACAGCTCGGTCTTGTCCAGCATCACGCCGGTCGCAGGAACGCTGGTCAGCTCAATCAGCAGGCCGTATTTCTTGCCGATCCCGGAGTCTATGACGCTCAGGAACGCGGCCTTGCTGCCCGCCTGCGGCTGGAAGGCCGTCGCGTGCAGCGCCTCGAGGTTGCCGGCATCGATCAGCAGCGTATTGAGCTGCTCCGCAGTCAGGGTGACGGAGTTTTCTTCCATTCCGTTGAAGAAATCGTCGCCGTGAATATCATAGGTGATGATATCCGTCGCATCCGGCATACAGACCGTAAGGCTGCTGCCGTACGGCGCGGAAAGCGTGTAGTATTCGTCAGCAAAGGAATCGCTGCCGCCCTCGAACCTCGTCAGCGGCAGCTCTGTGCCGCCGGTCGTTACCGTCACGGGAGGGGCTGCGGGCGCTTCCTTCTCAAAGCGCACCGCAACGTCGTCATAGGCAAAGTACGCGGGCTGGGAGAAGCCGTGGCCGTTATCGCTGGAGCCGGTGATGTTGAACTCCACCTTCGCAACCTTGCCGAGGCCGGACAGGTCAAACTTCGTCCAGTCAAGGATGATGTCCTTCGGGCCGTTGCAGAGGTAGATGCTGGCTTCGCCGGTCTTGGCGCCGTTCGCGCCATAGCCGGTTGCCGTCAGCTTGACCCAGTCCGTGTCGTCGATTTTCGCGGTCAGATCATTGCCGTTGAGATAGCAGTTGACGGCATAGCAGATATTGTTGACGTACATATGGTCAATCACATGGGCTTCGCCGTTTGCAAACGAGAAGGAGGGCAAAATCTGGCCGTTCGTGTAGCCGGAGTTGTCCTTGTAGCCGAAGTGCACGGCGAAGTTGTTGGAGCCGTTGTGGCCGCCGCCGGTGCGCTTGAGACCGGTCGTGCCCTTCTGATAAACCGTCAGCTGATTGTTGAAATCGCCATAGGTGATAAATTCGCCGGAAACATAGTTGGAAACGGCATGACCGCCGCCCCAGTAGCAGTAGTTGTCCCAGCTCTTCGGAAGCGTGTGGGTCAGCTCTGTGTTGTTTGCGTCCGTCCAGGTATAGGCCTTGCTGACGTCCGTCGTGCCGGAGCCGTCCGGATAGAGCATCGTGCCGCCGTACTGCGGGTCGTCGATCAGGCTCGACCAGTCGGCCTTTCCGGCAAAGTTCGTGCCGCCCTTGTAGTCGGCGTCCTCAAAGGTCAGAACGCGCAGCTCATAATCCGGCGTCGTTTCTTCAGCGAAAACGGCCGTCGGGAGCAGCGAGAAGACCATCAGAACAGCCAGCACTAACGCAAGCAGGCGCGAGCCTTTGGTTCTTGTTTGCATGGTTCGTTTCACTCCTTACATGATATTGTATATTTTCAGCCGCGATCCGCGGCAAAAAGAGGGAAGAAGCCCCGCGTTTTTTTGGGGGGGGCTGCGCGAAAAAACGCGCAAAAAAACGGCTAAGGGGACAGTTAGACCATCCCCTTAACCGATTCAGGCAAAGTAAGTCGTCCTCAGTAGGTCTTCTGAGTTGCGCCTGCGAGGAAAGCTTCCTCACGTCTGCTGCCCTGCCTTCTCAGTTTCCCAATGACCGGCTTTCGCCGACGGACAGCAGCCTCAGCGCTCACAGCGACGGTTATCCAAGAAGCCATACGGCTGGCTTCCACGGGGTGCTAATCCCCATTCCCTTGTTTACCTACGCGCCTGACGGAGCTGCTGCCCCGCCGTTGCGGCCACGTGGTCTCTGCGAACTTGCTGTATTTCATTTTTTAATGTAGGACGACGCCTACGGCGCTATTATACAGGTCGCCGCTCAGAATGTCAACAGAATTTCCGTACTTTTGTATCGAAAAAGCACCGCCTGCCGCAGATCGTGCTGCCGTGCATAATGCGGCGGGTTCGGTCCCTTGAAACGCGGTTCAATTCTCCGTAACTTTTCCTTGATTTTTTGCAAAAGGCCTGCTATAATGTACCTCGCCGGTCGCGGCACGGCTCCTTTTCGGTGCCCCGCGCGCCGCACCCATATGGAGAGGTATCGAAGTGGTCATAACGGGGCT
>USIH01000082.1 GCA_900554705.1 uncultured Eubacteriales bacterium
GTCGAACAGCAGCGGCAGCTCGTCCTTGTCGATGGTCGGGCCGGTGTTTTCGACGGTCACGCGCGCCTTGCCGCCGTCTAATTGCAGCCGCAGGGCAAGTCTTCCGCCGTCGGGGCAGAATTTGATGGCGTTGTCGATCAGATTATAGATGACCTGCGTGATGCTGTCGCGCTCGGCCCGCGTCCAGACGGGCTTGTCCGGCAGATCGACGCGCACGTCGAGATGCTTGTTATAGATCTTCTGCTCAAAGGTGATGAGCACGTCGCTCAGCTCCTCGCCGAGGTCGAAGCGGGTCTTGCGGCTGTCTTCGACGCCCATGGCCTGCAGCTTTGCGATGTCGAGCATATTGCGCACCAGCCGCGAGAGCCTGCGCACCTCGCCGGAGACGATCTGCATGTAATGCTGCTGCTTTTCCGGCGGGATGGTCCCGTCGAGCATCCCGTCGAGGTATCCCGCGATGGTGGTCATGGGCGTCTTCAGCTCGTGGGAGACATTCGCAACGAACTCCTGCCGCACGGTGTCGGAATTTTGCAGCGCGACAGCCATATTATTAAACGCAATGGCAAGCTCTTCGATCTCCTCGTTGCGGCTGTCCACCGGAACGCGGATCTTATAGTTGCCGTGGGCGATCTGCCGTGCGGCGGCCGCCATGACGCGGATGGGCTTGGTCTCGCGGCGGGTCAGCAGCGGCGCGGCCAGAAGCGCGACGATGAGGACGAACAGCGCCGTAAACAGGAAAATTCGGGTCGTTCCGCCCGCCAGCGCGCGCACATGACCGCGCGCGACCGAGGCGATGACCACGCCGCTGACCTGTCCGCCGCTGCCCACGACGGGCATCGCTACGGCAAGCCTGCGCTCCCCGTAGAGGTCGCCCGCGGCGCTGTCGACGCGAAGGCCGCTGCCCGCAAGGATCCGATCCGTCAGGCCGCCGTCCAGCGAAAGGCCGATATGCTCGCAGCCCTGTAGATCGCGCGCGCAGATGATCACATTGCCCTGCGCGTCGCAGATCAGGATGTCGCTCTCCGACGCGTCGGCCGCGACGGAGAGATTGACGCGGAAGTTCATATCGTCCGGATCGGGCTGATCGACCAGACGCAGAAGGCTCGCCGCCGCGTCGGCCGTGCTGTACAGAGCGTCCTCCTGCTGCTCCTCGACAAAGCGGGAAAACAGCGCACTGAAGCCCACACCCAAAAGGATCGTCGCGGCAAGCAGCAGGCAGAGGATCACAGTCATCTGCCGCCAGAAGGTCGTTTTCATTTGTCGTGAACCTCGAACTTATAGCCCACCGACCAGACGGTCTTCAGCTCCCACTGGTCGGAAACGCCCTCGAGCTTCTCGCGCAGGCGCTTGATGTGCACATCGACGGTGCGGGTATCGCCGAAGTAGTCAAAGCCCCACACCTCGTCGAGCAGTTGATTGCGCGTGTAGACGCGGTTGGGTGTGGAAGCCAGGTGGTACAGAAGCTCCATCTCCTTCGGTGGCGTCGGGACGACCTTGCCGTCGACCGTCAGCTCGAAGGCATCCATGTCGATGACGAGCTTGTCGAAGACCAGACGGCGCGAAGCCTTTTCCGGCTCGATGCCGCTGCGGCGCAGCACCGCCTCGATGCGCGCGAGGACTTCCTTCATCTCAAAAGGCTTCGTGATGTAGTCGTCGGCGCCCTGCTTGAGTCCCTGCACCTTGTCCTCCGTTTCGCCCTTGGCGGTGAGCATGATGATGGGCGTTTTGCTCTCGGCGCGGATCGCGCGGCAGACGCCCCAGCCGTCCAGCTCCGGCAGCATCACGTCCAGAAGCACCAGCGCGGGCTTCTTCTCGCGGAACAGCTCCACGCCCTTGCGCCCGTCGTAGGCAATGACCGGCGTGTAGCCCTCCTTTTCCAGATAGAGCCGCAGCAGGTCGGCAATGTTGCGGTCGTCTTCGACGATCAGAACTGTTTTTGCCATGGCCATTTCCCCCTTTTGTCTTTTCCTTAATTATAGCGCAAACCGGCCGCTTTGCGTGAACAATTTGTAAAATTGCAGTTTGCCGCCTTTTTTGGTTAATTTGCGCGGCGCTGGTCATGATAGTCAGGAAGATTTTTTTGTTTTTTCGCCTTGAATTTTGCGGCCTGCTGTGATACGATAAATTTGTATCGGAATAGGCAGCCGAAGACTGCCTAAAAATAGAGAAATTCAATTTGGGAGGCAAATTTTATGTCAGTAGCCGAAATCATGGAACAGCGCAACGCATTTTCCTTTGAGGTATTCCCCCCGAAGACCGACGTCGGCATGGAAAAGCTCTGCGGCGAGGGCGGCGTCTTAGAGAAGCTCTACACGCTCCACCCAGACTATATCTCCTGCACCTACGGCGCGGGCGGTACGAACGTCGGCAAGAACCTTGAAGTGCTCAAGAAGATCAAGGCAGACGGCAAGGCCGTCCCCGTAACGCACTTCACCTGCATCGGCAACACCAAGCAGAGCATCCGCGAACAGCTCCAGACCTATCTGGACAACGGCATTGACCATATGCTCGCCCTGCGCGGCGACCTGCCCTTTGGCTGGACGGGAACGGGCGGCGACCTGCACTACGCCACGGAGCTTGTCAAGTTCGTCCGTCAGGAGTTCGGCGACAAGTTCACCATCGCGGTGGCCGGTTCCCCCGAGGGTCACATTGCCTGCCGTTCGCTCGAAGCGGACATTGCCTTTCTCAAGCAGAAGCAGGACAACGGCGCCGACTACATCATGACTCAGCTGTGCTGGGATATGGATCAGTTCCGCTATTGGCTGGACGCCATCCGCGCCGCCGGCATCACCATGCCCGTGGACGTGGGTATCATGCCCATCCTGGATCAGGCCGCTACCATCAACATGGCCCTCAGCCGCAACGGCTGCGTCATGGACCGCAAGCTCTGCGAGATCATCTCCAAGAACTGGATCTTCCCGAACCCGTTTGACAAGGAACCGTTCGATTCCGACGTTGCCGGCAAGAAGGCCGCCTTCAAGGAAGCGGGCGTCGAATACACCATCCGTCAGATCGACGCCTACCGCGCCTGCGGCATCAACGGCATCCACCTGTACGCGCTGAACAAGTACGACGACGTGGCGCGTATCGCCAAGGAAGCCGGCCTGCTCGACCTGATCTGATCTTTTTCAAAAGGAGCGTTCTTTCATGACCCACACGATTGCGGTCGCGGGAAAAGGCGGCGTCGGCAAGACCACCGTCTGCGGCATGATCATCGAGGCGCTCGTCAAGGCGGGCAAAGGTCCGCTGCTGGCGGTAGACGCCGACGCGAACTCCAACCTCAACGAAGTGCTCGGCGTCGAAGTCGAGACCACGCTGGGCGCGATCCGCGAAGAGATGGCGCAGGCGGAGCTGCGCGGCGACGTGATCCCGAAAAACATGACCAAGGCGGACTATGCGGAGTTCCGCTTCAATTCCGCCCTCATTGAGGAGGACGACTTCGATATGCTGGTCATGGGGCGCACGCAGGGCAAGGGCTGCTACTGCTTTGTCAACGGCGTGCTCAAGACCCAGCTGGACAAGTATCTGGGCGCTTACCGCTACGTCGTGATTGACAACGAGGCGGGCATGGAGCACATCGCGCGCGGCACGCTGCCCAAGGTGGAGACGCTGCTGCTCGTTTCGGACTGCTCGCGCCGCGGCATTCAGGCCGTCGGCCGCATTGCCCGCATGGTCGAGGAGCTGAAGCTCCGCCCCGACACGATGGGGCTGATCGTCAACCGCGCACCGAACGGCGTTCTAAACGACGGTGTGAAGGAAGAGATCGCCGCGCAGGGGCTGAACCTTCTGGGCGTTCTGCCGCAGGACGAAGCGGTCTACGAGGCGGACTGCGACGGCAAGCCCAGTGCAAAGCTGCCCGACAGCAGCCCCATGAAGCAGGCGCTCTCCGCGCTGCTTACAAACCTTTCTCTGTGACCTCGGCGGCGACGCGCCGCCGCCCTCATAAACATAACCATTTTTCAGGAGGCTTAACACTATGGCTTTTGAAGCAAAAAAGCAGGCGTTTTCCTCGTCGATCGCCAAAGTCACGCTCGGCACGGGTGACAAGGCAACCACACTCGGCGGTGTGAACGTTCTGCCCTTCTACGCATTCGACGCGCCCATTGAAAACGCGCCGAAGATCGGTGTAGAGATCACCGACGCAGGCCTCGCTGCTTACCCGCAGAAGGGTCTGCAGGAGTTCTACGCCGGCTGCGAAACACCCGCGCAGATGGCGCAGCGCGCAGAGCAGATGCACGGCGCTTCCTTTATCTGCCTGCATCTGGAAGGCGCAGACCCCAACGGCGAAAACAAGTCCGTTGAGACGTGCGTCGAGATCGCAAAGTCCGTCGCAGAGGCGACGGCGCTGCCCATCGTCATCATGGGCTGCAAGAACATCGAAAAGGACGCGGAGCTGTTCTCCAAGATCTCCGAAGCGCTGCAAGGCAAGAACATTCTGGTTCTGTCGGCGCGTGAAGAGGACTACAAGACCGTCGGCGCTTCCGTCGCACTTGCCTACGGACAGAAGGTCGGCGCAGAGTCCGCCGTGGACATCAACCTTGCAAAGCAGCTCAACGTTCTGCTGACCCAGCTGGGCGTCGCGCCTTCGTCCATCGTGATGAACGCAGGCTCCGCCGCCGCAGGCTACGGCTACGAATACCTCGCTTCCACCCTTGACCGCATCCGCGCCGCCGCTCTGGCACAGAGCGACGACCAGCTCCAGATGCCCATCGTGACCCCCGTCTCCACCGAAACGTGGAACGTCAAGGAGGCCATCATGTCCGAGGCGGATATGCCCGAATGGGGCGACGCCGAGGAGCGCGGCATCGAAATGGAGATCACCACCGCCGCCGCCTGTCTGGCGGGCGGCTCCGACGCGGTCATCATGCGTCACCCCGCCGCGATCAAGGCAATCGCCGATATGATCGCCGCGCTGGTCTGATGGGAAGGAGGAACCTCACATGGCACTCAAAGGCTTAGACATCTTCAAGCTCTCTCCGAAGAAAAACTGTAAGGAGTGCGGCAGCCCCACCTGTATGGCCTTCTGCATGAAGGTCGCGCAGGGCGCCGTCCCGCTCGACAAGTGTCCGTACTTCTCTCCGGACGCCATCGCGACCCTCTCCGAGGCGACCGCGCCTCCCATGAAGACCATCACCGTCGGCAGCGACATCAAGCTCGGCGGCGAAACCGTCCTGTTCCGCCATGAGAAGACCCTCGTCTCCCGCAACCGCTTCGCCGTCCCCGTCTGCACCGGCATGGACGAAGCGAAGATTGACGAGAAGCTTGCCGATCTGAAGAAGATCGACTATGAGCGCATCGGTGAGCGCGAGTACGTGGAGTTCGTTCTGGTACATTGCGGCAAGGATTCCGCCGGCAAGTGGGAAGACCTTGTAAAGAAGGCAATGGCAACCGAGCGCACCCTCATCCTCGACTGCGAGTGCGCCGAGTGCGCGCAGAAGGCGCTGGCGCTGTGCAAGGACGCAAAGCCCATCCTCAACGGCGCGAATGCCGAAAACTATGAGGCGCTGAACACCGTCGCCAAGGAAGCGGGCGTCACGCTCGGCGTGCGCGGCGCGAACCTTGCGGAGCTTTACGACACCGTGAAGAAGCTCGAAGGGCTGGGCAACAAGAACCTTATCCTCGACGTGACGGGCAAGGACGCGAAGGAGACCTTCGCAAACGCCGTTCTTGTGCGCCGCACCGCCCTGAAGGACGGCGACCGCACCTTCGGCTATCCCTCCATCGTCAACCTTGCGAAGATCGCAAAGGGCGACCTGCATCTGCAGACCGCGCTTGCCGCCGTCTTCACGCTGAAATACGGCTCCATCATCGTCATGGAGCAGATGCGCTATGCAGAGGCGCTGCCGCTGTACGGCCTGCGCCAGAACATCTATACCGACCCGCAGAAGCCGATGAAGGTCGCGCCCGGCATCTACCCGATGAACGGCGCAACGCCGGACGATCCCTGCCTGATGACGGTGGACTTCGCCCTGACCTACTTCCTCGTCTCCGGCGAGATCGAGCGCTCGAACGTGCCGGTGAACCTGCTCATCACGGACGCTTCCGGTATGTCCGTCCTGACGGCGTGGGCCGCGGGCAAGTTCTCCTCCTCCACGGTCAAGAAGTTCTTCGACGAATACGACATCGCGGGCAAGATCAACAACCGCACCCTCGTCATCCCCGGCAAGGTCGCCGTCATGAAGGGCGAGATTCAAGACAAGCTGCCCGACTGGAACGTCGTCGTCGGCACGCGCGAAGCCGTTGAGATCGTCAAGTACCTCAAGGACGGCGAGCACATCAAGGCCGCAGAGCTGGTCGCCGCCTCGAAGAAGCCCAAGGAAGAGAAGAAGGTCGTTGACGAAAACGCGCCCGTCGACTTCAGCAAGCTCGTCATCCCCGAGATCGTGCACAAGGATCTCGGCGTGACCTACAAGACCCGCAACGTGCAGTCCAAGAAGTTCGTCACCATCGGCGAGCGCATCCACTGCATCAGCCCCGTCATCCGCGAGGCAATGGCCACGTTCAACCCCGATCCCATTTTGGAGCGTGCCGCGCAGCAGATCAAGGCCGGTGCGACCTACCTCGACGTCAACATCGGTCCTGCCGAGTCCAACGGCCCCGAGCTGATGACTTGGGCGGTCAAGCTGCTTCAGGAGAACTTCAACAACGTGCCTCTGGCGCTCGACACCGCCAACAAGAAGGCGATTGAGGCCGGTATCCGCGTCTATAACCGCACGAACGGCAAGCCCATCGTCAACTCTGCCGACGCCGGTTCCCGTATCTCCAACATTGACCTTGCCGCCGCGAACGACGCCATCGTCATCGCCCTGTGCTCCGCCGACGGCATCGCGAAGGACAACGACGAGCGTATGCACCACTGCCACACCATGCTCGATCGCGGCATGGCGCTGGGTATGGATGCGGAAGACCTGTGGTTCGACCCGCTGTTCCTCGTCGTCAAGGGTATGCAGGACAAGCAGATGGACGTCCTGAACGCCATCAAGCTCTTCTCCGACGAAGGCCTCAAGTCTACGGGCGGCCTGTCCAACAACTCCAACGGCGCGCCCAAGGCGCTGCGTCCGATCATGGACAGCGCGCTGGTCGCCATGGCGATGATGCAGGGTCTTACCTCCGCCATCGTCAACCCGAACGACCTGCGCCTGATGGAGACCATCAAGTCCTGCGACATCTTCAAGAACAACGAGCTGTACTCCGACAGCTATCTGGAAATCTGATCAGGGGAATACTGCGCCCAGCAATGGGCGCAGTTCTTTCCCTATCCCCTATCCCCCCGCGGGGGATCGAACCCCGCCGACATACCGCGTTTTTCATTCAATTTATGATACAGGAGGAAACACCATGAGCGTATTAACCGATCTCATCTATGGCGGCTCGAATGCCGTCGCCGGTCTGACCGAAGGTGCGGTCAACGACGCCATCGCCAAGTATGGCGCGGACAAGCCGGTCGCGTTCCCCGACACCGCGTATTTCTTCCCCACGATCTACGCCGCAACGGGCGTAAAGGTCACGAAGCTGGGCGATCTTCCCGCCTGCGTCGGTGTGCTCAAGAGCCTCATCACCAATCAGGAGGAACTCGGACAGGCGCTCAACGCGGGTCTTGCCACCGCCGTCGGCGCGGAAATTTTAGAGGGTCTGGGCTATTTGGACGGCGACCCCTATGCCAATGACTCCGGCATCGGCTTTGTGCCCGATCCCGTCATCCGCTCGCTCGGCGTCCCGCTGGTCACGGGCGACATCCCCGGCGTCGCCGTCGTTTTGGGCAAGGCGGAGAACCCCGCCGACGTCGTGGCCGTCGTGAAGGACTATCAGGCCAAGGGCATTTTGACCTTCCTTGTCGGCGACCTCATCGAGCAGTGCGCCGAGGGCGGCGTGAGGATGGGTCTGGAGTTCCGCGTGGTGCCGCTGGGTCACGCCGTGACGAGCGTCATCCATGTCGTCACCGTCGCCATCCGCGCGGCGCTGATCTTCGGCAACGTGACGCCCGGCGACCTTTCCGGCCTGCTGACCTACACGAAGGAGCGCGTTCCCGCGTTCGTCAACACCTTCGGTCCGATCGACAATGTGGTCGTCTCCGCAGGCGCAGGCGCGATCGCGCTGGGCTTCCCCGTCGTGGTGGACATCGACCTCGGCGAGAATCAGGTCGCCGGTGCGCTTGAATCCGTCTGCGACCATGCACTGACGGTGAAGCGTTCGCTCGAACTGCGCAACATCAAGATCAAGTCCAAGGAGCTTCCGATCCCCGTCGCCTTTGCCGCCGCCTTCGAAGGCGAGATCATCCGCAAGGCGGATATGCACAACGAGTTCTGGTCGGGCAAGAACGCCACGGCGGAGCTGGTCATGATGGCAGACAAGGTGGAAGACCACAAGATCACCGTCATCGGTCCCGATCTCGACGGCAGCGAGAAGAACCTTGCCCTTGCAACGAAGGTCGAGGTCAGCGGCGCGAAGATGCAGGCGGACTTTGAGTCCGTCATTGAGCGCAAGATCCATGCGTGGTTCAACTATATGGAAGGCGTGATGCACACCGGCCAGCGCAATCAGGTGCGCGTGCGCGTGTCCAACGACGCCTTTGAGAAGGGTCTGCGGCTGAAGGACTTTGGCGAAGTGCTCTACCACATGATCATGGACGAGTTTGACGCCGTGGTCGATCAGTGTCAGGTGACGCTCATCACCGACGAGGCGGAAGCCGAAAAATTCCGCGACGAGATCGCCATGCCGCGCTACAATGCGCGCGACGACCGTCTGTCCTCCATGACCGATGAATCCGTCGACCGTTTCTACACCTGCATCCTCTGCCAGTCCTTCGCACCGGCGCACTGCTGCGTGGTCACGCCGGAACGCCTCGGTCTGTGCGGCGCGGTGTCGTGGCTGGACGCCAAGGCGACCAATGAGCTGAACCCGCAAGGCCCCTGCCAGCCCATCCTCAAGGAAGGCTGCATCGACGAGCGCACCGGCCGCTATGAGACGGTCAACAAGATGATCAAGGAAGCGACCCACGGCGCGGTCGAGACTGTCACGCTCTACTCTATTTTGGAAGACCCGATGACCTCCTGCGGCTGCTTCGAGTGCATCTGCGGCATCGAACCGATGAGCAACGGCTTCATCGTCGTCAACCGCGAGTTTAAGGGCATGACGCCCGTCGGCATGACCTTCGGCGAGCTTGCCTCCTGCACCGGCGGCGGCGTGCAGACCCC
>USIH01000083.1 GCA_900554705.1 uncultured Eubacteriales bacterium
CTGCTGAGCTAGCGGGTCAAAGAATCGGAGCAAGGCACGTGCCTTGCTCCGACATGGCTGGGATGGCAGGACTCGAACCTGCGAGTGCCAGAGTCAAAGTCTGGTGCCTTACCGCTTGGCGACATCCCAATGTGGAAGTCGCTGAAGGGGGAGAATGGGGTGAGTGAAGGGACTCGAACCCTCGGTCTTCAGAGCCACAATCTGACGCGTTAACCAACTACGCTACACCCACCATATTGCTTCCCGCACAGAGGCGCCTGTGGCGCGCCTTCGTCCTGACGCTGCCCTTTCTCCGGTGTCGTACGGAATGGTACGCCGGAAGGGACTCGAACCCCCCACCTACTGCTTAGAAGGCAGTTGCTCTATCCGGATGAGCTACCGGCGCGTATGGAGCGAGTGATGGGAATCGAACCCACGCCCACAGCTTGGAAGGCTGTTGTACTAGCCGTTATACTACACCCGCATAAAAGGTTCAACATCAGCCATAAAATAGTAGCATACTTCCGGTAGCTTGTCAAGGCTTATTTTTGTCTTTTGCAAGGAAACGCACGCCCTGACGTATCTCTGACGGGCGTGCGTTGCTTTTGTTTACATACGTGCGGGGGCGGAGAAGCCCAGCAGGTCGATGCATTCCTCCAGCGCGCGCTTGGCCAGCGCGGCAAGGGCGACGTAGCCGCGCCGCTTTTCTTCGTCCGGTTCGGAGAGGATGCGCGTTTCATGGTAGAACTTATTGGCGGCCGAGGCGACCTCGTAGGCATAGGCGCACACGGCGTTGGGCGCGCTGTCGCGATAGGCCATATAGAGCTGGTCGGGCATCTGACAGAGCGTCAGCCCCAGCGCCTTGGCCGAGGGGTTATCCGCAGGCCGGATGGGCAGCGTGTCGACGGGCTTGCCGTAGCGGTTGAGGATCGAGCCGATGCGCACGATGGTATAGAGGAGATACGGGCCGGTGTTGCCCTCAAAGGCGGCAAAGCGCTCCAGATCGAAGATATAGTCCTTCGTAGCAAGGTTAGACAGATCGCCGTACTTGAGCGCGCCGATGGCGATCTTCTTCGCCGTCTCGTGCGCCTCATCGCCCTGAAGCGTCTGGTTTTCCGCAATGCGGTCCTCCACATAGCGCGTCACGTCGGCGATCAGTGTCTCCAGCCGCACCAGACCGCCCTCGCGGGTCTTGAAGGGCTTGCCGTCTTTGCCGTTCATCGTGCCGAAGCCGATGTGCTGAAGCTCCGTCGTCGCCGGTGCGATGCCGCTCTTGCGCGCCGCACGGAACACCTGCTCGAAGTGCAGGTTCTGCCGCTTGTCCGTCACGTAAAGGATCTTGTCGGGGTGGTAGTCCTCCATGCGCTGCACGATCGTTGCAAGGTCGGTCGTCGCGTAGAGCGTCGCGCCGTCGCGCTTGACCATGATGCACGGAGGCACTTCCTTGCGGTCGCCCTCCTGCGCTACCTCGATGACCTTCGCGCCGTCGCTGTCCTTGAGCAGACCCTCCGCCTCCAGCCGCCGGAGCATGGGCGGGATATAAGGCTCGGCGTCGCTCTCACCCTTCCAGACGTCGAAGGTGACGTCCAGATTTTCATAGTTTTTCCGCAGATCCGCCACGGAGATGGCAAGGATCTTCTGCCATAGGGCGTAGTAGCCCCGCTGGTGCGCTTGCAGCTGCGCCGTGATCTCATGCGCCTTGGCGGCAAAGACGGGGTCCTCCTTGCTTTTGCCGCTGGCGAAGGGGTACAGCTCCTCCAGCTCCGTCACGGTGCAGGGGGCTTCCTCCGGATATGCGCCGATAAAGTCGGGGTCAAAGTAGGGAAGCTCGGGCTTGCGCTCCTGCAGCTCCGCGATGACCAGACCCATTTGCAGCCCCCAGTCGCCCAGATGGATGTCGCCGATCACGTCGTCGCCGAAATAGCGGTAGATGCGCTTGATGCTCTCGCCGATGATGGCGGGGCGCAGATGCCCCACGTGCAGCGGCTTTGCCACGTTCGGCCCGCCGTAGTCCAAAACAACACGCCGGTGCGTCGGCGCGTCCGTCACGCCGAGGCGCGCGCCCTCGCGCATGGCGTTAAGGTGCGCGGCGAGGTAGTCCTCCCGCAGGCGCAGATTGAGGAAGCCCGGCGCGACGGCCTCCACGGTGGAGAAAGCGTCGCAGGCGCGCAGCTGCTGCGCCACCTCGCCCGCGATGACCACGGGCGCCTTGTGCGCAGCCTTTGCCGCGGGCATAGCGCCGTTGCATTGAAATTCGCACAGGTCGGGGCGATTCGACGGGGTGACTCTGCCGCACTGCGCCGGATAGCCCGCCGCTTCAAATGCGGCGCCGACAAGGGCGGAAAGACGATCGATCAGATGTTCCATAGCAATACTCCTTTATCCAACAAGAAAATCAAGCGCCGTGATGCCCAGCGTCATGATCAGAGTGACGGCCAGACCGGCAAGCAGCACGCCGAGGAAGATCGTCGGCAGGGCGCGCATGAGGCGCATTTCCATCAGGGCGGCGACCAGCGCGCCCGTCCACGCGCCGGTTCCCGGGAGAGGAATGGCGACAAAGAGGCACAAGCCGACAGTCTCCGACTTTTTGACTTTTTTGCTTTTGCTCCGCCCGCGCGCTTCGATTTTTTCGGCGAGGCGGCACAGACGCGGGCGCGTCTTCATCCACGCCAGCACGCGGCGCACAAACAGAAGAATGAAGGGAACCGGCAAAAGGTTGCCGACTACGCTCAACGCGTAGACCAGCCACGGCTCCAAGTCGTGCGCAAGACCGTAAGGGATCGCGCCGCGCAGCTCTATCACGGGAACCATGGAGAGCAGAAACGTGAATAGGTAGTTTTTTAGCATGAGCGTTCTCCCATCCAAAAGATACAAAGTCACTATACCACACCCGCTGCCAAAAAGCAAGAAGGAGGAAGGCTCCTGCTCGATACCGATCGGGTCGCCGATGCGGCACGCCGTGGGTTCATTTCGCGTAAAAATGGGCAGAATGTTCTCTGCCGCCGGTACATAGACTGGAAAAAACGAAAGCGGAGGTACAAGGTATGATGAAACGGAATATTGCATGGATCGTGGCGCTGTGCCTGTGCTGCGGCGCGGCGGGCTATTTGCTGCGCGGTGTGCGGCGGACGGACAAGCAGGTGCCGACCGCTGCCTCGACCGTGCCGGTCACGCAGACGGAGCGGCAGACGGCGGAGACGACACCCGTTTCCTTTGACCGCACGCTCACGCTGCGGCTGCTGACGGACGATGGGGTGCGGGAGATCTCGCTGCACGACTATCTTGTCGGCGTGCTGGCGGCGGAGCTGCCGTCGGATTTTCCGACCGAGGCGCTGCGGGCGCAGGCCGTCGCTTCGCGCACTTTTGCGCTGCGCAAGGCGGCGGCGAACAAGCACACCGGCGCGGATGTCTGCGCAAGCGCAGCGTGCTGTCAGGGTTGGCGGGAGGAGCGCGATGCGGCCTTTGAGGCGGCGGTCAGTACGACGGACGGTCTGGTGCTGACCTATGACGGCGCGCTCATCGATGCGACCTTCTTCTCCAGTGCCGCCGGAAGAACGGAGGCAGCGGTCGCCGTCTGGGGCGGCGAGGTGCCTTACCTGCAATCGGTCGAAAGTCCGGAGGACACACCCTATGCCGCGCAAAGCGAGTGCATCGACGCGCAGACCTTCGCAGACACCCTGACTGCCGCCCATCCGGAGCTTTCCCTGAGCGGCGCGCCGGAAACGTGGTTCGGCGCGGTGGAGCGCAGCACAGGCGGCGGTATCGCGCGCATCGAGATCGGCGGGCAGTGGATCGCGGGCACCGAGCTGCGCAGGCTCTTCTCCCTGCGCTCGACGGATATGGAGCTTGTGCCGCTGACGGACGGCGTGCAGATCACGACCCACGGCTACGGGCACCGCGTCGGTATGAGCCAATACGGCGCGCGCACCATGGCGTTACAGGGGTCTGACTTTGAGGAGATCCTCCTGCACTACTACAGCGGCGCGCGCATCGAGCAGCTCCGCCGCACGGAGGGCGTATCGTAAATAAGGAAACCCGTGCGCAGGCTTTTTGCGGCTGCGCACGGGTTTTGCGGTTCTGCGTGCGCGCCGTGCCAGCTTCGGCGCACGGCGCGAAAAACGCGAAAGGGTGGCTTGCATTTATGGAAAGTCTGTGGTAAAATATGCTTGCGACACATCTGAATAAGAAAGCCATGATAGGTGCATTTCCCTTTCGGTAAAAATGCATCCTCTGTTTTTGCACCTATATGGCGTAAAAGATGTGTCGCAGCATTTGAGGCTATGCATTTTTCGGTGTGTAGCCTCTCAGGCTACACACTTTTTATTTTTACTGGAGGGAAAACAGATGGCCGATATGTGCATGAGGTCGCCGTGAACGCGGTGCGTGTTGTAATAGAAACAAAGAATACAATAAATGAGGTAAAAGACGATGAAAAAAATATTTGCGCTGCTTTTGGCAGCAGTCATGTGCTTCTCCCTTGTTGCTTGCGGCGGCGGAGAGAAGGGGAATGCTGACAAGATCACAGAGGAAAGTCCGGCCACCAGCATCACAGAAGAAAGCCCCTTCACGAACATCGCGGTGGGTGATGAGGTGATTTTCGGCAATTACAACGGAGATATCAAATGGATCGTGCTGGATGTGCAAGAAGACCACGCAGTGTTACTGTGCAAAACGGCCATTGCACCCAAGTCAAATTATAGCGTCGACGGGAAATGGCACACTTCAGAAATGCTCTCTCATATGAGCATGCTTGCCGGACGTATGTTTACTGACGAGCAAAAGAATCAAACAATGCACCCCATTTTAGACGGGGAAGAATCCAAGGGTTATATGTTTTTGCTGAATAGTGAAGAGGTAGACACCTATATGCCCGGAGAAGACAACGAGTGGCGTTTGGCGATGGCCTCCGAGACGGCGATCAAGGATGGCGTGAAAGTTTATGAAAATGCGATGGGAACCGGAGCGTATTGCAACTGGATCCTTCGTGATGGCGCATGGGTAGGCGGACAGCGAGGAAACGCGGGCAAGCTCGTCAATACAACGGAACAGAAGTATGGATATGGCATTCGCCCGGCTATCTGGGTAAGCATTCCGTGAAAAACTCTTTAAGCGCGGGGCACAAGCCCTGCGCTACATTTTTCCGACCTTTGGACAATTGAAAAAGGCGGCGGGACACGCAAAGGACACAAAAGGAGAGGAAGCGGAGTTGTTTCCGCTTCCTCTCAAAGGGCTTGTTTCGTTTATTCCGCGGGATAAAAGGCATCCTTACTCAGGCCACAGGTGGGGCAGACCCAATCTTCGGGGACATCCTCCCAGGCTGTGCCGGGGGCTACACCGTTTTCGGGGTCGCCCAAGGCGGGGTCGTAGACATAGCCGCAGGGACATTCGTATTTCATAGCAGTTTCCTTTCTGTTCAGCCGCTCATCGCGTCGGATATGATGCGCATGATCCTATCGTGGCATCCGCCGCATCCGGTGGAGCAGTGGGTGAGTTTCTGCACGGCGGCAAATTCTTCCTCTACGTCAGAAAACCGTTTGCTCTCGTGCAGAACGCGCTCGATCTGCGCAAGCGTTACGTGCTTGCAGGTGCAGATCACGGTGTTCTCGCCCTCCATGGCGCTTACTTAAAGTAACGATCCAGCAGACCCTTCAGTGCCTTGCCGTGTCTCGCCTCGTCGCGAGCCATCTCGTGCACGGTGTCGTGGATGGCGTCAAGGTTATGCTTCTTTGCCAGCTTTGCCAGCTCGAACTTACCGGCCGTCGCGCCGAACTCGCACTCTACGCGCCAAGCAAGGTTTTTCTTCGTCGAGTCGGTCATGTTCGGCTCCAGCTCGCTGCCGAGAAGCTCCGCAAACTTTGCCGCGTGCTCGGCTTCCTCATAGGCCGCCTTCTCCCAGTACAGGCCGATCTCCGGATAGCCTTCGCGGTGCGCGATGCGCGCCATGCACAGGTACATACCGACCTCGCTGCACTCGCCGGTGAAATTCGCCTTGAGCTGATCGAGAATGACCTTCTTGTCCTCTTCGGGCACGCCGTCGAGCTTCGTGCCGATGCCGAACACGTGCTCGGCAGCCAGCGCCGCGTTGTCTTCCACCGGCAGGAACTTCTCGCCGGCAACGCCGCACAGGGGGCAGCGGAAGCCTTCCGGCATCTCGCCTTCGTGAACATAACCGCAAACGGGGCATACATACTTTTTCATTTGATTTTACCTCCAAAATTTATTCATGTTGTTATTGGATACAGGTTTGGCAGATGCCGAAGAAGGTCAGCTCGCAGTGCTCCACGCTGCCGCAGGCGACGGCGGAGCAAAGCTCCTCCGGCAGGGGGACGTCAACGTCAATGACGGCGCTGCAATGCTTGCAGACAAAGTGCGCGTGCGGCGCGGTGTTGGCGTCGAACCGCTCCATTCCGTCCACCACGCCGACCGAGGCGATCACGCCCTCGCGCTTGAACGCGGCGAGATTGCGGTAGACCGTGCCGAGCGACAGGTCGGGGATCTCCGGCCGGAGCTGCCCGTAGACCCAGTCGGCCGTCGGGTGTGATTTCGTGGAGCGGACGCATTGCAGGATCGCGTCGCGCTTTTTGCTGTGCTTTTGCTGAGCCATTGCGTCCTCCTAAATAATAATGATTATCATTTCTGCTTTTATCTTAACAGACGCCTTCCGATTTGTCAAGCATTTTTTCAAAAAAATTTTTCGTTGCCGCGCGGGGCGTTGTGTGCTATACTGAAAGCAGAAATTGGAGGAACGTTATGAACACACTGCTGCATATCTGCTGCGCGCCCTGCGCAAACCGCTGCATCGACGTGCTGCGCGAAGAGGGCGTCGAGCCGACCGGATTTTGGTATAATCCGAATATTCATCCCTTTACCGAATATCGCGCGCGCCGCAACTGCTTGCGCGACTACGCGCAGAGCGTTTCTCTGCGGCTCATCGAGCGCGACGAATACGCGCTGCGCCCCTTCGTGCGCGCGGTGGCGGAGGATATTGCGGGGCGCTGTGTCCGGTGCTATGAGATGCGCCTGTTTGCGGCGGCGCAGGCGGCGGCAGAGGGCGGATTTGACAGCTTCACCTCTTCGCTGTTCATCAGCCCCTATCAGCAGCATGAGCTGCTGCGCGAAACGGCGCAGCGCGCGGCCGAGGCCTACGGCGTGCCCTTCCTCTACCGCGATTTCCGCCCCTTCTTCCGCGAGGGACAGGCGCGTGCGCGCGAGCTGGGAATGTATATCCAAAAGTATTGCGGCTGTGTTTTTTCCGAAGAGGAGCGCTATCTCAAGCCGAGCAAACGGATCGAATAAAAGGAGGGACCGCCATGGAACACATTAAGATCACCTGCCCAAGCTGCGGCAAGGAGCTGGAACTGCCGGAGGGACTGGAGGAGTTTTCCTGCCTATATTGCGGCACGCGCACGCGGCTTGACGCGCTCTTTGCACGCCAGCGCGACCCGGAGGCACTTTCGGAGCTGCGCGAGGGACTGCGCCGCGCCGCCACGGGCTACCCCGATTTTTATAAGAAGCTGGGGAAGAAGGAGTTTTTCCCTGCCTTCGCGCGCTATGAGAAGGAGAACGCGCAGGTGCTGCGGCTGCTCGACGAGCTTGCGGGCGGCGATAAGCAGTTCGTTTCGCAGGTCTGTTCCGAGTTGATGGACGATATTGACGCGTTTTTGCGCGGCGACAAGCGCTATGGAAGGCGCAGCGGGCGCAGCGCAATGTTCTTCGAGGAGAAGGTCGTGCTCGCCATTTTCCTGACGCCGCTTGCCAAAAAGCTGGAACTTGCCTGCGCCGAGCCGTTCCGCGCCGAGCTGCACGCGCAGTGGCTCGCGCGCTATCCGAAGGAGATCTGGACGCCGGGCGACTATGACGTCATGGCGAGCGGTTACCGCAAGCGTAAATTCTGCTTCATCACCACCGCCGTGTGCGAGCATGAGGGCAAGGGCGACGACTGCGCCGAGCTGACGGCCTTCCGCGCCTTCCGCGACGGCTGGCTGCGCCAAAACGGCGGCGGCGAGCTGATCGACACGTATTACGACATTGCGCCTGCGATCGTCGCCTGCATCGACCTGCTGGACAAGCCGGAGGAGCGCTACGCGCAGATCCGCGCCCGCTGGCTCACGCCCTGCTATACGGCGCTGCTGGAAAACCGCCCTGCCGACTGCCGCGACCTCTACGTGGATATGGTGAAAACACTGGAGCGGACGTATTTTTCCTAAATGAAACGAAAACGCAGCGGCACACGCCGCTGCGTCCTTTCGCCTATTCAGTGTTAGAGAGAGGAACCCTCAAGTTTGGTGATAAAGCGACGGATATGCGCGTCTAACAGGGAAGCGACGCATTCTTTTTCCGCCGCGCCGTCGTAGACACTGTAGAGCAGATACATCGGCCCGTAGAATTCCAGCGCCAATTGCATGGCGGCCTCGTCGGTGTCCGTCAGCTTGCGGAAGATCGCTGCCATATATTCCAGCGGGCCGGTCGCAAGGTATTGCTGATAAAGCTGCGCGAATCTTGGCTCCCGATACTGCTCCAGCGTCAGCATTTTTCGGAAGTTCGCGGCAAACGGTTCCTTCGTCCAGTGGTCGAACTGCGCGGCGCTGTAGGCGCGGATCTTGTCAATCGGTGTGCGCAAATAGGCTTCCGCGAAGCCGTCCGGTTCCGCTTCCGGCATTTCGTATTCCTCGGCACGCGCATAGTCCATTTCGCGCATACGCGCCACGATCTGATCCAAGATCTCCTGCTTGCCGGCATAGTGTTTATATAAAGCCGCTTTGGTGATTCCCAGCTGCGCCGCAATGTCGCTCATGGAGGTCCCGAGATAGCCGCTTTGCGCGAACAGCGCAAGCGCAGTCTCTAAAATCCGCTCCTTCGTATCTCCGGCCATAGGCACACTCCTCTCCTAAATGGAACCGTTCGGTAACTTTGATTATAGGGAACGGACACCCTCGTGTCAAGCGACTTTTTTGAAATTTCCGCAGCGGGAACATCTTTTATCCATTAAAATGAAAAAAGCACTTGCATTTTTCACGGTTTGTGCTATAATAGCACCGTCGTCCACAAGAGACGGCGAAAAATGCCCCGCGGGGCGGCATATGGGCCTTTAGCTCAGCTGGGAGAGCGCAAGGTTCGCAATCTTGAGGTCAGGGGTTCGATCCCCCTAAGGTCCACCAAATGTTCTTATACGTACCGAAACGGTAAGGATTATTGTCATTGG
>USIH01000084.1 GCA_900554705.1 uncultured Eubacteriales bacterium
CGGAATAAAGGCCATCGGCGAGGCCGACGAGATGGAGGAGGAGCGCAGACTCTGCTACGTTGCCATAACGCGTGCAAAAAAGCGCCTGTTCCTTTCCGGCGCACGTCAGAGAATGCTCTTCGGCCGCACGACTGCAAACCGCGTCTCGCGCTTTATCGACGAGATACCGGAGGAACATCTTGAAAAGCGCAATATCCCCAGGGGCTACGGCTATTCCGAGCGCTCGCAGGTGCAGAGGGAGTTTGCCTTCCGTGCACAGTCCGGCCAAAGCCTTAAGAAGCCTGTTGCGCCGCCCGCCGCGCCTAAGCCCAAAACGGCCGGGAAGCCGCAGTTCTCCGTCGGCGACCGGGTGCGCCATAAGGCCTTTGGCGACGGTAGGCTCATAAAAATGACCCCGATGGGCAACGACTATCTTATAGAAATCGAATTTGACAGCGGCACGGTAAAGAAGCTCATGCTGCGCGCCGCCGCACTGCATATGGTAAAAATATAATCAAAATGAAAAACAACAAAGCAAATATAGGGCGAGCCTGCCTCATCGGTACAACGCTCATATGGGGCAGTTCGTTTGTCATTTTAAAGTCAGCGCTCGACAGCATTACACCGATGTGGGTGCTTGCCATCCGCTTTGTCGGAGCGGCGCTTATGATGCTCATAGCCTGCCTGCCGCGCTTTAAAAAGATAGACAGGGGCTATATAAAGGGCGGCATGCTCATGGGCGCCTGCCTTGCGCTTGCCTACATCGTGCAGACCTACGGCCTTGTGTACACGACTCCGGGCAAAAACGCGTTTCTGACGGCTACATACTGCATTCTCGTCCCGTTTCTGTACTGGGCGATAGCGCACAAAAAGCCGGACAGATATAATATTCTCGCGGCCGTCGTCTGCCTTATCGGAATGGGCTTCGTGTGCCTTAATAACGACCTGAGTGTAAATATCGGCGATATGCTCACTATCTGCTGCGGCCTGTTTTACGGACTGCACATCATCGTAACGGCGCGCTCTGTCGAGGATCGAGATCCTCTTATCGTGACGATGATCCAGTTTGCCGTCGGAGGCATTATCTGTCTTATCGGCGCTGCTGTTTTCGAGCCGGTGCCGCACGATATCCCGAACGGCACATGGTGGAGCATTGCTTACATGACCTTTATATGCACCGGCCTGTGCTTTTTCCTCCAGACCATCGGACAGAAGTACACGCCGCCGGCTCAGGCCGCAGTTATCCTGACGCTTGAGTCCGTTTTCGGAACAGCAATATCTGTTATTCTCGGCGAAGAGGTGCTTACATTTAACATTGCTCTCGGCTTCTGCCTTATCTTCCTTGCTATCATAACAAGCGAAACAAAGCTGAAATTTCTTAAAAAGCGCAGCTGAGGCTGCGCTTTTTTGCCGCTATGATGCCGAAATGTGTTATGATTTATACGGCGGGTGATGAAAATGATTAAAATTCTCGTTGTTGAAGATGAAAAACCCATATCCGATCTGATTAAGCTCAGCCTCGGCAAGCTTGGCTACAGCTGCGACTGCGCCTTTGACGGCATGACAGCTGCCGATATGTTCGACGAAAACGTGTATGACCTCGTGCTGCTCGATATCATGCTGCCGGAGGTCGACGGCTTTGAGCTTTTGGAGTATATAAGGCCGCTGGGCGTGCCGGTCATATTCATAACGGCAATGGGCTCTGTGAACGATCGCGTGCGCGGACTGCGCATGGGCGCGGAGGATTATATCGTCAAGCCCTTTGAGGTGCTGGAGCTGCTTGCGCGTGTAGACGTCGTGCTGCGGCGCTACAACAAGACCGACGCCGTCATCGAGATCGGCGGGCTGCGCATCGACACGCGCGCCATGCAGGTCTGGCGCGGCGCGGAGGAGATCGCGCTCACGCACAAGGAATATGACCTGCTGCTGTTTTTTGCCCGCAACCCCGGCACCGCGCTCTACCGCGAGACGATCTATGAGCACGTCTGGGGCGGCGAGTACAGCTACGGCAGCAAGACCGTGGATCTGCACATCCAGCGGCTGCGCAAAAAGGTCGGCTGGGAAAACCGGCTGCTGGCCGTGAACAAGGTCGGCTACCGGCTGGAGGTGTGAGCGGATGAGATTTCGCGCAAAGCTCACGATCGCCATGGTACTGCTGCTGTCGCTGATCTACGGCATCGGCGGCAGCCTCATGATCGCGCAGTCGTTTTCCAGCTCCATCGCCCGCGAGCGCGACACCGCCGTGCAGACCTACCGCATGATCGTGGACGTGCTGGATCTGCTCGGCGACAACACCTCGCCCGGCACGGCGGTCAACACCGTCACGCTCGTGCTGCGCAAGCTCGGCAGCGGCGGAGCGAGCACATCGGCACGCATCCGCTTCAGCGCGCAGATGTTCGAGTTGGGCGACGCCTTGCTGCTCGACGAAGCGCCCGAGCCTCCGGAAGGCAGCGGCGTGACCAGCATCGTGCACACCGGCAACAACCGGCACTACCTCACGCTCAGCGCAGCGGCCGACGGCACGAGCGTGACGCTCGCGTTCGACGTGTCGAACATCTACACCGTGCGCCAGACGCAGCAGCGCGCCTACCACACGACGTTTCTGATCCTCGTCGCCTTCGGCGCAGCCGTGGCATGGGTCACATCTTACCTGCTGACGCGCCCGCTCGGCACGCTCTCGCGCGCATCGCGGGAGCTGGCGCGGGGCAATCTCGGCTACCGCGCGCCCGTGCGCTCGCGCGACGAGGTGGGGCAGCTCGCCGCCGACTTCAACCGCATGGCCGGGCAGCTTGAGCGCAATGTCAACCGCATTCAGGAGACCATGGCGCTGCAGGAGCGGTTCATGGCCGACTTCTCGCACGAGATGAAAACGCCCATGACCTCCATCATCGGCTATGCAGACCTTTTGCGCAGTCAGGTGCTCACGCCCGATGAGCAGATGGACGCGGCAAACTATATCTTTTCCGAGGGCAAGCGGCTCGAGGCGCTGGGGCTGAAGCTGCTGGAGAAGGCGGCGGCTCTCCGCGCCAAGCAGACCGCCGCTCCCGTTGCCGGTGTATTCACCGTCATCAGCGAGTCCGGCGAGACGGACGGCGAGGTGGAGGCGCTGATCCGCGCCCGTGCCGACGCCAAGAAGGCCAAGAACTTCACCGAGGCCGACCGCATTCGAGACGAGCTGAAGGCCAAGGGCATCGAGGTCACCGACATCCCCCGCGGCGCCAAGTGGAAGCGGATCTGACCGCCGATACGCCAAGTGCCCCGCAAGAGTGAGCATACCGGAAGCGTATATGCAAAAAGAGCCGCCGAAAGGCGGCTCTTTTCCGGCCGGTGGGACACCAAATAGGGGAGAGAGGCGCCTACTTTGCCACAACATCTATGCCTGTCAAAACTACCGAAAAAATCCAGAAAAATTTGTAAACAAAATAGAAAAATTCTCTTGACATCCAACCGATTTTCCTATATCATATGCAAGTACGCGCGTAACGGGGACAACACACCCGGGAGCGTTTGCAATGCGATGAACCGGGAGATTGCTCCGCAAGGAGGTAACTTCCGGGGAGTATGTCCGATAATCGGGCGGCTGAGAGATCTCTGTACGTCGGCGTAGATCGCCGCGCCAGAAGGACACCGGCCTTATCGCCGGTGTTTCTTGTGAGCCGGAATGATACGCACGGAACGGCGTATAAGAAATTTTTCACCGTACGGCATTGGTCAAAGCAAGAAAAAACCGTACAAAACAATGGAGGAACAAACCAAATGGCAAAAGAAATGATCCGCATTCGTCTGAAGGCCTATGACCACCAGGTCATCGACCAGTCCGCAGAGAAGATCGTCGAGACCGCCAAGCGCACCGGCGCTTCCGTCTCCGGCCCGATCCCCCTGCCCACCAAGAAAGAGATCGTCACCATCCTGCGCGCTACCCACAAGTATAAGGACAGCCGTGAGCAGTTCGAGCGCCGCACCCACAAGAGACTGATCGACATCACCAACTCCACCCCCAAGACCGTGGAGGCTCTGATGGCTCTGGATCTGCCCGCCGGTGTGGAGATCGAGATCAAGCTGTAACCCACCTTATATAATATCCCCGCAAACGAATTTGCTTGCTACCCAGCCGGGGCGCTAACTTGCGTGAGGCGTTCCGGGGGTTACGTCGGCAGAGCAAGCGGCTTCTACCCAATGGAAGTTGAATCTATGTCGACCAATAACCTTTAAGGAGGATCATACATGAAGGCAATCATTGGCAAGAAAGTCGGTATGTCTCAGATCTTCGACGAAAACGGCAAGGTCATCCCCGTTACTGTTATTGAGGCGGGCCCCTGCACCGTTATCCAGAAGAAGACTGCCGAGAAGGAAGGCTACGCCGCTGTGCAGCTGGGCTACGAGGATATCCCCGAGCGCAAGCTGACCAAGCCCGAGATGGGCCACCTGAACAAGGCGGGCGTGGCTCCCAAGAAGTATCTCCGCGAGTTCGACCTGGAGAACGCCGCCGAGCTGAACGTGGGCGACATCATCAAGGCCGACACCTTCAAAGAGGGCGACTTCGTTGACGTCACCGGCACCAGCAAGGGCCACGGCTACCAGGGCGTTGTGAAGCGCTGGAACGCCGGCCGTACTCCCATGAGCCACGGCGGCGGCCCCGTTCACCGTCACGCCGGTTCCATGGGCTCCACCACCGATCCCAGCCGTATTTTCAAGGGCAAGATCGGCGCTGGCCAGATGGGCTGCGATCAGGTCACCATCCAGAACCTGGACATCGTCAAGGTCGATCCCGAGCTGAACATGATCGCGGTCCGCGGCGCCATCCCCGGCCCCAAGGGCGGTCTGGTGCTCATCAAGACCACCGTCAAGACCCACCGCATCAAGCATGCCGAGTCCGGCATCAGCAACAACCCGCAGAAGGCTTCCGGTCGTAACCCGCAGAAGGCTTCCGCCCGTACTAAGTAAGGAAAGGAGTGCTTAAGGAAATGTCTGCTATCAAAGTTTTGAACATGGCCGGCGCTGAGGTCGGTACTGTTGAGCTGAACGACAGCATCTTCGGCATCGAGCCGAACACCGCTGTTGTCCACGAAGTGGTGAAGAACCACCTGGCAAACTGCCGGCAGGGCACCCAGAGCGCTCTGACCCGCGCCGAGGTCTCCGGCGGCGGCAAGAAGCCCTGGCGTCAGAAGGGCACCGGTCACGCCCGTCAGGGCAGCACCCGTGCGCCCCAGTGGACCCACGGCGGCATCGTGTTCGCCCCCAAGCCCCGCAGCTACTCTTACGTTCTGAACAAGAAGGTCAAGAGACTGGCTATGAAATCCGCTCTGTCCGCCAAGGCCGCTGCCGGCGAGATCATCGTCATCGACAGCATCAAGATGGACAGCATCAAGACCAAGGACTTCCGCGCTTTCCTGACCGCCGTCAAGGCTGACGGCAAGTCTCTGGTGGTCACCCCCGCCAAGGACGACGTCATCGTCAAGAGCGCCCGCAACATCCCCGGCGTCGAGACCTCTATGGCCAACCTGATCAATGTCTATGACATTCTGAAGGCCAAGTATCTGGTGCTGGATAAGGAAGCCCTCGCAGTAATCGAGGAGGTGTTCGCATAATGGCTAACGTATACGACATCATCATCCGTCCGGTCATTACCGAGCGCTCCATGGCCGCTACTTCCGATAAGAAGTACGTCTTTGAAGTGGCTCCCACCGCCGGCAAGATCGAGATCAAGAACGCCGTGGAGAAGATCTTCGGCGTGAAGGTCGCCAAGGTCAACACCATCAACTACGATGGCAAGACCAAGCGCATGGGCGCCGCCCGTCCCGGCCAGCGCAAGAGCTGGAAAAAGGCGTATGTCCAGTTGACTGAAGATTCCAAGACCATCGAGTTCTTCGAGGGTATGGTGTAAGAGAAGGGAGTGTAGAGAATGTCTATTAAAACTTTTAAGCCGACCACCCCTTCCCGCCGCCACATGACTGTCTCCGGCTTCGACGGCATTGATAAGCACGCCAAGCCCGAGGCCAGCCTCGTTGAAGTGCTGAAGAAGAACGCTGGTCGCAACAGCTACGGCCGCATCACCGTCCGCCATCGCGGCGGCGGCGAGAAGCGCAAGTATCGTATCATCGACTTCAAGCGCGACAAGGTGGATATGGAAGCCACCGTTCTGCGTCTGGAGTATGACCCCAACCGCAGCGCCAACATCGCGCTGGTGCAGTATGAGGACGGCGAGAAGCGTTACATCATCGCTCCCGTCGGTCTGGCTGCCGGTGACAAGGTGATCTCCAGCGCGGCTGCCGACATCAAGCCCGGCAACTGCCTGCCCATCGCCAACATCCCCGTGGGTACTGTTATCCACAACATCGAGATGCATCCCGGCAAGGGCGCACAGCTGGTTCGCTCCGCCGGTGCCTATGCCCAGCTGATGGCTAAGGAGGGCGACAACGCCCAGATCCGTATGCCCTCCGGCGAGGTCCGCATCATCCGCACCAACTGCAAGGCCTGCATCGGTCAGGTGGGCAATCTGGAGCACGAGAACGTTCAGATCGGTAAGGCCGGTCGTAAGCGTCACATGGGTTGGCGTCCCACCGTTCGCGGCTCCGTCATGAACCCCTGCGATCACCCCCACGGCGGTGGTGAGGGCAAGTCCCCCGTCGGTCGTCCCGGCCCTGTCACGCCTTGGGGCAAGCCGGCTCTGGGTTACAAGACCCGCAAGAAGAAGAATCCCACTGACAAGTTCATTGTCAAGCGTCGCAACGTGAAGTAAAGGAGGCAAGAGAATATGAGCAGATCTATCAAAAAAGGCCCGTATGTTGCCCCTGAGCTGCTGAAGCGGGTTGAAGAGATGAACGCCAAGGGCGAGAAGAACGTGCTGAAGACCTGGAGCCGCAGCTCCACCATCTTCCCCGCCTTCGTCGGCCACACCATCGCTGTCCACGACGGCCGCCGTCATGTGCCTGTCTACGTGCAGGAGGACATGGTGGGTCACAAGCTGGGCGAGTTCGCGCCCACTCGTACCTTCCGCGGCCACACCAAGAAAGCGTAAAAGGAGGATGCAGAGTAATATGGAAGCGAAAGCATATCTGAGATACGTCCGCATCTCTCCCCGCAAGGTCCAGATCGTCTGCGATCTGATCCGCGGCAAGGATGCCAAGACTGCTATGGCGATCCTGATGAACACCCCCAAGTCCGCCTCCGAGCCCCTGGTCAAGCTGCTCAAGAGCGCTTGCGCCAACGCGGAGAACAACTTCAGCATGGATCCCGACAAGCTGGTCGTGACCCAGGTGTTCGCCACCCCCGGCCCTATCCTGAAGCGCATGATGCCTCGCGCCCAGGGCCGCGCCTATCGCATCAACAAGAGAACCTCTCACGTGACGCTGGCCGTCGCGGAGAGAGACTAAGAAAGGGAGGAACAGTTAAATGGGTCAGAAAGTTAATCCCCATGGCATGCGCGTGGGCGTCATCAAAGACTGGGATTCCCGTTGGTATGCCAGCAATGAGAAGGTCGGCGACCTGCTGGTCGAGGACCACAAGATCCGCGTCTACCTGAAGAAGCTGCTGTACGCTGCCGGCGTCTCCAAGATCGAGATCGAGCGCAGCAACGAGGTCGTCACCATCTACCTGCACGTGGCACGCCCCGGCGTGGTCATCGGCAAGGGCGGCGAGCAGATCGAGCAGTACCGCAAGGACGTGGAGAAGCTGATCGGCAAGACCGTGAAGCTGAACATCGTCGAGGTCCGCAACCCCGATATGGACGCGCAGCTGGTGGCTGAGAACATCGCCGCCCAGCTGGAGAAGCGTATCTCCCACCGCCGCGCCATGAAGAACGCCATGGGCCGCGCCATGCGCGCCGGCGCCAAGGGCATCAAGTGCAACTGCGGCGGCCGTCTGGGCGGTCGTGAGATCGCCGGCTCCGAGCACTATCACGAGGGTACGATCCCCCTGCAGACCCTGCGCGCCGACATCGACTACGGCTTCGCTGAGGCTGCCACCACCTTCGGCCGCATCGGCGTGAAGGTGTGGATCTACAAGGGCGAGATCCTGTCCCAGGCCCTGCGCACCACTACGCGCAACCTGGACACCAGCAAGCCCTATCAGGAGCGTCGTGAGCGTCGCGGCAACCGTCGTGACGGCGACCGCCGCGGTGGCTTCCGCCGCGATGGCCAGAACGGCGGCTTCAACCGTGACCGTCAGAACGGCGGCTTCAACCGCGGTCCCCGTCCCGAGGGCGGCTTCCGCAAGCCCGCAGAAAAGAAAGAAGGAGGCGCTCAGTAATGCTTCTGCCCAAGAGAGTTAAGTACCGCAGAGTACACCGTGGCCGCCTCACCGGCAAGGCCATGCGCGGCAATAAGGTGACCTACGGCGAGTACGGTCTGGTTGCCCTGGAGCCCAGCTGGATCACCAGCAATCAGATCGAGGCCGCCCGTATCGCCATGACCCGCTATACCAAGCGTGGCGGTCAGGTCTGGATCAAGATCTTCCCCGACAAGCCCATCACCGAGAAGCCCGCTGAGACCCGTATGGGTTCCGGTAAGGGTTCCCCCGAGTATTGGGTCGCAGTAGTCAAGCCCGGCCGTGTCATGTTTGAGATCGCCGGTGTTTCCGAAGAGGTCGCCCGTGAGGCACTGCGTCTGGCCAGCCACAAGCTGCCCATCAAGACGAAGATCGTCAAGCGCGAGGATCTCGAAGCCCAGGAAGTAGGTGAATGAGATGAAGGCAACTGAAGTACGTGCAATGACCGTGGAGCAGCTCAACGAGAAGCTGGACTCCCTGAAGAAGGATCTGTTCTTCCTGCGTATGCAGCACGCAACCAATCAGCTGGACAATCCTCTCAAGATCGCCGAGACCAAGCGCGACATCGCCCGCGTGAAGACCGTTATCCGTGAAAAGGAGGAGAAGTAAAATGGAAGAGAAGAGAATTTCCTCCCGCAAGACCAGAGTCGGCAAGGTCGTTTCCGATAAGATGGACAAGACCGTGGTCGTCGCCATCGAGGACCGCGTCGCCCATCCTCTGTATAAGAAGATCGTCGGCCGTACCTACAAGCTGAAGGCTCATGACGAGCAGAACACTTGCGGTGTTGGTGACGTCGTTAAGGTGATGGAGACCCGCCCCCTGTCCAAAGACAAGCGTTGGCGCGTGGTCGAGATCGTCGAGAAG
>USIH01000085.1 GCA_900554705.1 uncultured Eubacteriales bacterium
CATACCGCCGCGCTTTCCCGCCAGCAGGACGCGCAGAGCAAGCTCGCCGCCGTGCGTGCGGCGCTTGACGACGCGCAGGAGGAGATCACCGCCTCGCAGAACACGTTAGAGGGCTATCGTCTGCGCGCGCAGGCGCGTATTGAGCGCCGCGACCGCTTGTCCAAGGAGTCTTCCGATGCGGCGGTGGCGCTCCAGACGCTCCAGTCCCGCCTCAAGCTGTTTGAGGAGATGGAGCGCGACTTTGAAGGTTATTCCAAGGCGGTTCGCGTCGTGATGCAGGAAAGCAAGCGCGGCGGCCTTGCCGGTATCCACGGCGCCATTTCCATGCTCATCCGCACGCCGGATGAATATACCGTGGCGATCGAAACGGCGCTGGGCAGCGCGATGCAGCAGATCGTCGTGGACGACGAGCAGTGCGGCAAGAACGCCATTCGTTATTTGAAGCGTACCGACGGCGGCCGCGCGACCTTCCTGCCGCTGAATGTCATTTCCGGCAAAACGCTGAACGAGCGCGGCCTTTCCGCCGCCTCCGGCTTTGTCGGCATTGCCGCCGAGCTTGTCTCCTACGATGCGCGCTACCGCGCCGTGGTGGACAACCTGCTCGGCAAAACGGTGATCACGCGCGATATGGACAGCGCCATTTCCATGGCGCGTGCCTTTTCCCATCGCTTCCGCGTCGTCACGCTCGACGGGCAGGTCATGAACGCCGGCGGCTCCATGACGGGCGGCTCCGTGTCGCGCAACGCCGGTATTCTCTCGCGTGCCAACGAGATCGCGCGCCTGAAAAAGGAGGGCGAAGCGGCACAGACGCGGGTGCAGAGCCTGCGCGCCGAATTTGCCGAGGCGCAGCGCCTGACGCAGCAGCTCGAATTTGAGCGCAGTGCGGAAGAGGGCAAGCTGCGCGCGGCGCAGGACGAAGCGCTGCGTCTGCAAGGCGAAGAAAAGCAGTTTTCCGTCCTTGCAACGGCCATTGGCGAGGCGATCGCCTCGGCGGGGCAGGAGCTTGCGGCGCTGCGTGCGCGCGGCGAAAAGGACGCGGAAAGAAAACGCGTTTTGACGGAACAAATCGAACAGTTGCAGCGTCAAATCAGTCAAACGGAGCAGGAGCTGACCGTCCTTTCCGACGGGCAGAGCGTGGCAGCCGAGCAGAGCAATCGTCTTGCCGAGCGAATGACGTCGATCCGTATGGAGATCGCCGCGCTCGAGGCCGAGCGCCAGACGGCGCAGGAGTCGATCGCGCACCTGAACGGATTGGAGCAGGCAATGCAGGGCGACCGTGCGCACAAGCGGGAGCTGATCGCTTCTTACGAAAAGGAGCTTTCCGATCTCTCCGTACAGATGCAGCAGGCACAGCAAACACTTGCGCAGGGCAGCGCGGCAGCGGAGGCAAAGCGCGAAGAGCTGCGCCTCGCGCTCGAGCAGCGGCGCAAGGTCGAGGAGCGCAAAACGGCGACGGAAAAGGAAGCGCAGGACAAAAACCGCGACATCCTGAATATGGAGCGCGAAAGCGCGCGCCTCGAGGCGAAGAAGGCGGCGGCGGAGATGGAGGAAAAGCAGATCATCGACCGCCTCTGGGAGACCTACGAGCTTACGCGAACGACCGCACCGGAGGTCGCTGCCCCGATCGAGAGCCTGACTGCGGCGCAGAAGCGTGTGGCGGAGCTGAAACGGAAGATTTCCGCCCTCGGCACGCCGAACCTCGGCGCGATCGAAGAATATGCCCGCGTCAACGAGCGCTACACCTATCTGTGCAGCCAGCGTGACGATGTGCTGACCTCCAAGCGGGAGCTGGAGGGCATCATCGGAGACATCACGAAGCAGATGACGGAGATTTTCGTCGGTGAGTTTGCGCGGATCAATACCTACTTCGGCCAGACCTTTACCGAGATGTTCGGCGGCGGCAAAGCGTCGCTGGAGCTGGAGGACAAGACGCAGCCGCTGACCTGCGGCATCGAGATTCGTGTCCAGCCGCCCGGAAAGCAACTGAAGACCATTACGCTCCTCTCGGGCGGAGAAAAGGCCTTTGTCGCCATCGCGCTGTATTTTGCCATTTTGAAGGTGCGCCCGACGCCCTTCTGTATGCTCGACGAGATCGACGCCGCGCTCGATGACCGTAACGTGGAGCGCTTTGCGGGCTATCTGCGGGGCTTTTCCAACAAGACGCAGTTCATCGTTGTCACGCACCGGCGCGGCACGATGGAGGCGGCGGATGTCCTTTACGGCGTGACGATGCAGGAGCAGGGCATATCGAAGATCCTTCATCTGGATCTGAACCAGATGGAGCGCGAGCTTGGAATACATACAAAGGAGATTTCCTGATGGGATTGTTTGAAAAACTGAAAAACGGTCTAAAAAAGACCAGAACCGCGATGTCCAACGCCTTCGGCGGGCTTTTCTCCCACGGAGCGGACGAGGAGTTCTTTGAAGAGCTGGAAGAGCGCCTCATCCTTGCCGATCTGGGCGTGGAGACGGCGGAAAAGGCGGTCGACGCGCTGCGCAGCCGCGTAAAGGAGGAAAAGCTGCGCGAGGAAGACGAGCTGCGCGATGCGCTGAAGGACATTCTTGTGCAGATGCTGAATGTCGGCGACACCGCGCTCAAGATCGGCACGCGTCCGTCTGTCGTGCTGGTCATCGGTGTAAACGGCGTCGGCAAGACGACGACCATCGGCAAGCTCGCAAACCACCTGACGCAGCAGGGCAAAAAGGTGCTTCTGTGCGCGGGCGACACCTTCCGCGCTGCGGCTGCGGATCAGCTTGAGATTTGGGCGCAGCGCAGCGGGTCGCAGATCGTCCGTCAGTATGAGGGAGCCGATCCTGCGGCAGTCGTCTTTGACGCCATTTCGGCGGCGAAGGCGCGCGGCGTCGACGTGATCCTGTGCGACACGGCCGGACGCCTGCACAACAAGGCGAACCTCATGAACGAGCTGGGCAAAATTTCGCGCGTAATCGACCGCGAGCTGCCCGACGCAGACAAGGAAGTGCTGCTGGTTCTCGACGGAACGACCGGTCAGAACGGCTTGATGCAGGCGCAGCAGTTTAAGCAGATCGCCGGTGTGACGGCGATCGCGCTGACCAAGCTGGACGGGACGGCCAAGGGCGGCATTGTCATCGCAGTTGCCGACAGCCTGCAAATTCCGGTGAAATATATCGGCGTGGGCGAACAGGTGGACGACCTGATGCCCTTCGACGCGCGCAGCTTTGTTGACGCGCTGATCTGACGAAAGGGGAGAATTTCGATGCGGCCGGACGGAAGAGCGGCAGATGAGATGAGAAAGGTCAAGGTCACGCTCGGCTTTTCCAAATTCGCGGAGGGAAGCTGCCTGATCGAGGTGGGCGACACCGTTGTTTTGTGCAATGCCTCCGTGGAGGAGCGCGTGCCGCCGCACGTGACAAAGGGCGGCTGGGTCACGGCGGAGTATTCCATGCTGCCGCGCGCCAACCGCGAGCGCAGTCGCCGTGATATTGCGAAGCTGAAGCTCTCCGCGCGCAGTGCGGAGATCCAGCGCCTGATCGGCCGGAGCCTGCGCTGCGCCGTTGATCTGGAGCTGCTCGGGGCGCGGACGATCACGATCGACTGCGACGTTTTGCAGGGTGACGGCGGGACGCGCACCGCGTCGGTCACGGGCGGCTTCATTGCCCTGACGCTTGCCTGCCGCAAGCTGATGGAAGAAGGCAAGCTCGAAACAATGCCGGTGCGCACGTTCGTCTCCGGCATTTCCGCGGGGATCATCCGCAACGAATGTATGCTCGACCTCTGCTACGAGGAGGATTCACGTGCGCTTGTGGATTTGAACTGCATCATGACGGAAGAAGGCCACATCGTGGAGCTTCAGGCGACGGGGGAGGGACGCCCCTTCAGCGTTGAGGAGGAGCGCAAGCTGCTGGCGCTCTGTCGCAAGGGAAATTCCACGCTGGTTCAAATGCAGCGCCGCTGTCTGGGAGGGCTGGTATGAGACTGATCCTTGCAAGCAACAATGCGCATAAGCGCAAGGAGCTTTCCGACATCCTGACGCAGCTTGGCATGGAGGTTGTCTCCATGCAGGAGGCGGGCATTTTCCTCACGCCGGAGGAAAACGGCGAGACCTTTGAGGAAAACTCGTATGCCAAGGCAAAGGCAGTCTTCGATGCCTGCCATCAGCCCGTCATCGCCGACGATTCCGGCCTGATGGTCGACGCGCTCGGCGGCGCGCCGGGGGTCTACTCCGCCCGTTACGGCGGCGCGCAGTGCAAGAGCGACGGCGACCGGCTGAACTATCTGCTCAAGCAGCTCAAGGACGTCCCGCCCGAGCGCCGCACGGCGCGCTTCGTGTGTGTCATTACGCTGCTCCTGCCGGACGGCAGGCGGCTGACGGCGCGCGGCGAGTGCCCGGGCGTGATCTTGGACGCGCCGCAGGGGGAAAACGGCTTCGGTTACGATCCGGTGTTTTACGTGCCGGAGCGCAAGACGACCTTTGCCATGCTTCCGGAGAAGGAAAAGAACCGCATTTCGCACCGCGCGCGGGCGCTGCGGCTGTTTGTTCAAAAGTTACAGATGGAGGAATACGATGCTGACAAGTAAACAGCGCGCGGAGCTTCGTTCCGAGGCAACGGCGCTTGACACGACCCTGATGGTCGGAAAAGAAGGAATTACGGAGAACCTGCTGCTCGAGGCCGGAAGACAGATCGAGGCGAGAGAACTGATCAAGGGTCGTGTGCTGGAAAGCGCGCTTCTTTCGGCGCGTGAGGTCAGCGACGCGCTCTGTCAGGCGCTCGGCGCCGAGGGCGTCGCCTGCCTCGGGTCGAAATTCGTCCTGTATAAAAAGTCCGAAAAGAAGGCGCAGGAGGCCGCGCGTCAGGCACGCGCGCTGAAGAAAAAGGCGGAGAATCCCGTGCGCCGCGGCGCGCAGGAGCGCCGTCGCCAAGCGCAGGAGGCGCGCGAAAAGCGGAACGAATACTTCCGTCAGGCCGCGATCCAGGCGGCGATCGAACGAAGAAAGAAAGCAAAGTGAGGTCATTCTGAAGTGGCAAGGATCGGTATTTTCGGCGGCAGCTTCAACCCGCCGCATCTGGGACATATGCTTGCCGTGCGGGAGTTTTATCAAAAACTCTCGCTGGATCGGGTCATCCTGATTCCGGCCGCGGTACCGCCGCACAAACGGCTCTCGGAAAACTCCGCTACCGTTGCGCAGCGCCTTGCGATGACACGACTTGCCGCTTCCGGTGATCCCTTTGTGGAAGTCTCGGATATTGAGGCACGGCGCGAGGGGCTGAGCTACACCGCCGATACGCTCGACGCGCTGCGTCGGCAGTATCCGACGGACGAACTGTTCCTGCTGATGGGAACGGATATGTTTTTCTCCTTTGCCGGTTGGTATCAGCCGGAGCGCATTACGGCGCAGGCGACGCTTGCCGTGGCGCACCGCAGCGCGGACGACCCGAAAAAGCTGGAGGCCTGTGCGCAGCGCCTCCGTACGGAGCTGGGCGCGCGGGTGCTGCTGGTCAACAACGACTATCTGACGCTCTCGTCCACCGAGGCGCGGGCAATGCTTGCCTTCCGCTGCGCGGACGGGCTGCTTCCGGAGCCGGTTCTGCACTATATTCGGGAAAACGGCCTGTACTATACCGGCGCGGCGCTGCAAAACCTGCCGTTTGAGCGCTTGCGCGAGGTCAGTTTGAGCCTGTATGATGCCAAACGTGTGCCGCACGCCATCGGGTGCAGCGACACGGCGGTGCAGTTGGCGGAGCGCTACGGCGCGAACGTGCAGGACGCACGCCGCGCGGGCATCCTGCACGACGTGACAAAAGCACTGGGCAGACAGGCACAGTTGCATTTATGCGACGCTTATGGTATAATCATCAGCGATTTTGAACGGGAAAATCACAAATTGCTCCATGCGAAGACCGGCGCTGCCGTCGCGGCGCGTGTTTTTGGAGAAAACGATGCGATTTGTGATGCAATTTGCTGGCATACTACCGGTAAGGCGGACATGACGACACTGGAAAAGATCATCTACATTGCCGACTATATAGAACCGAACCGAACCATCAAGGGTGTGGAGGAAATGCGCACGGCGGCGCAAAGCTCGCTTGACCGCGCGGTGCTGCTCGGCCTCCGCCAATCCGTGGATTATCTGAACGCACGCGGGAGCGAATTGGATCGCAATACGCTTGCCGCACTGACCTTCTTAAGGGAAAGGATCAATAACGCATGAAACTGTTTGGTAATTCAAGACGCCGCGCGGACAGACCGCGCCGCAGTTACCGCGAGACCGAAAGCGCCGCGCCGCGCGAGGAGATGCCGAGCCGGACTGAGCCGGTGCAGCGCGCGCCGCGTCCCGCGCCGCAGCCGCGTCCCACGCCGCAGCCGTCGCAGCGCTATGTGCCGCAGCCGCGTCCCGTGCAGCCGCCGGAAACAAATCCCGAGCCGCAGCAGGAGGGACGCCTCTCCGGTAAGACGAAGGGGATGCTGTATGTCGCCGCCGCGTCGCTGCTGCTGCTTGGCGCGATCATTATGTGCATCGTGCTGATCGCGCGCAGCAAGGTGCTGCCGCCGCTGCCCACGGTGCAGACGGACGGGACGACCGTCGGCGATGTCGAGACGCGCGAGCCGAGCGCCACCGAGGAGATCCCCACAACGACGCAGGAGCCTGCGCCTTCGATGCAGGAACCCACCAGCCGCAATGATTCGAAGATCTATAATGTCCTTCTTGTAGGCTACAACTCGAAGACGGGACGAAATGATCAGGTCATCGTGCTGAACTTCTCCGACGGCTACACCGCACTGACGGCGCTGCCGCGCGACACCTATATTTCCGGCAATTACGACGATCCGCGCCTTAGCTCCGTCATGAAGGAGTCGGCAACGACCGAGCGCGGCCTGCGCAAGGTGTGCGAGGCGGTCGAGGGGATGTTCGGCTTTAAGCTCGACTATTATGTGATGCTCGACGAGACGGCGATGCAGAAGCTCGTTGACCGCCTTGGCGGCGTCGACTTCGATGTTCCGACCGACATCACCTTCACCGACGCGTGGGTCGGCGGCAATTCCCATCTCAACGCGGAGCAGGCGGCGCAGTTCCTCTGCTATAAAGAGAGCTACGACGTGATCGAGACCAAGAGCACGAAGACCTGCCTCGACTTTGTCGCGGCGCTTTTGAAGCAGGCGGTCTCCGGCCGCACCGCCACACAGATTGCGGAGGACATCGACGCGGTCCTGCCTGCGCTCCAGACCGATATGCCCGCCGAAGTGATGCGCTATTTTGCCGACGCGTTCTCGCGTGCAAATCTGCGCTACTGCGATGTGTTACAGGGCGAAAAAGTGACGGACGTGGACAACAACGACTTTTACCAGATCGATCCGGAGGGTGCGGCGATGGTGCTCAACGCCAGCTTCAACCCCTTGGAGAAAGAACTGACCACCTATGAGCTGAACTTCCGCCAGCGTGAGGGCAACAGCACGGACGGCACGTATTCCGACTACGGCTTCGGCCAGCACGGCAACAACGACGGCACGACCGCTCCGACGCAGACGCCGGATCCCACGGATCCGACCGAGCCTGACCCTCCCACCGAAGGCCCCGAACCGACGGAGCCGCCCACGCCGGATCCCACCGATCCGCCCACGCCGGCACCGCCTACACCGGATGAACCCTGACTTTAATACGAGGAGAGAATGAAAATGTATTCACCGAAAGAACTTGCGCTGCGCGCCGCCAAGACGCTGGACGATAAGAAGGGCGTCAGCATCAAGCTGCTGGAGGTCACGGATGTGACCAGCCTTGCCGACTATTTCCTCATCTGCACCGGTACGTCCAGCACCCACGTAAAGACCCTCTGCGACAGCGTGGAGGCCGTGATCGCCGACGAGATGGGCGAGCCGCTCCTGCACCGTGAAGGGCATCGCGGCGGCACTTGGGTGCTGCTGGACTTCGGCTGCCTCATCGTCCATGTCTTTACGAACGAAGCAAGAGAATTTTACGATCTGGAGCGCCTTTGGAACGACGCCAATCAGGTCGCGTTAGGGGAGTAAGCTATGAAATACGATTTTACCGCCATCGAAGACAAGTGGCACAAAATATGGGAGGAGCAGCAGCTTTACCGCTGCCAGACCGGTGCGCAGAAGAAAAAGTTCTACGCGCTGATCGAGTTCCCGTATCCCTCCGGACAGGGGCTGCACGTCGGCCACCCGCGCCCGTTCACGGCGATGGACATCATCTGCCGCAAAAAGCGCATGCAGGGCTACAATGTCCTCAACCCCATCGGCTTTGACGCCTTCGGCCTGCCGACGGAGAACTTTGCCATCAAGAACCACATCCATCCCGCCATCGTCACGCAGCAGAACATCAAGAACTTCACCCGTCAGCTCAAGATGCTCGGCTACGGCTTCGACTGGGACAGAATGGTGGACACCACCGACCCGAAGTACTACAAGTGGACCCAGTGGATATTCCTCCAGATGTTCAAGAAGGGGCTGGCTTACAAGACCACCATGCCCGTCAACTGGTGCACGAGCTGCAAGTGCGTGCTGGCAAACGAAGAGGTCGTCAACGGCGTCTGCGAGCGCTGCGGCAGCGAGGTCGTGCGCAAGGAGAAGAGCCAGTGGATGCTCGCCATCACGAAGTACGCCCAGCGCCTGATCGACGATCTGGATGATGTGGATTACATCGAGCGCGTCAAGACCCAGCAGCGCAACTGGATCGGCCGCTCCACCGGTACGGAGGTCACCTTCAAGACCAACACCGAGGACGACATCACCGTGTACACCACCCGTGCCGACACGCTGTTCGGTACCACCTATGTGGTCATCTCCCCGGAGCATCCCCTGCTGAAGAAGTGGCAGCCCATCATCCGCAACTGGGACGAGGTGGCCGCCTATCAGGACGCCGCCGCCCACAAGAGCGATTTTGAGCGCGGCGAGCTGAATAAGGACAAGACCGGCGTGCGCATCGACGGTATCGAGGTCATGAACCCCGTGACCCACAAGGCGCTGCCCATGTTTGTTTCCGACTATGTCCTCATGGGCTACGGCACCGGCATCGTCATGGGCGT